>JAJDNL010000197.1 GCA_022340745.1 Deltaproteobacteria bacterium
GTCATTACGCTCCGCTGTCATTATGCCTTGGGCGTCATTTAAGGTCATTAAGTCAATACATTAAGCTGTCATCCATAGTTAATTGTAATTGTGCCATTGATACAACTTAATGACGGCTATAAGGCCTAATGACGGGCGCAGCCCGAGTGACAACGGAGCGCCCAAGCGCGAAGTGTAATGACTGCGCTTTCCCGTTTACAGAATCTGTGATTTTTTGGGAGAAAGACACGGTGTCGCTACGAAACTTTGCAATACTGCTCGTACTCAGCCTCATCTGGGGTGCTTCCTTTCTTTTTATTAAAGTGGCCGTGGCTACCATTCCCCCTTTGTCCGTGGCTTTCGGACGTACAAGCCTGGCCGCGGTAGTGCTCTATTTGGTTTTGCGCTCACGGGGCTTCAGAATGCCGGGACGGAGTCCTGTCTGGGGAACATTTCTGCTCATGGGGTTCTTCAACGGTGCTGTGCCTTACACCCTCATAACCTGGGCCGAGATTCACCTGGACTCTGGTTTGGCCGCGATTATCAATGCGGTCATGCCACTGTTCACCGTTCTTCTGGCCCACTTCTTCACCCGGGATGAACGACTCAACATTGTGAAAATCGCGGGTATTTTCTTGGGGTTTTGCGGCGTTGTGGCACTCATTGGCCCTGCGGCTTTGAAAGGGTTGGGCAAGGATGTACTGGCTCAGTTGGCGGTCATGGCCGCAGCCTTGTGTTATGCCATTGCGATAATTTTGGGGCGACGATTGCAAGGGGTTACGCCTCTGGTGTCCGCCACCGGCCAACTATGTTGCGCTGCTTTTCTCACCCTACCCATGATTCTCGTCTTTGATGCTCCCTGGTCGCTGTCACCGTCATTTATCTCGCTTGCGGCGTTGACCTGCCTTTCCCTCCTGGGGACAGCTCTGGCTTATCTCCTCTATTATTATCTGCTGCCGCGCATCGGTTCCACTAATCTCAGCCTGGTAACCTATTTGATTCCCATAACCGGGGTCTTTTGGGGTGCGTTGCTGTTGGGCGAGAGACTCCACTGGAGCGCTTTTCTGGCACTGGGCCTGATCCTTGCCGGGATTGCCGGGGTGAACAATCGCTTGCCGAAATTGGCATTCACCAGGAAGATAGGGGTTGAGACCACAGCCAAATGACACGCCAGGTCAAAGTTAGATGGTTTTGCCGGTAAAAATGGCGAGTTGTTGTAAAGTACTGCAGCATTGAGGTTGCAGTGTGTATGTTTCTTTTTCCTGACACCTGACACCTTTCCCCCCAACCTTGGCTTCCTTGCTCTGTCGCTCAGGAGATTGACTTTTTTGCAATCAAGCCGAATTTTAGGCATAGCTCATGCACTCGCAGAGTGTTGAAAAGTGACGTATAATCCAGTTGGCAATCTTGACGACTCATCAGGAGAGACGTGATACTATCTTGGTAGCGTTTTCTTGTTGTGGCTATTTCTCGGGCGAAGATAAGTATGGCAAATAACCAAGCAAAAAGGAACATAACAATCATGAATGAAGAAGAACCCAGTAAGAAGAAGAGTGGTAGTTTGGTTATTCGTCAAATGGAGATTGACGACCTGGCGGATGTATTTCACCTGGGCGAGAAACTCTTCACCGCCCGCGAGGTGCCGAATCTCTATCGGACCTGGGACGAGTATGAGGTAATAAGTCTGTTTCAGAGTGAGTCTGAGTTTTGCCTGGTGGCAGAGCTTGACGGCGAGATTGTGGGCTTCGTCCTCGGCACCACCATAGAAAAGACCCAGTCCGCCTGGAAGTACGGCCAGCTTGTCTGGCTGGGCACCGAACCCGAACTGCAGAGAAAAGGAATTGCGCAGAAACTCTTCAAACATTTCCGCGATCTCATGCTGGAGGACGGTGTCCGTATGCTGCTTACGGACACTGAGGCGGACAACCTTCCTGCGCTTCATTTTTTCAGGAAATTGGGATTCGGGCATCCCCAACAACACATCTACTTGACTCTTAACCTCTCCGACCAACTGAAGGAGCTTAAGGGTAAGAAAGAAAACCAGCGGTCCCAGCCCCGCCGTTTGCGCAGTAAAGATGAATAACCAAGATACCGCCATAGATCCAGAGCGTTTGCGCCGGCTTTTACGCCACCTCATGGACATCTACAGTCCTTCGGGCAAGGAAGAGGAGATCCTGGCCTACCTGTACGGCCATGCCAAAAGGAAAGGTCTACCGGTCATCCGCCAAGAAGTGGACGACAGCCGCTACAACTTGATCGTAATTCCACCGGATACAGATGCCCGTGTCGCCCTTATTGGCCATCTGGATACGGTGGTTGCCTATGATCTGGAGAACTACGGTTATGAACAACAGGATGATCTCATCATCGGCTTGGGCGCAGCAGATATGAAATCCGGTTGTGCCGCAATGATAGAGGCGTATTTGAGTTTGTGGGAAGCTGGACACCGGCAACTCCCGGTGGCCCTGGTTATGGTGGTGGGAGAAGAAGAAGAGGGAGACGGCGCTGAGCGCTTGCTGGAGGAATATCATTTCCCCTGGGCCATCATAGCAGAGCCCACAGACCTTTGCCCATGTCTCAGTTGCTACGGCTACATGGAAGTCCAACTGAGTGCCAAGGGTAGGAGAGTGCATGCCTCCCTGGCCAGTCGGGATCAGAATCCCATCGAGACCATGCTCGGCTTACTTCTTCACATTTCCCACTACATGGTAAATGATCGGCCGGAAGGCATCTACAATATCCGAAATCTCTTGAGCACGCAGGCGGGTTTTGCCGTTCCTGACTGGTGTGAGGCCTGGCTGGATGTTCACCTGCCACCCCACGCTCCCATCGGTGATATTTCCCTGGAGCTGGAAGAGATTGTGGACGGCGTCCAGAAAGAGAGTCCCCAGGTTGATACCAACATCCGCCTTGCCACCATCGAAGCAGGTTATGAACTGCCGGAAAGAGGCACAGTGGTTGAGGCCCTGCAGGCTACCTACTCCCGCCACTCTCTTGCCTGGGAACCTCGGTCCTTCCCCAGCCATTCCGACGCCAATCAGCTCTGGGCTTCCGGCGTCAAGCCCATTCTCCTCGGACCTGGTCAACTGGAGAAGGCCCACGCCCCAGAGGAGTCGATCTCTTTTCAGCAGGTAGTGGACGCTACCAAGCTTTATCGAGATCTGATTATCTCTCTGTTGTAGAAGGGAACAAGACCTGACCCCTTATTGAATTGCCAATCAGGTTAGCATTACCTGTTAACCAAGTTTGCACTCTCTAACTAGTCTAAATTCCATGTATTTTCCTTCCTCATCCGAGAAATTGCCAACGTAGTTGGCAATTTCTTCGCAAATGGCCTCGGGGATCCCTCTACAGTGCATACTGTATGAGCAAAAAATATCCCACTATATCAATGACTTAATTTGGTTGAGAAAATCACAATTAGTGGTCTGCGACATGGCATGCAAGTTGCTCTTAAGCACTACCAACAAACAGAGCCCCTGTAATAAATGCAAGGAGAAACCAAAATGAAAACTGACCCACAGACTAAGTGCAGCAGTTGTGGAGCCCGCTATTCCTTCGTGGCACTGGGCAGGAGAGAGTATTTTATTCCTTGGGGGTCACATTGTCTCTGTGATAAGTGCCATAGGTTCTCTATCATGGAAGCATTTAAAACTGGGCTAAAACGGCCGTTTGAACCTCTCAAACGATATGGTGATATTCGCTAAATCATTCTATGTGGTCTTTTGGCAGCCTTGAAAAAACATTGACCAGAAAGGGTGATGAAAATGAGAAAATGGCCCAAGACTGAGTCTGAAGATCTAGGCTTTGTGCTGAAGTACTGCTTGGCGAGCACATACCCCGCAAGCGATGATCGCTGTTGCTATGTAAAAGCTAAAATACTGGCCAAGTCTTCCGAGATCTCTATAGGCAGGAGCGACTTCAAAGAAGTGGATGGAATCTTTCTTTGTCGATACCCGGACGAAAAAATGCCTACACACGAAGCACACTTAACTTCAGAGCTAGACCAATGTCCCAACCCAGAGAGAAGAAAGATGATCGATGCGTTGGCTGTCTGACAAGCCTCTCTCATTGGGATTTGATCATTATCTTCTCCACTGTCACGCCTTACATCCAAAAAGTCGGGTTAAGGAGTACTGGGAGTAAAATGCAAGAGGAGAGAAGGAAATTCATTAGACATCTGCTTGAATGCTCTGTCACGGTGGTAACCCCTCAAGGTACTATGTCAGGACAAGCAAGAAACCTTAGTGGAGATGGCGCTCTAATTTGTTGTAAGCAGCCGCCAAAACCAAGGGAAAGCATGAGTTTGACTATCAAATTTTCTGATGGATTCTCTTTGGAAGTGCCTTCTGAAGTTGTGTGGTCCTATAAGACTAATGCTGGTGATGAGAAGAGCTTGTACAAGATGGATGTTCGCTTTCTCAGATGAGAACAATGGGGTGAGCAGTCCAACTGTGGCTAAAGTATGCTCGCCTGCAAAGCCGCATAACGAGTATTTCCTTTCGACAAAGCTTCATGGCTTCCCTGCTCAATGATCCGTCCCAACTGGGAATGGACCTGTTAATAGCACTGTCGCTTTTAAAGAAGTAAAAATCTGCCTTCTACAAATGAAACACCACCATCTTGCGTTCGGTCATCTCCTCCACCGCATAGCGAGGACCCTCCTTGCCGAACCCGCTCTGTTTCAGTCCCCCGTACGGCATGAGATCCACCCGCCACTGCGGTCCCCAGTTGACCATGAGATTGCCGCTATGGACTTCACGAATGAACTTCATGGCCCAATCCAAATTGCGGGTAAAGATGCCAGCGCTCAGGCCATATTTGGAGTCATTGGCCAGGGCAATAGCCTGGTCTATGTCGTTGAACCGAGTGGCTGCCACGGCCGGTCCGAAGAGTTCGTCGCAAGAAATCCTTTGTTTGGCATCCACGTCAGCGACCACGGTAGGGGAAACAAGGTTTCCGTGGCGGCTGCCGCCGGTAATCAGTCTGGCCCCGCTGCTGAGCGCCTCGTTGATCCACCCTTCCACCCGGATGGCATCAGGTTCCCTAATCATGGGCCCCATCTTGGTTTGCTCGTCCAGGGGATTGCCGGTGGCAATGGCCTCGACCTCTGGTCGGAGCACCTCGAGGAAATCTTCGTAAACCTGATCATTGACCAGCACTCTCTGGGTTGAGATACATACCTGGCCGGCGAGGGCGTAGCCGGTGGCGGCCGTGGCCCGGGCAACCTGTTCAAGATCGGCATCCGGCATGATTATTAAGGGCGAGTTGGAGCCCAGCTCCATGGTGACTTTCTTGATGCCTGCAACCTGGCAGATTCTTTCGCCGACGCTGGGGCTTCCCGTAAAAGAGATTTTTCGGACCCGAGGATCTCCACACAGTTGCTCGCCTACTGAGCCGCCCGGTCCGGTAACGCACTGGATGCCTTCAGGGGGCAGACCAGCCTCCAGGAGCAATTCAGTGAAGCGGAGAGCAGTGAGCGGGGTATCGGTGGGGGGCTTGGCGATCACCGCGTTGCCGGCGGCCAAGGCAGGTCCGACCTTGTGGCAAAGGAGATTTAGGGGAAAGTTGAACGGGCTGATGGCAACCACCACGCCGCAGGGCACCCTGAGGGTGAAGCCAAGCTTTCCCTGTCCCCCTGAGGCCGCATCAAGCGGGATGGTCTCGCCGCGGATTCTTTTTGCCTCTTCAGCAGATAGTTCTATGGTTTCTGCAGCCCGGACCACCTCGAATCTGGATTCCCACAGGGCTTTGCCCGATTCCTTGGAGATAAGACGAGCACAGTCTTCCTGGTTCTGCCTGAGCAGGGCGGCGGTCTTGGTGAGGATGCTGTAACGTTCATAGGCAGGCAGTTCGGCCATAAGCCGCGCGCCTCTGGTGGCGCTCTCAAGTGCCTGGTCCACCTCCTTGGGGCTAGCATGAGGTACCGTATCCACCACGCTGCCATCGAAAGGGTTGAGCACCTCGATGGTAGCTTGGGCTTCAATCCATTGTCCGGCAATGTACATCCGCATTGGTCAGACTTCCCTACTTACCCAAATGTTGGATAGCCACTGTGGGTCTGCAATATTAGGGTGGACCCAGTTTTCTTATTTCTTCGACGATTTCCCGGCTGAGGGTGGTTAGAGCGTCGCTCTGGGCCGCAACCAAACCGTCGTAGTCATCGGTCAGTACTGGTTCTTCAATGAGAGTTTTTCGCACCACCAGTTCCTTTGCCTCCTGTTGGCCCACCAGCGACCAGATGACGCGAAGAAAAACCTGCTTACCCACCTGGCCGTCAAACTGCTCAACATTCACCTTGATCTGATAGGTGGGAGAGAACGTATCCCCCCAGGGATAGACAGCCACTCGATCCGTCGGCAGAAGAGCGGAAATGTTTTTTGCCAAGACTCGGGAGAAATCTCCTGGCAATGATGCGGCCCACCGATGGAACTCGGAAATCTCCAGCTGATTTTGGCTTTTTCTGGTGACGATCTGCGGCCTGTCGAGATACGCCGGAAGCTCCACCGGTCCGACACCTATGGCGATGTCCATACCGAGGAGCGCAGCAGGATTTTCCTGCTGACCGCTTGGCAAGGAACTCAGCTTATAAAACTGGGTGGTAGGGGTGCTGCCGCAACCGGCAAGTAAAAAGGCGACAAACAAGAATGGCCAACCCCAGGATAGTCTATTTCTCATTGCCCTTTTCCTTTCCGAAAACCAGGGAATCCGGATGCCGTTCTAGGTAATCCGCCAGGATGCTGATATTGCGCGCCGCATCCGCAAGCTCTCCCAGGGCCCGCTTCAATTCGTGACCGGTGGGGGACTCTGCATTCAGCAGCCTGTCCACCTTGATCAGTGTCTTCTGAGTCTGCTCTAAAGTGGCGTTGGCTGCAGGCACAACACTGGCATCGAGATTCTGCACCAGCTTCTGCAAATCTTCGGTGACCTTATTCAGGTGCGCCATGGTGTCCCGCAGATCGTTGCCAATCTGCTCCAGAGGGATCTTCTCGAATTTATCGATGATTTTGCTTACATTTCTGGTTATCTCTTCCAGAGGTGTTGGTATGGTGGGCAGCTCCGCATAGGGCTCGCCCCAGACGATTTTCGCGGGAGTTGCGTCGGGGTACATGTCCAGGGCAACGTAAAGTTGTCCGGTAATAAGACTACCCTGTTTAAGCTGGGCCCTGAGACCTTTTTCCACCAGAAACTCCATGCCCTCCCGCCGGTCCATCGTTTTCTTGCCGACCCAGTCAATCTTCTCCGGTTCCAACTCAATTAAAACCGGGATGTGAAAAGCCCGCTTTTTCCAATCGAATTCCAGGTTGATGTCTGTGACCCTGCCGATTTCAATGCCCCTAAAATCCACCGGCGCCCCAACAGTTAGACCCCTGACCGAACCTTCGAAATGCAACAGCCACGGCCTCTTTTCCACATAGGCCGCCTCAAGGCTCTTCTCACGGCTGTCGTAGAGGCGAAAGGTCTGATTTTCTGGAGCGGGACTGCCAGGCTCGAGATTCGTCGGGGTATCGAAGGCAATCCCCCCGACCAACAGGGCGACAAAAGACTCGGTGTTGACCTTGATACCGCCGGCATCAACAGACACATCCAGCCCCGAGGCATTCCAGAAGCGGGTATTTCGGCGAACGGCCTCATGATGGGGGGCATCGATAAAGATCTTGATATCCACAGCCGCACCGCCTTCTTCAAGTTCGTAGGCCACAACCTGTCCCACCTTGATCTGCCGGTAATAGACCGGGGAGCCGATGTCCAGGGAGCCGAGTGTCTCCGCTTTCAGCGTGAAATGGGCACCCGGGAGCCCCGTGGTTATGACGGGCGGTACCTCCAGCCCTTTAAAAGAGAGAGTCCGCTTGCCGGGTTTTCCTGGTTCAATACCAATATAAGCGCCGGAAAAGATCGTTCCCAAACCGGATACCCCGCCGGCAGCCACCCGGGCCCGGACCACCCAAAACCGCGTGCTCTCGGTAAGATATGGTTCAGCTCCCTTGGTCATCTCCGCGGTGACGATGACGTGGGAGAGGCCTCTAGCGAGAGTGATGGATTCAACCTGTCCGACCTCAACGTCCTTGTATCTGATCTTGGTCTTGCCGGCCTCCAGCCCTTCGGCGGTGTCGAAGGCTATGGTGATCGTGGGCCCTTTCTCGGATACGGCCTTGTATACCAGCCACCCACCTATGAGTACCGCCACCAGAGGGACGAGCCAGACGATAGAGAAAGAGAAACCTTTCCTGGTCTTGACTATCGCTTCAGGGGTGGACGAAGGATTTCCGCTGCCGCTATCTTGCTCATTCATGATTTGTCTCCATGGAATCCCAGATGAGCCTGGGATCAAAGCTCATGGCGGCAAATATGGTGGTCACCACCACCGCCGCAAAGTAAATTGCCCCAGGCCCGGCATCGATGGTTGCCAGGGCGCCCAGTTTTACCAGAGCCACAAGAATGGTAACCACAAAAATGTCCGTCATGGACCAACGGCCAATCGCTTCGGTTATGCGGTACAACCGGGTACGATCTTTTGGCCGCCATTGCCATTTACGCTGAACCGAAATAAGTAAAAAGGTGAGAATGAAAAGTTTCGCCAGGGGAACAAAAATGCTGGCAATAAAAATGACCAGGGCTATGGGCCACATGCCGGTTTGGAGGAAGTAAATTACCCCGCTCATAATGGTGTCCGATTGGGCGTGGCCCAAAGAAGTAACCTTGGTTATGGGAAGAACGTTGGCGGGTATGTAGAAGATAAAGGCAGCGATAACCAGGGCCCAGGTTCTTGACAGGCTGCGGGGTTTGCGCTGGTGTAACACTGAGCCGCACCGGGGACAAATCATCTCTCCCTTGCCATGAACCGCTGGGGCCTTGCTCACCAGATGGCAGCTGTGGCAGCTAACCAATGAGTTGTCTAGAGCTGTTGGGAATCCTTGCTTCACCTCTCTATCTCCAATCTGTCCCAAACAAGGTGCGGATCCAGGGATGCCGCCACTGCCGCCAAAACGAATATCAGTATAACAAAAGAATATAAAGCCAAACCAGGGATGATGCTTGCCATTTTGGCCAGTTTGACCGCGGAGACCAGGATGCCGATCATGAAAACTTCCATCATTGACCAGGGCTGGATAGTCCGGATGAAGCGAAAGACCAAGGCGGGCTTCCACCAGGGCAGCCGCTTGAACTTAAGCGGCAGCAGCATGTAGAGTGTCCCGGCCAGCTGGAGGAAGGGGAATAAAATGGAGGTAAGAAACACCAGAACAGCCACACTCCGCATGTCCTGCTTGTATAGTTGTTCTACCCCCGTTATCAAGGTAGTCTCGCGTACCAACCCTTCACTCTTGAGCGCTAGAAAGGGGTAAATGTTGGCAACAGCAAATAAGATCAGCCCGGCAATGGCCCATGCTAAGGTGCGATCCAGGCTGTTTCGCTTGTGCCGCTGCAACACGGCGCCGCAGCGACTACATTTGGCTGCGCTTCCCTCCGGCAAAACCGGAAGTTTGTAGAGGAGGTCACACTCGTGGCAGGCTATGAGGGAGTTCATCCTCGATCTCCAACCTTCGTTAGCAATGGAGCTATCCCCACATCGGGCGCCCAAAACAATATCATGGGAGATGATCTTGCGGAAGTATGGATACAAAGAAGCTTGGTTTATTTGCCCTCTTTTTTGGCAATGTGACGTCGCAAAGGGCAGCATACCATATTTGTGCCTATGGTTGAAGCGCAGAACCGCAGGGAGACTGTCTCACAATGCGTCATCCCGGCCAAGTCTCGCAAAGCGGGACGCGAGCCGGGATCCAGTAAAAATAGGACTATATGCAAATTTCGTTGGATTCCGGATCTCGCCCGCCTTAGGCGGACTCGTCCGGAATGACGGGTTCGGCGATTCGCGGCACAGCAATGGCACAAGGGATTTGTGTCGTTAGCTCAGGGCTACCCCTTCTGCTTTTTCTTGCATGGCTTTTAGATAAAGTGGAGACATGTTGCGCAGGGTCTGAACCACCTCTTCCAGCACTTCCAGAAAGCGCTCGATGTCAGACTCTGTGGTATCTCGCCCAAAAGTAATGACCAGGGTCCCCTGGGCATCAGCAAAATCACGACCGATGGAGAGCAGCACGTGGGAGGCTTGCAGGGCCCCGGCGGCACAAGCAGATCTGGTGGAAACGGCGATATTCTCTTCATCCAGCATGAGAACGATACCTTCGCCCTCAATGTACTGAACTGATACCGAAACCAGATTGGGCAGGGAGAGTTCCGGATGGCCATTGATAAAGATATTCTTGATGCGACTTTGCAAACCTTCAGTCAACTTTTGCTTGAGCTTTCGCGTATGTTTGATCCGAAAGTCCATTTCTCGGGTGGCAAACTCTGCAGCAACACCCATACCGATGATACCGATAAGATTTTCAGTGCCGGCTCGCTTGTTGTTCTCCTGCACGCCACCATCCAAGAGAGGCCAGATTCTGGTGCCCCGGCGAATATATAGACCTCCAACTCCCGAGGGCCCATAGAACTGGTTGGCGGCAAAGCTGAGTAAATTCACTCCCAACTTCTGGACATCTATCGGGACTACACCCACCGAATCTACCGCATCACAGTGGAAGATAACCTTCTTTTCTTGGGTGATACGGCCGATCTCCTCAATGGGCTGGATGGTTCCGATTTCGTTGTTACTGTGCATTATGGTCACCAGGATGGTGTCCTCCCTGATGGCGTCAGCCACATCACTGGGATTGATCAGGCCGTATTCATCAACCGGTACAGAGGTGACCTTATAGTCCATCATTTTCAGGGCTCTGAGGGTACGGAGGATGGCATTGTGCTCTATGTTCGAGGTGACAATGTGTTTCCCCTTCTCTGCATTGGCAAATGCAACCCCTTTGACTGCATGATTAACGGATTCTGTGCCACTGGAAGTGAAAACAACCTCTTTTAGCACCGGGCTGTTAATCAGTCCGGCCACCTGCTCCCTGGCCTGCTGCAAAGCAGCCGCTGCCTCGTCTCCCAACTGATGCTGACTCGATGGATTGCCGTAGTTCATCTTAATGGCTTCAATCATGGCCTCCTGCACTTCCGGCAGGAGTGGATTCGCCGCAAGATGATCCAAATTCAAAATACTCACCACAAACCTCCTCAATGAGCCTCGTCTAATTCACGACCACAGTTGACACAGACCGGGGAGTCCTCCTCCGCCTCCATATCACAATAGGGGCAGTAACAGGCGTCGCCATGATGGTGCTCGTGTTTGTCGCTTCTCTTGGGTCCTTCTCTCACTATGCCTGCCTTCCTGTCCTGATAATCCCTGATGGCCAGTTGCAAGGCATCGGCACCAAGGTTGGAGCAGTGCAGTTTGTTCTTGGGAAGACCCTCAAGGGCCGCGGCTACCGATTTATTGTTTATTTTCTGGGCCTCACCAATGGTTTTTCCTTTAGCCATTTCGGTAAGGATGCTGGAAACTGCTATGGCCGCACCACAACCAAAGGTGAGAAAGCTGATATCATCGATGTAGTCATCTTTCACTTTGATGTAGATGGTCATCATGTCACCACAAATGGGATTGCCCACTTCTCCCACCCCATCTGCATCCTTCATTTCACCCACGTTTCTCGGGTTCTTGAAGTGATCCATCACTGTTTTTGAATACATATGAAACCTCCCATCCATAGCTAATACTAGTTATAGATAATCTAAGTAACCATTTGCTCTTGTCAATGGTGGTCCGTTTTCATCACTCAGTCCGGCCATTCAGTAAGCTGCACTTACAGCCGAGCCACCCCTTGAACACCAAATATCCAGGACGCTATTCTTTTTTCTGGATTCTCCGCCGCAGGCGGACTTCGCGCCTTCCGGAATGACAAGGCCGTTTTGTATTCTTTAAAGTCTATCGGCACACTAGCCCGGATGTTTCATGAATCACCTGTTGCGACCGCGGATTCGGGCAACCTTCCTGGTGTCCTCGGGTGCCGGGCCCTGCGACGTACCGTTAAGGTACGCCTCGGGACCAACACCCTGCGGTTACCAGGTGGCTCGCCCGTCTTCGCAGTCTCGCGACAGCAATTCATGAAACATTCGGGCTAAATTTAATATAACACTCGGAAGGAGAAGATAAAAGGATGGTAGTGGAGTGAGAGGCTGATCCGACGGAAAAAGGGGGATTGCCATTGCCGTCGGGTGAACGCCGCCGAGGCGGAAGCCATCCGACCTACTCAGAAAACTTACATTCGATGATCTCAAACAGGCTACAAATTTTTTCTTAACGCCCACTTGAAAATATTACATAAGTTCTTAGTTTTTTAGCATAGGACAATATTACACTAGATAGTGTATTTTGCTGATTTGCTGAAGAAACGACTACGAGAACCAGTCTCACTGGTCGAGTCGTTGCCCCTTAACCAGACGCCTGCTCGAGGGGATATGGCAATGCAAGTCAGAGCTCTGTTTTCGGCTTGTCAGCAATGAGGTGATGGTAAATGGCAGTTACATTTCAGGACTATTACGAAATCCTTGGCGTTGAGCGGGATGCCAGCGAGAGTGAGATCAAAAAGGCTTATCGCAAGCTGGCGCGCAAGTACCACCCTGACGTCAACAAGGATAAGGAGGCCGAGGAGAAGTTCAAGCAGGTGAACGAGGCCCACGAGGTACTGAAAGATCCTGAAAAACGGCAGCGCTACGATCAGCTGGGCCCCGATTGGCAGACAGGCCAGGACTTCAAGCCGCCTCCCGGCTGGGAAAATGTTCATTTCGAATTCAGCTCTGGCCCGCAAGCGGAAGCCTTTCATTTTGGCGGCGGCTTCAGTGATTTCTTCGAAACGCTATTCGGTGGCAGCATGGGTGGCGGAGGCGCTGCGAGGGCAAGACAGGCCTCCTGGGTCATGCGAGGCCAGGACCAGGAAGCCCAGATAGAAATTGGTCTTGAAGACGCCTATCGTGGTGCCACCAGGACGATTACCCTGCAGGGACACGAAATTGACCCTCAGGGTCAGGTGCGTCCTACGGTGCAAAATATACAGGTGAAGATTCCACCCGGGGTCACCGACGGAACACGCATCCGGCTGAGCGGCAAGGGCGGCGAGGGTATGGGTGGCGGCACACCGGGAGATCTTTACCTCAGGGTGAACATCGAGCCTCATCCGCGCTACAGGGTTGACGGGCATGACCTCCAGCTAGAGGTGAGTATAGCTCCCTGGGAGGCCGCTCTTGGTGGTACGGTGGAGGTAGCGACAATGGACGGCAGCGTAAATCTGAAAATTCCTCCCGGAAGCCAAAGTGGACAAAAGCTGCGTTTGCGGGGAAAAGGCCTTCCGAAGAAGGGTGGTCAGCGAGGAGACCTTCTTGCCCGGCTTAAAATAGCAGTGCCCAAGGATTTGAGTGCGAGGGAAAAAGAACTTTATACAGAATTGGCACAGATATCCAGTTTCGATCCTAGGAAGGAATAGGGAGAGCACTAATGGGTACCAGTCGATATCAGATTGTTCACTACAGATATGAAAGCCGGTCTGAATCGGAAAATCTGGTTACAACGGGGGAGTTAGCAAGACTGGCACGGCTGCACCCGGAGATGGTGGACAAATTGGTGGACTGGGGACTCATAGATCCGGTGAAATGGAAACCCAAATTATTGTTTCCCGAGACTGCAGTGCCCAGGATCTGGCGAATTATGCGCCTTCGCCGGGATCTGGGTATCAACTGGTCAGGCATTGGTGTCGTTTTGGATTTGCTTGACAAAATTGAAGAGTTAGAGCGAGAAATCGCCTGGCTTCGCAAGAAAATATAAGCGTCGGAGACCGTGTGGCGATTCGTCATCCCGGCCACGTCCGCCTAAGGCAGACGCGAGCCGGGATCCAGACAACGTCCCCGCGAAGGCGGGGAACCAGACACCAAATGAAGTCATTGAACTTTCACTGGATTCCGGATCTCGCGCAGCAAAGCTGAACTCGTCCGGAATGACGGGTTAGGCGAATTGTGACATGGTCTCCGAGGGGAGAGGAAATAAGACTCACGGAAGGGGGGATACTCATTCAATGGATTTCAACAAAATGACGCAAAAAACACAAGAAGCGCTGCATCAGGCGCAAAGCACCGCGCTGCGCTATGGGCATCAGGAGGTTGACGGTGAACATCTGCTGCTGGCCTTGCTGGAGCAGGCCGAGGGTCTGGTGCCTCGTCTGTTGAGCAAGATGGATGTGCCGGTAGAAAACCTCAGAGCTGAGGTGGAAGCAGAACTGCAGAAACGACCCAGCATCTCAGGACCAGGGACCGAAGCAGGAAAGATCTATGTGACCCAGCGACTCAACCGCATTCTGATAAAAGCGGAAGAGGAGGCCAAAAGGCTAAAAGACGAGTATGTTTCAGTAGAACACCTTGCTCTGGCACTGATGGATGAGGGGACGGCCACAGAGGCAGGGCGCATCTTTAAGAATTTCAACATCAGCCGCGATCGTTTCCTGCAGGCGCTCACTGAAGTGAGAGGCCATCAGCGGGTGACCAGCTCCACGCCGGAGTCCACCTATGAGGCCCTGGAACGCTACGGACGCGATCTGGTACAGGAGGCCCGGAAAGGGCGGCTTGATCCGGTGATCGGCCGGGACAGTGAGATAAGGCGTGTTGTGCGCATACTCTCGCGAAAGACCAAGAACAACCCGGTACTCATCGGGGAGCCCGGGGTGGGCAAGACCGCTATCGTTGAAGGACTGGCCCATAGGATAGTCAAAGGCGATGTGCCTGAAGGGCTCAAGGATAAGACTGTCTTTGCCCTGGATTTGGGTGCCTTGGTGGCAGGGGCCAAATATCGCGGTGAATTTGAAGAGCGACTCAAGGCAGTGTTGCAGGAAATCAAAGAGAGCGAAGGCTCCATTTTGCTTTTCATTGATGAACTGCACAACATAGTCGGGGCGGGCCGGGCGGAAGGCTCTATGGATGCAGGAAACATGCTGAAGCCCATGTTGGCCCGGGGAGAGTTGCACTGTGTTGGCGCCACCACTCTGGATGAGTATCGCAAACACATAGAAAAAGACGCTGCCCTGGAACGTCGCTTTCAGCCGGTGGTGGTGGATCAGCCCACAGTGGAAGACACCATAAGCATTCTGCGGGGACTGAAAGAGCGCTATGAGGTCCATCACGGGGTCAGGATCCAGGACAGTGCGCTGGTGACTGCGGCGGTCCTATCCAACCGCTACATCAGCGACCGCTTTTTGCCAGACAAGGCCATCGATCTGGTGGACGAGGCCTGTGCCACCATTCGTACAGAGATGGATTCCATGCCCACCGAACTGGATGTGGTGACCAGGCGGGTGATGCAGCTGGAGATCGAAGAGGCGGCCCTGAAAAAAGAAAAAGATAAGGGCAGCAAGGACCGGCTGGAAACCTTGCGCAAGGAATTGGCCGAACAGCGGACCAGGGCTGATTCCATGCGGGCCCAGTGGGAGGCGGAAAAGGGTGCTATTCACAAGGTTCAAGCTCTGCGCGAAGAGATCGAGAAGCTCAGGTACGATATCTCCGTGGCCGAGCGCAATTATGATCTCAATCGAGCAGCAGAACTCAAACACGGCACCTTGCCGCAGCTGGAAGAAAGACTCAAAGCTGAAGAGGAAATGCTGGCAAGCAAAGAGGGAACAGGCAGGCTGCTGCGTGAAGAGGTCACAGATGACGAGATTGCGGGAATCGTCTCCCGCTGGACTCACATACCGGTTACCAGGCTGGTTGAGGGAGAACGGGAGAAGCTGCTGAAGCTCGAAGATCACCTGCACCGAAGGGTGGTAGGACAGGACGAAGCGGTCAAGGC
This sequence comes from Deltaproteobacteria bacterium, assembly GCA_022340745.1. Taxonomy (GTDB): domain Bacteria; phylum Desulfobacterota; class Syntrophobacteria; order BM002; family BM002; genus BM002. The sequence continues at coordinate 15,743 of JAJDNL010000197.1, forward strand.
AGTGGCTGAGGCGGTAATCCGCTCTCGCGCCGGAATCAAAGATCCAAACCGTCCGGTTGGCTCCTTCATATTCCTCGGGCCCACCGGAGTGGGAAAGACGGAGCTTGCCCGGGCCCTGGCGGAAAATCTCTTCGATGATGAAAAGAACATGGTGCGGATCGACATGAGCGAGTACATGGAAAAACACACTGTGGCCCGTCTTATCGGGGCGCCGCCGGGGTACGTGGGTTATGAGGAAGGTGGTCAGCTTACTGAAGCGGTGCGACGGAAACCTTTTTCGGTCATTCTCTTTGACGAGATAGAAAAGGCCCATCACGATGTATTTAGCATCTTCCTGCAGATCATGGATGATGGTCGCCTCACCGATTCCCACGGTCGCACCGTGGATTTCAAGAATTGCATCATCATCATGACCTCTAACGTGGGCAGTCAATATATTTTGGACACCACTGATACGGACGAAGCAAGTTACCAACGTATGAAGGAGCGGGTGCTTGAGGCCTTGCGCCAGCACTTCCGCCCTGAGTTTCTCAACCGGGTGGACGAGACCCTGGTTTTCCACGCTCTCAGCCAAGAGGAGTTGGCCCAGATTGTTGATATCCAGGTGTCCTGGCTCCAACGACGCCTTGAGGATCGGCGGATTGAGTTGGAGGTTAGCGATGAGGCCAAGAATTTGCTGGCGGAGCGAGGCTACGATCCGGTTTATGGTGCTCGTCCATTGAAGAGGGTGATTCAAAAAATGGTGGAAACACCATTGGCCACAAAGATCATGGCCGGCGAGGTGCCTGATGGCAGTCGTCTGCATCTGAGCGCAGATGAACAAGGGATTGTCTTCAAAGTGACGCCGCCGGGGGAAAAGGGTGAGGCAGTTATGGAGGCAGTCTAGTCCAGCAGGCAGCTGACGGCAAGCAGCTGGCAGTATAACTTTGCTGCCCGCTGCCTGTTGCAAGCTGCCAGCTTAGTGGGTTCGCAGTGCGACTAGCTGTTGATTTGTTTAGGTACCTTCCTTCTTCAGTTCATCAATGGCAGTTTGATAGAGATTTCGTAGCTTATTCTCGTTACTTACCATGGTGCGGGTGATTTTACCGAAGTGGGCCTTTAGAATTTCGCTGGCCTCGTTCCAGGTCCCCCGCAATGGGGCGAGGTCAGTTTTCGCCTCCTGAAGCTTTTTCTTGAACAGATCGATCATCATTCTGTCCTTCATCTCGCCCACATCAGTGATCCCGTCCGTTTTTTCCATGACAAAACTCCCTTTCTCTCATATTCAGCAAACAGTGGAGCCTTCAACTGCCAGTTTCACAAAATGTCCTGGTCCAGGGTGTTTATATGCATGATTTGGAAACAGTAGTTTATTAACACAAAATTGTGATAAAATGAACGTACTTGATTTTGCTGATGTTACCGCATCTTGCGGAAAATGTAAAAGACTTTTGTAAGTAACTTCTTGGTTGACCAGGAGCCAGAGATTAGAATGCGGATTGCGGATTGCGGATTTGAGAAAAATTGAAGTACAGAGAAAAACGACTCGGGGACGTGGGGACGCGGCGAAGTAATCGGTAAGCAGTGGACGATCAAAGAGCCGACTAAACTGCTTACTGCTCACCGCTCACTGTTTACCAAAATAACTTTGGGCATTTACAATGACCGGCTACTTTTTATCCATGAATCATCTGATTACTCTGGAGGAGAACCTACCCAATCTGGCTCCTGTCGATGATCCAGAAGTAGCTCGAATGATCCGCTCTGCGCGGGGGGTGGTCATGCCCCGGGGTGCAACTGAAAAACGTTATCGGAAGATTGCTGCCCTGGCGCCAAACCGCTTTCCCAATCTAGACTCCCGCTACAAGTATCCAGGAAAGACCAAGCAGGCTATGCTCTTTCGGTGTCTCAATGTCCGCCACCCGAAAACCATTGTCTATCCGAGTCCTCAGAGCGTTGCCGAAGCTGAGGCAACGACCCTCCCCCTGGACTATCCCTTTGTGCTCAAAGGAGATGTGGGTGGTGGTGGCAGTGCAGTTTTTCCAGTCACCAGCCGCAACGATCTGCTGAATGGTCTTACTCGTCTCCCGGCAGAAGCGCCACTTCTGTTACAACAGTGGGTGGAACATGGCGGCATGGATCTCCGGGTGGTTGTGGTGGGTGCGAAAATGGTAAGCTATTTTCGAGTAGGGGGAGGCAACTTCTATAACAATGCCTGTCGCGGTGGGCGTATCCGCCCAGAAATCTTCCCTGAGTTGCAGTATTCCGGTCTGGCTGCAGTTGCCAAATTTTGCCATCTCAGCGGCATAAACCTTGCCGGTTTCGATCTGATGTTCCCTGATGACGGTCCACCGGTCTTCATTGAGATAAATTACAATTTCGGCCGCAAGGGATTGGGTGGCACACCCGGGTTCCGCCGAGTTTTCCAGGAAGCCGTGGGGTTGTGGCAACAGGGAATGGCGTACCCAACACCGATCCTCTCCCAGATTTAGGCCGGATTATTCATAAAATCACTTCGCGTTCATGAATAATCCGCCCTCCGGGCCCCTCGCCTTCGCTCAGGGTCCTGAGCCTGTCGAAGGACTTCGACTCCGGCCTTTGCAGGCCTTGGCTCAGGGCTAACCTTGAGCGGGTGCGAAGCACCCTGTCGAAACCCGCAACAAAGATCTTCAATTCGTTGCGGGTGCTTATTCACAAATCTAAAAGATTTGTGAATAATGCAGGTTAGGCAAGAATGCCCTCAGGCAGCAACCGCAACTCAGCACGTTGTACACATAGGGCGACTTGGACTTGCTGGCAGCTTGCTGGTTCCATTGTCAGGAGTTCCGACTGCGAAGGTGGACATGAGTTTCTTAACATCTCCCTGGCAGAGCGGACAGTTCACGTTGGTCTCCTGCTGCATCACCAGCTTGTCAAAGGTATATTTGCACTTATCACAGTTATATTCGAAGATTGGCATAAATTACCCCCTGTTTGCTAGGAATTTGTAGTAAATATAATAATTGAAATTGATGAATTCAAGGGCCTAGGGCATAGATCATGGAGCATAGAGGAAAATTGCGGATTGCGAATTTCGGATTTGAGATGTGGGATGTGAGACTAAGGGATTGAGGAATTAGGGGATTTAAGAGATTTGAGCCTCGATAACGATTTACCGCTTACCGCTTAGCGCTTACTGCTGACTCCTGACTCCTGAATTCTAAAGTCCGTAATGCAATGGAGTGATCGACGGGCGGATATTATTATGAAAATAGCGACTTGGAATGTGAACTCGATTCGGGTGAGGTTGGAAGCGGTCTTGGATTGGATGGCGAAAAGCCAGCCTGATGTTCTCTGTCTGCAAGAGATAAAGGTCACCGATGAGCTTTTCCCCGTCGATTCCTTCATGGCACTTGACTACCAAGTGGTCGTGAGCGGGCAAAAGACCTACAATGGGGTGGCCATCATAAGCAAAGGCGAGATGACCGAGGTGGAGGCCGAGTTTCCAGACTATGGGGCGGAGGGACAGAAGCGATTCATTGCTGCAACAATAGGTGGAATAAGAGTGGTTAACGTTTATGTTCCAAACGGCTCAGCTCCAGATTCGCCCAAGTTTGCCTATAAGCTGGAATTCATCCGGCAGCTCCACCGCTACTTGAAACGGCATCACGAAGCGAAAGCACTCCTTGTGTTGACTGGCGACTTCAATGTGGCCCCGGAGCCCCGCGATGTCTACGATGCTGATGAGATGCAGGGGGAGATAGGCTTCCACCCCGAAGAGCGGGCGGCGCTGGCAGAGTTGATGGGCTGGGGATTCGAGGATATCTTTCGCCGGCACCACGAGGAAAGCGGACTCTATAGCTGGTGGGACTACAGGGCTGGTGCCTTCCGGCGTGACATGGGGCTCAGGATTGACCATATCTGGGCGACGATGCCACTGGCTAACCTCAGTTTAGAAAGCGGCATGGACAAAGAGCAGCGTTCTCTTCACAAGCCCTCTGATCACATTCCGGTGTGGGCCACCTTCGACGCCGGGCGCATAACGCAAAGCGAAAAAACATAGGGCATGGAGCATAGAGTAAGAAGTCAGAGGTCAGAAGACGGAAACACAATTGAATTCTGTCTTTTACCGATTACAATAAATAACAGCGAAGCGTAGTGACCTAATGACGGCGCAGCCATATGACGCGAAGCTCGATGAGAGCTGAGCACTGCTGCCAGCCTTTACTAGATTGAGATTTTTTTGAAGAACACAAGCGTGCGTCCTCCCCGGTTTCGGGGAAGTTCCAGTGAGACTATCCGACTGACCTCGAGACTTTCTGTCAAGGCGAGAGCCTCGAGTTCACTGTGTTCCTCTGTCGTGGTGGGCCCGAGCATGGCAACCAGCGTGGTGCTCGGTTCCAAAAGGGGAGAGATCAACTGGAGTAGTGGGGCCGGCCGCCGAAAAGCACGGGAGATGATGGTGCGAAAAGGTCTCCCTGCGTGTTTCATTTCCTCAATCCGACCATGGAGTACGGAGACCCCTTTGAGTCCCAAGGTGCGAATGAGGTGTTTGATAAAGGAGACCTTTTTTCTACTTGCCTCCACCAGTTGAACTTCAAACTCAGGGCAACCGATCTTGAGTGGAATGGAGGGAAAGCCCGCGCCTGAACCGATATCCAGAAGTCTGCCAGAACTGTCTAGGTATGGAAGAGGAGTGAGAGAATCAATGAAGTTCTTAATAATGATATCTTCAAGATTCTTTATGCCGGTGAGGCTAAATGTCCTGTTCCACTCCAGAAGTTCCTGCAGGTAGAGCCAGAAGAGCTGAACGTGCTGCGCCCCCAGGGAGACGCTCACCTCCTGAGACGCCTGCAGAAACAAACGGGTGAATCTGTCTCTGTCCACCTTATTTCCCAATGCAAAATCGACTAAAAATCTGATCCAATAAATCTTCGGTTGTGGTCAACCCAACAATCTCTCCCAGATGAGCTAAAGCCTCTTGCACTTCAAAGGCGATGAGTTCTGGGGAAGACTGATCATCAAGCAATTCCAGCCCTCGGTTCACTGCCTCCAAACTTCGCTCCAAGCACAATTTATGCCGCAGGTTGGGCGCTACTATAGAGGTCTCTGTATCGAGCCGCCCCCCAAGAATGGAGAGAAAAACGGCGTCCTTCAATTCTTCCATACCATCGCCATAAAGTGCAGAGGTTTCCACGATGGTCTCTTCAGGAAAATGGTCCCTGACTGCGACAAAATCAGGATGAGATTCAAGGTCTACCTTATTCAGGACAATAAGCCTCGGTTTGTTGCCAATATCTTTGTAGATCTGATGATCCTCAGGTGCTAGTGGGACACTTCGGTCCAACAGGAACAGTACCAGGTCAGCCTGAGCCAACCGTTCTCTGGTAAACTCCATGCCCAGTTTCTCCACAAGCTCCTCAGCCTGGCGCAGACCGGCGGTATCCATGAGCCTCAAAGGAATTCCTCGCAGGCTAAAGGATTCTTCAATAACGTCGCGGGTGGTACCAGGAACGGGAGTGACCAGGGCACGGTTTGAGCGCAGGAGCTTATTGAGCAAACTAGATTTTCCAACATTAGGCTTGCCGGCGATGATTACCGCTAGACCCTCCCGCAAGATACGACCATCCTCATAGTGCTCCAGTAATTGGGTTATGGAATCCTGTACCTGCTGACGCAAACGTGTGGCCAGATCTTCGCCCGCCACAATTTCCACGTCCTCATCCGGAAAATCGATGGCTGCCTCAAGCATGGCAAGAATGTCCAAGAGGTGGCCACGCAGTTCTGTGATGATGGTTTGCAGCCCGCCTTTTAGGTGCTCGCTGGCAAGGTCTAGACTTCTTCTGGTCTTTGATTGAATCAAATCTAGAACCGCCTCAGCCTGGGTCAAGTCAATGCGCCCGTTTAGGAAGGCACGACGGGTGAACTCTCCAGGTTCTGCCAACCGGGCACCAGTCCGAATCACCAGGTCTAGAATGCGGTCTAGCACAGCGAAGCCGCTGTGACAATTGATTTCGACCACGTCTTCCCGGGTGTAGGTAGAGGGTGCGCGCATGAAGCTGACAAGCACTTCATCCACGGTGTTTCCAGTGTTGGGGGCAACGATGTGGCCGTGATAAAGGTGGTGGGATTGTATGGTTTCCAGAGAACCGGATTGGTCAAACAGTCGGCGGCCAATAGCCCAGGCCTCAGGGCCACTGATTTTTATGATGCCGATACCGCCAGCGCCTATGGGGGTGGCGATGGCGGCAATGGTATCCTCGAAGGACTGGCAAAGTTTCATCGTCCCGGAACCACTGGGCCCGGATGGAGGTTGGGCCTATGAGTTACGTGATGTGGTCTGTTTTCCTCCAGCGTGTTCTTTTCTCACGGGAAAGACCACCACTTTACGCAAGGCCCCATCCCCCTTGCTTTTGGTCCGCACTTTGCGATCGTCCTTTAAGGCCAGGTGAATGATGCGACGGTCGTATGAGCTGAGGGGGCTGCTGGCTGCCGGTTTGCCAGATTTCTTAGCGCGGTTTCCCAAATTCAGAGCCACCTCGGTAAGGGCCTTGCGTCGCCTCTCCCGATAATTTTCTGTATCCACCACAATATGGGCCTTTTTGGATGCTCGCCGATTGTAAATCTTGTTGACAATGAACTGCAAAGATTGCAAGGTCTGGCCTCGTTTTCCTATGAGCAGGCCGGAGCCGTTGCTCGATATGTCCAATTTGATCCGGTCCTCGGCCCACGTAGCTTGCACAGTAGTTGGAACCTGGATGTAAGCGAGAATGGTTTCCAGAATTTCTCTCGCTTCTGCAAGCGGAGTATCATCGCCGGATTCTTTTGGAGACACCAGGATCTTTGCTTGTCTGGTACCAATGCCGAAGATGCCGGATGAACCTTGGGAAACAATTTCAATCTCCAGCTGGTCCGCGGTAAGGTCTAGACGTTGACACGCAGTTTCAATGGCCTCCTCAACTGATTTTCCTTCTATTTCCATGGTAGACATGGTTTCCTCCGAAATCCACAAACCAAGCAACACGAATATGCTCTCAGTAACAGTCAACAGCGGACGCAATCAGGCTGCGTGCTTGTTGATGTAATACTGTTGACCAACGGACAGAACGTTGTTGACGAGCCAGTAAAGCACCAGACCGCTCGGAAAGTTTATGAAAAAGAAGGTGAAGACCACAGGCATCATCATCATCATCTTCTCCATCTTGGGGTCACCGCCGGTGGGTGACATCTTCTGTTGGACATACATGGAAATGCCCATGAGAATGGTTAGTATAGGAAGTCCGTTACCAAGATAAGGGATTTGGACTCCTATCGGAAACCGATCCGGCGCTGACAGATCATTAATCCACCAGAAGAAGGGAGCATGACGCAGAGCTATGGAGCTATAGAGCAGCCGATATAAGGCAAAGAAAACCGGAATCTGCAAGACCATAGGCAAGCAGCCTCCCACTGGGTTTACCTTATGGGTCCGGTACATTTGCATGATCTCTTGGTTCAACTTTTCTTTGTCATCTTTATATTTTTCCCTTATTTTTTGCATTTTTGGCTGAAGTTTCTTCATTGCCCTCATGGACACATAGCTCTTATGGGTGAGGGGCCAGAAAAGAATCTTGATGAGCAGAGTTAGTAAGATGATAGCCACCCCGTAGTTGTGGAGATAACGGTAGAAGAACTTCAGACAGACAAGAAGTGGTTGAGCAATGACATCAAACCAACCAAAATTAACTGCTTTGGCAAGCTTGGGGTCAGCATCCTTCAGAGTGTTTACCACCTTGGGTCCAAAGTAAAGCTTGTAGCTAAATTTCTGTTGGACCCCAGGTTGAAGAGCTACTTTAGGGCCAATTAAGGTAACCTCCACCATCTGGGTAGCTGTATCCAGAGCCTCCAATTGAGCGTGATTGGGAGTTAGCTCAACAGGTAGCAGGGCCATAATAAAGTACTGGCCAGTGTAGGAAACCCAATCGATGGGACCAGGAAATTTCTCTTCCCCTTTGATCTTTTTAAATTTCACATTTTTCAGTTCATTGTTTATCAATAAAGCGGGCCCTTGAAAGGTGTAGCGGCTTCCGGTCCCGGCGGAGATGGGCTGACTAATGAGGCTGAGCGTGGGGGCATTTTCCCAAGGCTGATTGCCCAGGTTCTCAACGCTCACGGTGAGATCGATCAGGTAGGTGTCCGCGATGAAATGGTACTGACGAGTAATGCGCAACCAACCTGGGGCTTCATAGCTGAAGGTAAGGGTGTGGTTTTGGCCCTCGCCGACCGTCACAGACGTTTTGCTGTCTGCCACATAAGGGGCCAAATTCAGCGCTGCGACCGGGCGATCTACAAAATTGAATGCCAGAGGCAAATCCTCGATTTTGCTCGTCTTGACCAATTCTTTCCCCGGCGAATCTTTCTCTATGGTTTCCCGATATTTTTTAAGAACAAAACTCCTGAGCCGCGCTCCGGTTTCCGTGAACACCGCACGGTAGAGCGGGGTTTCTACCGTCACGTCCCTCGCTGTGTGAGCAGTTGGAGTTGGGAGAGAAGGTGCTGAAGGTGTGGGAGCTTCACTTGGGGGGATTTCAGGAACCGGAGGTTTTGCCTGGTCAGGCTTAGTTGGGGCCGTGGGAGCCTGCTCAACCGGAGGTGAGGCACTAGGTGGTGCCGGCTGCCTTTTCGGGAGGAAAAACTTCTCCCACAAAACCAGCACGATGATACAGAGTACTATCGCCAACAAGACGCGTTTTTCCATACTCTAAAGCTCCTGCGACAGATGAGAAAGTTCGGCCCAGTCAATTCAAGTACATGTATGGACCAGCCCTTTGAATCCGGACTGATTCAGAGCAGAAATAACCGCTAGCGCTCCACTGAGTGACGGGCATAGAGGTCTTCTGATCACCGGTGGTTATCAATTGGGTCGTAACCGCCAGCATGCAACGGATGGCAACGCAGAAGGCGTCGGGAGGCAAGTACCAGGCCTCGACCCACACCGAATGTGGTAATGGCCTGGTGAGCAAATTCAGAACACGTGGGGGTAAAACGGCAGGATGGGCCTAACCATGGCGAAATGAAGATCTGGTAAGCTCGAATACAGGCGAGCAAAAATGCTTTAATCATATGCAGTTGTTTCTAATGAGCACGGCTGCTAATTCCTCGCGCACGTCATGATAAGCAAGCGTTGCCGCGTCTTTTTTAGCTACTATCACCACGTCATGTGATGGTGGCAACTTGTGCTTATGTAAACGAAAAAACTCGCGAAGGCAGCGTTTAACTTGATTTCGCTTGACTGCGTTTCCTACCTTCTTGCCAACAGTGACCCCCAGACGCGAAAACTTTAGTCCATTTGGCCGCAGGATGATGGTGAAGTTTTGAGTATGGCGACGGCTGCCGTGGCGGAAGGCAAGCTCATAATCCTTCCGGCGTCGTAACCGTTCGTACTTCCTGAAGGAAAATCCTTTTTTTAACAACGGAGCCGACGCCACCATACGGATCCTGGGCAAAATCTTGTTTTCCTGACTCGTGCGATTCCGGCCAAATTCTTCAGACGGCGAGCCTTTTCCTCCCCTTTGCCCTTCTGCGGCTAATTACTTTCCGGCCCGACTTTGTGCGCATGCGGACCAGAAAACCATGGGTCCTTTTCCTCCGGGTGTTGCTTGGCTGATACGTCCGTTTCATTGTTTCACTATTCCGTTATGAGCCGCTTGTTCTGTCCCACTCTGAAAACGGCTGTTGTGTGTCCGCCTTTGCAATGGGAAATTATCAGAGCGGGCTCAACTGTAACCATAAAGGCGTTTTTAATAAACACATAGAAGAGGTTTTGTCAAGTGCTAAGGGATATTAAGGAGATTTGGGATTATTGATTGGGGATTTAAAAGCAAGAAGTCAGGAGACAGTAGCCAGGAGTCAGTCGAGAAGAAGTACTCCTTTTTTGATTTTTTATTCTGGATTCTGAATTCTGGCTCCTGACTACTGGATTGGGGATGTGGGTTGTGAGAATTCAGGGATTCAGAAATTTGGGGATTCTACTTATCTCGATTCTCTATAAGGTAATCCATGAAGGCCTGGCCTATCGGTGATCTGGAGCGCTTTTTGTGAGTGACCAGATAGAAATGACGAGTCAAAGAAAGCCCTTGAACGGGGATGTGGCATAGTCGCTCAAATTGCAGTTCGTCGGCAATGGCACGGCGCGACAGAATCGAGACTCCCACCTTGGCCTTAATGGCTTGGCGGATGGCGTCGGTGCTCCCCATCTCCGCCACTGCCTTGAATTCTCTGGCGTCGAGCCCTGCCTGTTCCAAAATCTCCAACATGGTCATCCTGGTTCCCGAGCCTTGCTCGCGCATAATGAAAGGGGCGTGTGAGAGCTCCTCCAACCTGATGGCTGACCGTTTTGCCCAATGGTGGTCAGGTGATACCGCCAGCACGAGTTCATCGTAAAAAAGCTTCTCGAACTGTAGTTTGTTGTTCTTTATTTTAGCTCCAACTACTCCGAGCTCCAATCCGCCATCGAGGACCATGTTGGCTATTTTCATAGTATCGGCGATGACGAGCTTGATGAAAATATTGGGGAATTTTTCCCGAAAGCGGCCGATGAGGGAGGGAAGAATATATTGGCCGGGTATGGTGCTACCGCCTAGCTCAAGATCACCAGACATTTTTCCCCGGTAACGTGCAAGAGTCTGACTTGCCTCTCGTTTGAGATTGAGCATGCGGCGAGCATAATTATAAAGAATCTCACCTGCGCGGGTGGGCACCACCTCTCGGCCAAGGCGATCAAAAAGCCGCACGTCTAAATGAGTCTCCAGATGGCGAATGTGCTCGCTCACAGTGGGCTGAGAAAGCAGACAAGCCTGTCCCGCTCGTGAGAAACTTTTCAATTCGTATACTTTGCAAAAAACCTCGAGCCTACGCAAGTCCATAACATAATCCTTCGGTGGTTAATCCACGGGCATTGGAGGTTATGCAGTAATTAGTCAGCTCCAAGGCCATATGGCACAAGGTGCAAGGCACAGGGTATAAGGCAAAGGACTAAAATCCAGGAGTCTGAATTCAGCATTGATATGATAAAAACTGAAACGAGTCTATCTTGCTATTGATTACTATGAATTAATCCATTATTTTTTTGATCGCAACCGATAGGTTGCTCCTACATGCCGGGTATCAATTAACACCATTTCTGTAGGAGCAAGCTTCGCTTGCGAAAAAAACCTTCAACAATAGTACAGTTCATCCCAGAATAAGGAAATCCTTGCCCTGGTGTCAAGGCAGGTAAAAGTCTCAGTTTGGTGACCAGCACGGGGCTGGCTCCTGCAAACCTTTTTCCTTGACAAAGCGGAGCTAAGCCGGTAGAAAAGTACAAACTTATCTTGTGAAAAAAAGCTTAATTCGGCGCGATCCTGGCTCCTTTCCTTCTGTGATAGACACAGATCGGGAAGTGTGATCTCGCCGCAGTGTCTCACCATTCATTCCTTAAACCAGCACTCCAACTTATTGAGGCGTTCCATGACCGGAGAAAACAAGCAACAGAATTCGGGTCTGCTCGGCTGGCTTCTCTTTGTAGTAGGCTTCACTGGTGCACTGTTTGTTGGTTGGGTTATATTCCCACAACTTCTTTTTTCTACTCAATACCAGCCCATCAATTATAACCACGTCATCCACCAGGAAGAGGCGGGCATGAGTTGCGAGGATTGTCACTATTTCCGAGACGATGGAACTTATGCCGGCAAGCCCAAACTGGCTGCTTGCGCTGAGTGTCATGAAGAACCTCAAGGAGAAACCGAGAGCGAGGCAATGCTGGTGTCAGAATATGTCGAGCCGAAGAAAGAGATTCCTTGGGTTTCCTATTCGCGGCAGCCTGACAACGTCTTCTTCTCGCATGCTGCTCATGTGAAGATGGCAGAGATGGAATGCACAGACTGCCATGGGGACGTGGGACAACAGACCGAGGCTCCGCCGGTCAAGATTAACCGACTGACGGGCTACCCCAATAAAATAATGAAAATGTACGTGTGTGAAGATTGTCATGCCCGGGAGCATGTGTCTAACAGTTGTAACGTCTGTCATAAGTAAGAACAGGCGAGGCTAGTCATTGAAGGGGAAGGATCTTATGAAATTAGACAGAAGAGCCTTCGTTAAACTGATTGCAGGGGGGGTGGGCGGAACGCTGTTGTCGCCGCTGCCGTGGAAAATGGCGGATGATACAGCCATCTGGAGTCAGAACTGGTTCTGGCGGCCGTCACCCGAGAGGGGTGGGGCCACCACGGCGAGTACTGTTTGTCAGCTTTGCCCCGGTGGTTGCGGCGTCAGGGTTCGGCTCATTGAGGAAAAGAATGCGGTCAACATTGATGGCAACCCCACCCATCCGGTCAACCAGGGAGGGATTTGTCCCTTGGGCGCTGCTGGGCTCCAGTACTTGTATGGTCCCAGCCGGATTGAAACACCACTGCAGCAAACAGGTAAGCGGGGCGACCTCGAGACTATGAAGGCCATCGGTTGGGATGAGGCTTTGGAGATCCTCTCCATCAAGTTGCGCCGTATGAGGCAAAAGGCCAGAGGCCTTGTCTGTGTGAGCGGTAAACGTGAGGGCACTGTCCCCGAACTTTTCGCTCGTTTCCTCCACGCTTACGGTTCGCCGAACTACATGGTGATGCCGGCTGCGGTTGACGCAGAGTCTTTGGGATTGTTTGTTAGCCAGGGGAACAGCGGTGCTATCGGCTATGACCTGGAAAACGCCAAGATGGTCGTAAGTTTTGGTAGTGACTACATTGAAGGCTGGGGTTCTCCCAACCGCATGATGATGGCATTTGCTGATTGGCGGAGCAATTCAAAGCGAGATCGCACCAAAATCATCCAGGTGGCGACGAGAGGTTCGCTAAGTGCTTCCAAGGCCGATGAATGGGTGGCTGTTGCTCCGGGTACAGAGGCGGCACTCGCTTTGGGTCTCGCCCAAGTAATAGTGAGTGAGGGGCGTTACGATCGTACCTTTGTAAACAATCATACATACGGCTTCGATGAGTTCAAAAGGCTGCTGCGCCAGAACTATACTCCGGAAAAGGTGGCTGAAATCACGGGAGTAGTCAAAGAGAAGATTGTTGGACTGGCGCGGGAGTTTGCGGGAACCAAACCGGCTGTAGCCCTGAGTGGCTGGGGACAGGGAAGAATGCAGGGTAGCATGTATGATTTCCTTGCGGTGCAGAGCCTCAACGCACTGGTGGGTAGCCTGCACAAGCCGGGTGGAGTAACCAGGAGGCCAAAACTACCTTTGGCTCCGTGGCCGAAAGTGGTGCTGGATGCTACCAGTCTGACAAGCGAAAATGAGCCCAGATTAGATGGTTCCAGGGGGAGCCAATTCCCCTTGCCAGGGCAGCTATTTTATAACTTTGTCAAGAACGTTAACGAGGGGAACCTTTATCCTGCAGAAATGCTCTGGGTGTATGAGGCCAATCCCGCCCATGACCTTGCCGATGTTCAGCCCTTCCTGGCGGCTCTGAATAAGATCGGCACCGTGGTCTCGTTCTCTTCCTTTATGGACGAAACCACCCAGTTGGCCGATCTGGTGCTTCCGGGTCCGACCTATCTGGAACGGTTGGAAGACATACCCACACCGCCAGGGCTGCAATACCCGGTCTTCGGCTTGAGCCACCCAATTTTGAGTCCGCGGTTTGAGACGAGACATCCAGGTGATGTGCTTATTGCATTGGCACATTCCCTTGACGGAAGTGTCGGGGCAAGTTTTCCCTGGTCCGATTATGAAACAGCACTGAAGGAAAGGGTGAAGGGACTGGCAGATGCTGGCCGGGGTCAAGTTGCGGATGAGCCAGGACTGCAACCGTGGAAAGGCGGCCAGGGCCGACAATTAGCCCCTAACTATGATTCATTTGACGACCTCTGGGAGAAGCTTATCGAACACGGTTGCTGGTTCGATACCTCTGAGGCCATGCCCTCGTGGGCGTCGGCTTTTAAAACCCCTTCGGGCAAATTCGAGTTCTATAGCCAAAAAATGCGGCAGGTTGGCATCAGGGGGAATGATATCACTTACCTACCACATTTCGAACAGGTGGAGCCGGCCGGCGATCCGCGTGATTATCCGTTACTTCTCATGCCCTACGAGACGATGGCCATCACCAACGGTCCGGTGGCAAATCCGCCATTTATGACCAAGACGCTCTTTGACTTCCAACTAAAAGGAAATGACTCTTTTGTCGAGGTCAACCCGAACACCGCGGCCAACATGGGCCTCAAGGAGGGCGATCGGATTGCACTTCAGACCGAACGGGGTACGCTCAAAGTCCGTGTCCACCTGACTGAAGCGGCGCGGCCTGATGTGGTCTTTATCCCTACCGGTTTGGGACACAGTGGTTTCGATTCTTACATCAAGGGCAAAGGAGTCAATGCCAATATGATTCTGGTGGCCCAGCAGGATCAGGTCACCGGCCTTGTCACTTGGTGGGTAACTCGGGTGAAAATCTCCAAAGTATGAGGTAGAAAATGAGTGGGAACAAGTCAAGCGGAGTTCGCTATGGCATGGTCATCGATATTGACAAGTGCACCGGTTGTACGGCGTGCTCGGTGGCCTGCCAGCAGGAGAACAATGTCCCTTTCAGAGAAGATGAGACCAACAAGGTGCGTTCCATTACCTGGATGGAGATATACCAACTCGACAATGGCATGCCCTATCCCGAGTATCGCCAGGCCTATTTGCCCCGACTGTGTCTCCACTGCGGTGCATCTCCCTACCCGCCATGTACCTTTGTCTGTCCAGTGAATGCTACGCACCGAGACGAAGACACCGGCCTGGTGAACCACATTCCTGTTCGCTGTATTGGTTGCCGGTACTGCATTTCCGCCTGCTCATACCATGCACGCTATTTTAATTGGTGGGATCCAAAGTGGCCCAAGCCCATGGAAGAGATGCTCACTCCGAATGTCTCTCCCAGAATGCGGGGGGTGGTGGAAAAATGCACCATGTGCGTCCATCGCTTGCAGCTGGCTAAAGACCGGGCCTTTATGGAGGGACGCAGTGAGCTTGAGGAGGGTGAATACGTACCAGCCTGCGTGGAGTCCTGTCCAGCCAAGGCCATGACTTTTGGCAACCTGTTGGATCCCGATAGCGAGGTGGCCAGACTGGCCAAGAGTAGTCTTGCTTTTCGACTTCTGGAAAAGCTCGGCACAGAACCCAAAGTTTACTACCTGAGCAGTCAGGATTGGATTCACAAACTGGCTGATAAAGTTATGTAGGCCAGATTAAAACCACCAGGGAGAAGAGAGGAATACCATGGATTCAGCATTAATCCCTGAAGGGGTAAAGCGGTGTTCATTTAAGGCTTTCAGCCTCTGGTTACTGGTGATCTTCGGAGTCATTGGCTGGGGCGTCTTGGGTGGGTTCATGGTCCTGTGGAAGGGACTGAATATGACCGGCCTCAACGACTCTTTTGGTTTTGGTCTGTATATCACCGCGGACCTGGCGATCATTGCTCTTGGAGCAGGTGCCTTTTTCACCGGTTTTCTCACATACGTAGTCGGGAAAAAGGAACTCAAAGATATCATCAACCTGGCCGTGGTGGTTGGTTTCATCTGCTACACTGGGGCCCAGCTAGTTCTGCTGCTGGAGATTGGCCAACCCATCCGGGGCTGGTTTTCTTTCTGGCATCCCAATGTGCACTCCATGCTCACCGAAGTGATTTTCTGTATCACCTGCTACACCATTGTGCTAACCGTAGAATATATACCTTTAATTCTCGAAAACCGACAGTTGGACAAGGTGCCGGAATTCCACTATTTCAGCCACAATTTACACGAGATAATGGTGGTTTTTGCGGCCACCGGAACCTTTTTGAGTTTCTTCCACCAGGGTTCCCTGGGTGGTCTTTACGGGGTGATGTTTGCCCGGCCATTCGCCTTCCGCACCGGATTTTTCATCTGGCCCTGGACCTTCTTTCTTTTTGTAGCCTCGGCGATAGCTTCTGGTCCGGCCTTGACCATTCTCGTCTGTAAGATGGTGCAGGGTGTATCGCGGAAACAGCTGGTGCGGCGTGAGGCCATATTGCTGTTGGCCAAAGTTACCGGGTACCTGCTTACTTTTTACCTGATTTTCAAGTTCCTGGATACCTGGTGGTGGGCAACTCAGACGTTGCCAAAAATGGGAGTCAGTTTCACTGAGGTATTCCAGGGTCCATACGGTATGTGGCTCCTTATTGCTGAACTGGGTGTGTGCGGTGTTATCCCGGCCACTATTCTGCTGATCCCGAAAGCCAGAGAGGATGATGTCTTGCTGATAGTTGCCTGCGTTTTGGATTGCGCCGGCATTGTCATCAACCGCTTCGTCTTTACCATACAGAACCTGGCGTTGCCGGTATTGCCTTTCGAACAGGTGCAAATCTACGTACCGACCTGGACGGAGTGGGCACCCACTGTTGGCGTGCTGGCATATGGGGCGCTCCTGCTCTCGCTTTCCTACCGTTACCTGCCCATGTTTCCAAGGGAGCGAGAGCTAAATCCCATAGACTAATCTTCAATAAACAGACACCGAAAGAAAAAGCCCCAGGAAATCCGGGGCTTTTTCTTTTGTAGGTGAGGGCATACAAGATGTGAGATATGAGATGTGAGATATGAGATGTGAGATATGAGATGTGAGATATGAGATGTGAGATATGAGATGTGGGATGTGAGATGGAAGAGACGAGTTTCTATCCCACATCGCACATCACAGATCCCATATCATATCAGGACCACTGATCGAGGCGGAGTGTGGTGTCCCGCTGCCAGCGTTCGTCATCTTTTTGCGGATGGTCAATATTGAAATGCAGGCCCCTGCTTTCGTGGCGTTCTAAAGCGCAGTTTACAATCAACTCCGCCACGGTAGCCAGATTCCTCAGTTCAATAAGATCACTGTTGAGGCTGATGTTCGGGTAGTGCTCGTTGATCTCCCGTTGAATCTGGGCCAAGTGATTTTGTGCCAGACGCAAACGGGTGTCTTTACGGACGATACCCACGTAGTTCCACATCAGACGCCGGATTATGTCCCAGTTATAGGCGATGAGTACCATCTCGCTATCATTGGCGTTCAACGGCATCTCCAGGGGGGGAACTTCGGGAAAGGAGATATTTTCTGTGGGTGAACTGGGCTGGCTGTTAATATCCTCAGCAGCATTGTGCGCGAAGACCAGAGCTTCCAGCAGAGAGTTACTGGCCAGTCGATTAGCTCCATGAAGCCCAGTACAGGCTGACTCTCCCAAGGCATAAAGATGCTGGATGCTCGTGCGCCCGTATTTATCGGTCCGCACACCACCGCAGATGTAATGGGCGGCTGGAACGACAGGTATGGAATCTCGGGTGATGTCGATCCCGAGAGACAAGCACTTTTCATGAATGCCAGGAAATCGCCGCCGGAGGAAATCAGCGTCACGGTGGCTGATATCGAGGTATACGCAGTCGTCGCCGCTCTGTTTGATCTCGGTGTCTATGGCGCGGGCCACAACATCACGACAGGCCAGATCCTTGAGCGGGTGGTATTTAGCCATGAAAGCATGGCCTCTTTTGTCAATGAGACGTCCCCCCTCACCACGCACTGCTTCAGAAATGAGAAAATTCTTTGCGTGGGGGTGATAGAGACAGGTGGGGTGGAATTGGACAAATTCCATGTTAGCTATATCTGCCCCGGCTCTATAGGCCATGGCTACACCGTCCCCTGTGGCCACATCCGGGTTGCTGGTGTAGACGTATACTTTGCCAGCACCGCCGGTGCAGAGCAAAGTATCTTTTGCCAGATAGGTGAGGATTCGATTTCCCTCAATATCGAGAACGTATGCGCCCCAGCACCGCTCCTGGCGCTGGGTGGTCAGCAACCCCCTCTTTAGCAGGTGGCATTCTACGATTAGATCGATGGCGATATGGTTTTCAAAAATCGAAATGTTGGGATGGTCCTCGGCCATGGCAACCAGAACTCTCTCCACCTCTTTCCCAGTCATGTCCTGGGCATGGACTATACGGCTACGGGAATGTCCACCTTCGCGAGCGAGATCAAAAGGGAGGGAATCCTGCTGACTCAATTGAAAGCGTACACCCATTTCCGCCAGTTCCCGGATGCGAGTGGGGCCGTTTTTAATTACCATCTCGACCACATCAGAATCACACAGGCCATCTCCCGAGTTCAGGGTATCCTGAACATGGAGGTCAAAAGAATCGTCAGGGCTCAGCACCGAGGCGATTCCTCCTTGGGCGTAATTGGTGCTGGTTTCGACTTTTTCCTTCTTGGTCACCACCGCAACCTTGCGGTGATCCGCTATCTTGAGGGCGTAGGTGAGGCCGGCGATGCCACTGCCGATCACCAGCGTATCGTATGTCATTGTGTCCATAATTTTTTGACCAAGTAAAATAAAATAAACGGTTATCGTCTTTTCTTAACGCTCATTGCTCTGCGACATGCGCTTAGCGTTCTCTGTCTGTGGCAGGGAATCCAGGCGGAACCACACAGCTAAGTATTTATTATATATCGCTTCCAATGAAAACTCCAGAGCAGTGGGATTTTCGAAGGGCGTGGTCAGAAGTCAACTGCTTTGCAGGTAAAAGAGGTTTCAGGTTTCAGTGTTCAGGTTTCAGTATTTTTGTTTTTCTTTCCTGACACCTGATCCGCCTCCGGCGGAACACCTGAAACCCTGAGATCGGGTCCTTTGGGCTCGGATTATTTATTCCCACCCATTGACAAAAGTGATTATTTAGGCTTTAAGTAGTTTCCGCCCGGGATTTCCGGATGAAAACGCGTTAGGAAGATCTGAAAGCACGTTAGTTGAATTTGTGTACATTTAAAACCAGGGCCGCTCATTTTTGGGATTCAGCAGATAAGGCTGAAGGGGCCCTTTCTGTGAGGGAGTTAATGCCAAAGGAAGAAGCAATAGAGGTTGAGGGGACAGTGGTGGAGACCTTACCCAATGCAATGTTTCGGGTGGAACTGGCCGACGGGCACCGGGTCCTGGCCCATATCTCCGGAAAGATGCGCAAGTATTACATAAAGATTGTTACTGGAGACAAGGTGACAGTTGAGCTGTCACCGTACGATTTGACTCGAGGACGGATTACCTTTCGGGCAAAATAGTTCTATTGTGAAAGGTACGCGCAAGCTCCTCGACTCTTTTCCGCGCTTGACCCCTGTGCTTTTCTGTATTATATAAAAATCCTTACGTGTTATCGTTCGCAAGTCAGTTGGGCCTTTGAGGATTGTTTCCCTTGCCAGAGTGGCGCCCTGGGGCTTGGAACAAAATTTTTTAGGAGGTTTTCGCTGTGGCAGAAGGAACTGTTAAATGGTTTAGTGAAAGGAAAGGGTACGGCTTCATTGAGCAAGATGAGGGTGGGGACATATTTGTTCATCACTCCGCCATCAACATGTCCGGTTTCAGAACTCTTCATGAAGGTGACCGGGTGAGCTTTGAGGTGGGAGAGGGCAACAAGGGTCCTGCAGCCGAAAACGTCACGAAGCTTTAGTTCACAGAAACGCGTTTATCATGGGCATCTTGTCTAAATAAGATAAGATGCCCTTTCTATTTCCATTTTTGAGACTCAGGTCCTCAGGGGCCCGGGAAAGTCGCATAGAGCATAGCGCATGGCGCATAGCGTACAAATATAGGGAGCTTTGGTATTGGCAGTTTTTCGCTTTGCGCTCTGCGCTTAGCGCTTTGCATCATGGGATAGCTCAAAGTCAAGTTTCTCAAAGTATCCGTGATGTGCGAGGTAAGGGCGAGAAACTTGACATATAAAGCCTAATTATATATTAGTCTGCGTGTAAAAGGGGATGGGGAGTAAACTTCACTGGCAACTTATTGAAAATAATTAAGTTTATTTAGTCCTGGCAAACCTGGTCTTCAAGGCCAGTCTATGTATGATTTATGATTTGAGATTGTAGATTGCAGATTGAGGCTGCATGCATTCTTTACGGCGAGGTACCAAGCTTTTAAATCTGAAATCTTCATTCTAAAATCTAAAATTTCACTGGGTGGCTCGAAGCCGGGTCCTGAGGGTTTGGATTCTTACTTGCGACAGCCAGGAGTTAGGCAATCACTGAGGGTGGTTGACGACTGGCTGATAACTGACGGTTTCGGAGGGATGCATGGACGAACAGCAGGTTGAGAATGTAGAAGAGGAAGAAACCGAAACTGAGGCAGACAAGGTAGACCTGAACCGGGTTTTTCGGGAAGCAGAGCGCGATCTCAACTCCATGTTTCCGGATGGTGAGATGCGAAAATTCCTCCGGCGGGTTAAGAAGAATCGAAGCAGCAACGAACGTTTCCTGAAGGGAATCAAGCGCGAAGAACTCTGGGAGGAAGATGAGTAGAAACACCGTAGACAAGGGGAATTTCGGCTCCGATGGAGCCATCAAGGCTGTAATTTTCGACTGTGATGGCGTTATCGTTGACTCGCGAGCGGCAAATGCCAGCCTGTATAATCAGTTTTTGTCTCACTTTAACAGGGAACCGCTCAACGAGGACCAGCTCAATTATGTGCACAGCCACACGCTCCAAGAATCTCTGAAATTTCTCCTTGGCGATGACAGTCTGATTCGGGAGGCAGAGCGGTTGTGGCAGGAAATGGACTATGGACCCCTCATAGAGTTGCTTACTCTGCAACCAGGCTTAATGGAGTGTTTGGAGTTGCTCCGCAGTCACTACAAGACTGCCATCGCCACCAACCGCACCCGAACAATGGGCCAGTTGTTGGAAAGATTTGGACTGAATCCATATTTTGATCTGGTGGTTACCTCCCTTGATGTGCACCATCCCAAGCCACACCCAGAATCAGTCAACAAGATTCTTTCGTATCTCGATATCACGCCTGATGCAGCATGCTACGTGGGTGATTCTGATGTTGACCGGGAAACGAGTGAACGCGCAGGTGTACTTTTTATCGCTTACCGCAATGAAGAGCTCAAGGCAGCTCATCATCTCTCCCACTTTGATGAACTGATCCCTATCCTAAAGCAACACAGCCGGATGCAGGGTGGGCACCGCCCGTCATTCACTAGGGACTAGGAAGTAAGCACTAGGCACCCACAAGTCATATGCTTCTAGTCATTACGCTACGCTGTCATTATGCCTTCGGCGTCATTGATAGTCATTAGGTCACCATGCTATGCTGTCGTTTTTACCTAACCTTCCTTGTTTTGCGTTGAAACAACTTAATGACGGCCGTAAGGCCGAATGACGGGCGAAGCCTTACTGACAACGAAGCGCATCTGCGCGAAGTGTAATGACTTGAATGTGGCTTTGAAAGAGAGCGGGATGCAGGAAAAGGAGCTTCTCCTGATAGGCACGGTGCATCGCGATCCGGATGGCGCAGCCAAGCTGAGAAAACTGCTTGCCGAGAAGCGCCCCGTGGCAGTGGCGATTGAAGTTAGCCCCTACGGACTCTTTTACCGACGCAGAAACGGCCGCCGCTTGCTACGGCGTCTGATGAAAACAGTAACGCGTCTGGCTGAAAACCTACAGGTTTCCTGGCAAAGCTGGGGTCAAATCCACGCCATCCGAGCTCAAATCCAGCTACCTTTTGAGTACCGCACCGCCCTGAGCTACTGTCGAGATACTGGCGCTGCGCTTTCTTGCATCGACTCCTCGACCTGGAGCAAACGATGGATCGATGATCATTGGTGCCATTTGCTGAGCCGCGAGAATCTGGAAATACTGCTGGCAGAACGCCCGCAAGATCAGAAACAAGAGGTCGACAGGGGCTACAAGATGGCCACTCTTCTTTTGCGCTCCCGGGAGGAACCGTTCGTTCCTGCGGTCGCACAAATCTGGTCAGCCGATCTCCACTGGCAGCAGAGAGAGAATGACTTAGCACAGACGTTAGAAGAATTGTATGCTGCGGTGGCAAAGGGTCGACTGGCATATGTTGGTGGCTGGCAACATATGCTTGGCCCCAACGCAGGTGGTACCCTTTATGAGCGTCTGGAGCATCTGCAGCCGAGGAGGGTGTTGTTGGATGAGGGGGAAGCATGGGCAGGAGAGAAACGACACGGAGACGCGGAGAAACGGCGAGACGGAGATTAGAGGTCAGAAGTCAGACGACAGAGGACAGACGACAGAAATTCTTATGTGGGAGCGGCTTTTAGCCGCGATCAAGCGATTTCATAACCTTTAACGCCTTCAACGAATCAACTAATTCTCTAATTCTCTAATCAACTAATTTCGGATTTCGGATTTAGATGTTCAAATTTGATATTCTGCTCAACAAGCTTGAGTGCTTTGTGGTAGTAATCGCATATCAACCAAGCTACAATGAACGCTGCCCTTGGTCGTGCTAGACGGGGAGTTAGCGGTGCCCTGTAGCCCGAAATCCGCTTATGCGGGGTTGAATCCCCCATGGAGAGTATTAGTCGGACCAATGCCTGTCTGTGGTTGGTGCTGATCGGACACTACGCAACAAACGGATATGAACCCCGTCAGGTCCGGGAGGAAGCAGCGGTAAGTATTGCAGTTTGTGTCGTGGTCACCTCTGATCAGAGCTACAACGCAGGCGGCTTTTGGAAAAGCTAAGCCCGACGTGGGGTGCACGGCCAAGGGTTTCTTGCGCTTTAGGAGGGTAGTTGTTACCGGCGCTGGATAGAACCGAAGACTTTCTCAGAACCACAAGCGCCGAATCTAAGGGTTTCAGGTGTCGGGTGTCAGGTGTCAGGGAAAAGAAAAATAAAAGCCATAAGCTGAAACCTGAAACCTGAACACTGAAACCTTAAATATTGTGATTTGTGACTTGGAATTTCTGTTTCACCATTACTCCAATTTTTTGACTATAGTTTGTCCCAGAGAGACCGCTCTTGTTCCTCTGTGAGTTCTTGCCAATTTTCGCCCCCCTCTACTAAGTTACCTTCTACTTTCCCAATCTCTAGGCAGAAACGCTCAAGGCTCTTGGTAAGCTCTTCCTCTGCCCGGATGCCTGCGGGGAGCGTGAAGGCCACCAGCAGTAGGAGCAGTTTGCCCAAAACGGGCGCAAGCGAACGTTGATTATCTTGAGCGTTTTGCTCAAGTAGCATCGAGAAAGATTGGTGCAGTTCCGAGCGCAGAATATCTTGGTGGAGGGGCCGCCGCAGAGATCGACCCAGTCTTGAGAGGGTGCGATATGAGCGCATAAGGGCAGGAAGCGCACGAGGGATATCACAAAGGAGAACACCAAGTGATTCTTGGGGCTTTTCCTGGCGCTTAATCTCCTCCCAATTAAGTTTGACTTGCCGGGCAGAGTCTACCTCGCGATCGCCAAAGACGTGGGGATGTCTTCGTACCATTTTCTCGCCCACTCTTTGCAGTACCTGCTCCATTTGAAACTGGTCTTGTTCTCCATAGAGGTTGGCCAAGAAAATTGACATGAAGATCAGATCTCCAAGCTCTTCCGCGACCTGATCGGGAGCATGGTGATCCACCGCATCCACGAGTTCATAGACTTCCTCGAGGAGGTAGCGTTTGATGGTAGCTGGCGTTTGCTCGCGATCCCACGGGCAGCCGTCCTCGGCTCGCAACCGGGTTATGAGATCCAGCAACCTCTCGAATTCTTTTCCGGGTTCAGCCATTCTGTATCCTAATTAAAAATACAAGTGTATCAAAAATGCGGTCAAGAAACTGAGCTTTCGTATTCATCGCGTGTTAGCGAAGTTCATTGCTTTATTTTCTTTTTGATTGAATCGGCTATTTGCTGTTGCTGCAGTTGACGGACGAGCAGCTTATGCCTTTTTTTATAGCGGTCTCGTAGGTCCTTGGGTGTTAATGTTACCAGGAGATAGCCAGCCCTTTGAACATGCACAGAGAAGAGAGATTCTTTCAGGAGCTTAGAGTTACCAGGGAGAAATAGGGTTAACACTGCGACCAGGACAACGGCTGCCACCATTCCTTTGAAGAGGCCGAAGGCGCCACCCAGGAGGCGGTCCGCCCATGCCATGAGCATAGCCCGACTGAGCTTGACGAAGAGGTAACCCAGGAAGACGACAGCCAGCCACGTAGCGGCATAAATAACAATGTAACTGAGTATCTCGAGGTAAGGTGCAGACGGAAAGTGGCGCCGAAGCACTGGGAGCATCTGAAGGTACAGATGACCGGCCACCACAAAGCCAGCGAGAAGTCCCAGTAGACCGGCCACCTGTCTAATCATACCCCGGACGAGGCCGCGAATCAGGGCTGCAGCTAGGATGGTCAGGAGTATGAAATCAAGGATGTTCATAACTTGCCCAAAAAGAGTCCGTTGTCCGTCGTCCGTGGTTCGTTGTGTAGACGGAATAGCACATAGAGCATAGCGTGTATGGACGAGAAAAGCGGGAAAAGCAAAAAGTCGGCCGCTTTCCTTTCTCGTCTTGGCCCTTTCTCGCTTTAACCCAATCCATTTTGAGCTCTGCTCTTTGCGGCGAGGGCAGTGAGCTGACCACGGACCACTGACTACTGACCACGGACTTGACAATTGGCGTAGGAGGTATCAGATTCACTCTTTGCCGTCAAGGATAAATGGTTTTTGTTATTAAATAAACAGCAGATAAACAAATGAATGGTAGCCTCTGCTACTTGCAGGGGCGGGGAGTTTGTGTTAGATATCCAAGCTGTAAAATAGGGAAGTTTACGTGGGCACTCAGGATTGAAAATGCTTCAGCGAACAGATTTCCCGTAGCGACACGACTTGAGCGACTCGACCTGAGCGACTCGACCTGAGCGACTCGACCTGAGCGACACGACCTGAGCTCGTCGACAGGTCTCGTCGACAGGTCTTGCTGCAGGGAGCTTCGATGGAAGTCTCGTTTGAGACGGGAAGACCGATCCTGCGGCTGAATATTAGGGTTGAGATACGCGGACAAGCGGCCATGACTGTAACAACCAGCACTGCAGAAGTTAGCACCAAGATCGGCACTGATATAGTGGACATAACAGGGCTCGTAACCCAACACTTGGCTCAAAGTGGAATTCACCACGGGGCCATGATCCTTTTTGTGCCTGGATCAACAGGGTCTCTGACCACCATCGAATACGAAAGTGGTGTAATCCAAGATCTTGCTGATGCTATAGAGCGCTTAGTACCGCGGGAGATCCCATACGCCCACGATCAGCGGTGGGGTGACGGCAACGGTCACTCTCATGTTCGTGCCGCCCTATTAGGACCTTCTTTGCACATTCCCGTAATAGAGGGTCGGTTGAGCCTGGGTACGTGGCAACAGGTAGTGTTTATTAATTTCGACAACCGGGCGCGCCGCAGACGGTTAATCATTCAGGTCATGGGAGAAAAGGAATAGAGACTTGTCCGTGACGATACATGCCAGTTCACGTGGCCCTGGTGAGGTTGTACTCACCTTTGATGACAATGCTCTGCTGCTAAATCTCTGTGGGGAGCGCAATGCCAATCTGAAACTTATTGAGGAGGCTCTCCAGGCAAAACTCAACCTGCGTGGTGACCGGATTACCCTGATTGGGACAGAGTCTGAAGTAAAGCTGGCTCAACGCGTCCTTGAGGAGCTGTACGGACTGCTCAGCGAGGGCTATCCTCTCTACCCTAGCGACGTCAACCACGCCATTCAGATCCTCAGTGGAAATTTCAAGGCTCATCTCCGAGATATCTTCTTAGATTCAGTATACGTCACCTCCAAGAAGAGGGTTATCACCCCTAAATCTCTGGCGCAGAAAGAATACATTGACGCCATCCGCGCCTACGATATTGTCTTTGGTATAGGTCCTGCAGGGACCGGGAAGACTTACCTCGCGATGGCAACTGCTGTTGCGGCTCTTAACACCGGTGAAATCAACCGTGTCATCCTCGTGCGACCGGCGGTTGAAGCAGGCGAGAAGCTGGGCTTTCTTCCCGGAGACCTGGTGGAGAAGGTAAACCCCTATGTGCGACCGCTCTATGATGCCCTCCACGACATGATTGACTTCGAGCAGACGAGCACGTTACTGCAACGAGGAGTTATTGAGGTTGCACCTTTGGCCTTCATGAGGGGCCGAACCCTCAATGATTGTTTCGTCATTCTCGATGAAGCCCAAAATACAACCTCAGAGCAGATGAAAATGTTTCTAACCCGACTGGGGATAAGCTCCAAAGCGGTGATAACAGGCGATATCACTCAGATTGATCTGCCCAACGGCACACGCTCTGGGCTCATTGAGACCGTGGAGATACTGACGGATGTCGAAGGATTGAAATTCGTCTACTTTACTGATAAAGATGTCATTCGTCATCGGTTGGTGCAAGATATCATCAAGGCATATGAGCGGGCTGAAAGAAAGAAGTGAAGCTGAGAACAGTAAGGCGTGGATACATACACGGCTTAAGGTTTGATATATGGTAAGGTGGAAATGGCGCGCAATTTGCTTGCCCGGTATTAACATTGCGGGTCACCAAGGTGAGACGAATTGCGTTTGAGTTTACTCAGGGCTATCAATTAGGCTGACTGTACCCCGGTTGAAACCCTAGTGAGATTTTCGCCGGAGCCAAGTGATAGAGGATTTGCAGGGACCAGATAGGCTATGGAGCTATTAAAAAAGAAAAGGCAGCGGGGCGCTGACAGCGCGAGACGGTCAGCAAGACGTGAACGCCGTGATACCGTCCAACCTGATGATCAAGTGAAGCCGCACCTGTGGCAGCAAGTCCTGCTTCTTGTCTGCTTTAGCATCGTACTAGGCGTTCTGGTTTCCCCCCATTACAGTGTCCTCCCAATGAACTACCAGGTTGGAGATGTGGCGGATCGCGATATTAAGGCAGCCTACGACTTCCTGGTGACCGATGAAGCAGCCACTCAAAAGAAACGCGAGGAGGCGGGGCGTACATCTATGGCCGTCTATGACCTGGATGAAGAGACGGTCCAGAACCTTCGTGAGCGGCTGGATGCTGCTTTCACTATGATGCGCGCCATATATCAACAGCCAGCAGAAAGCAGTGGAGTAGAAAAGGGGGCGAGCGCGAAAGACAGTCGTGTCATCCATAAGTCTGCCAAACAGAAGGCACTGGAGAAAAAGAAGGATTTTGAGGCAGAGCTCGGGATAACCATCTCCGATACTGATTACGCCATCCTGGTTAAAGCGAAATTTGATCTACGTTTTGAAAACGCGGTACTAGATCTGGCAGAAAACGTTCTTGCCGGTGGTGTCGTGGGGAACAAATCTTTGTTGCTCAGCCAGATGCAAAATGGCGTAGTCCTCAGGAGCGTTCAAAAGGGAACCGAACATCAGGCCATGGATGCCCTTAGCTATCTCAGCGTCGAAGCTGCCAGGCGGCAGATGAGGCTGCGAGCGAGCGCCATATTGGAAGAAGAAAATCGCAGCGTGCGTAACGCCATGGTACATCTGGCCCAAGCACTCCTCCCACCAAACATCACCTTCAACCGCAAAGAGACTGAACTGCGTAGACAAAAGGCTGTTGAGGCAGTAAAGTCGGTCTTTTTTCAGGTCAAGAAGGGAGAGATGATCGTCCGTGAGGGCCAAAGGCTGGGCGCAGAGCAGGTACTCAAGCTGCAGATGCAGGCCCAGGGTAAGGTCGAGCGCGGGGTGATTTTCACTATGCTTGGCACCGCTTTGCTGGGTGGGTTGCTTATCTGGCTTGCTGTGTACGTTGCTGGGAAATACATCCGTCGATTTTCAACTGAAACCAAAGACCTGCTCTTCCTAGCAGCGGTTCTCACTATACTTTTGGTGCTGACCAAACTTTCCGTAGGTGTTGCCGACGCAATCCATAGTGCTTTTCCTTTTATTAGCCAGGCGGCCATTTTTTACCTGCTGCCCATGGCCGCCGGGGCAATGCTAGTAACCATCTTTTTCGGGCCGACAATTGCCATCATATTCGCCTTCTTCCTCGCCTTGTTGGCCGCGTTGGTCCTGGACCATCAGATCAACCTCCTATTCTACTATCTGATCGGCTCCCTGGTGGGAATCCAGGGAGTGGTCGTCTGCAGAGATCGGAGCACACCTTTGCGCGCTGGGCTGACTGTGGGACTCACGAACGCCATGGTAATCCTGTTTGTTACCATTGCCTACCAAAAGGTATTGAGTACCCAGACGGGGGTGTCCTTGCTTTTTGGTGTCGCCGGAGGACTGCTCAGCGGCGTTGTCACCACCGGGTTGTGTCCTGTGGCTGAGATGGTATTCGGCTACACCACCGACGTCAAACTGCTCGAACTGGCGAGCATGGATCAGCCTTTACTTCGAGAACTCATGGTACAGGTCCCCGGAACCTATCACCATAGTATAGTTGTGGGAAACATGGTTGAAGCGGCGGCAAAATCCATAGAGGCCAATTCATTGCTTGCCAGGGTGGCGTCCTACTACCACGACATCGGCAAGATCAAAAAGCCCCAGTATTTTGTAGAGAATCAGGCTGGTGGAGAAAACAGACACGAGCGCTTGGCTCCTTCAATGAGCAGTCTCATTCTCATTTCACACGTTAAAGACGGGGTTGAACTGGCCAAGCAGTATCGCCTAGGTCAAAGTATCCAAGACATCATACAGCAGCACCACGGCACCAGTCTCATCTCCTACTTCTATCAGAAAGCGGTTGACCTCCAAAAAAAGCAAAAAAACAGCAAAGGGGGAGATGTGCCACAAGTGTCGGTGGAAGACTATCGTTACCCTGGGCCAAGACCGCAAACGAAGGAGGCCGGTCTGGTGTTACTGGCAGATGCGGTGGAGGCGGCTTCTCGCACTCTGAGTGATCCCACGGCTGCCCGGATCCAGGGACTTGTCCAGAAGATTATTAATAAGATTTTTTCAGACGGCCAACTGGACGAATGTGAGCTGACCCTCAAAGATCTGCATCAGATCGCCAAGAGCTTCATTCAGATCATCATGGGCATATCTCATCAGCGGATTGAATACCCTGAGCCTGTCGCCAAGGGTTCAGAAGGAAGAGTGCGCGCCGATGGAGATCCAGGTCACCGACCAGCAAAACGAGATCGAAACGGAACTCAAGAAGATAGAGACGAAGGCGAGGAAGATCTTAAGCGCCTTGGCATCTTCTGAGAGCGAACTCAGTATCGTGCTGGTGGACGATGAACAGATGAGTTCGCTCAACTGGGCATATCGAGGACGCCAAGGCCCCACGAATGTTCTGGCCTTTGCCATGCGTGAAGGGGAATTTGGCGATATTTCCCCCCAACTCCTCGGTGACGTTATCATTTCTCTTCCCACAGCCCAACGGGAGGCAGACGAGGCGGGTATTTCACTCGACAGCACTATTTCCCGTCTTCTCGTTCATGGGATTCTGCACCTGGTTGGCTTTGATCACGAAAAGGGCGAGGACTCGGCTCAAGAGATGGAACAGCGAAGCACTGAGCTGTTGGCCCAACTCGATTAATATCGTCCGTAGTCCGTAGTCAGTTGTCCGTGGCTTACTATTCATATAGTTATAGTCCCTTCGAACATTGTAGAGATTTTGCCTGGTGAGTCTTTGGCTGCTGATACTGAGCAGGATCAGACTATTTGGAGCCCGGAACCGGGGAAATTTATACCCAACTTTCTCTCGGGAGAATCCGGGTCGCAAATAACAAATTTTGAGTGATTAATTCACTGAATCGTTGATACAACGGACAACGGACGACTTACAACGGACGCATTGATTGGAGGTGTTAGCGTGGCGAAGCTGGCAGTGAATGTGAATCATGTGGCTACTTTGAGACAAGCGCGCCAAACCGAGGAGCCGGACCCGGTCACCGCTGCGGCTCTCGCGGAACTTGCTGGAGCCCAGGGAATTATCGTCCATCTGCGGGAGGACAGGCGTCACATCCAGGAACGTGATCTGAATCTATTGAGACAGACGGTGAAGACCAAATTGAACCTGGAAATGGCTGCAACCCAGGAAACGATCAAGATCGCCCTAAGCCTTAAGCCTGACATGGTTACACTAGTACCGGAAAAACGGGAAGACCGCATCACTGAAGGCGGTTTAGAGGTTCAACTGAACAGAGAAAATCTAAAAAAGTACATCCGACTGTTCAGGGACGCTGACATTATGGTGAGTCTTCTCATCAACGCTGATCTGGATCAGGTGAAGGCAGCACAGTGGGTGGAGACCGATTACATTCAGGTTCACACGGGCACTTTCTGCGAAGCACGAACAATAAGCGCAAGACAGGAAGAATTCGATCGGATTCAAAACGCGGTGAAGTTGGCTCACAAGGTTGGCCTTGGAGTAAATGCTGGCCACGGCTTGCACTACCGCAACATTGCCTGGCTGGCGGATGTTGCAGAAATAGAAGAATTCAATGTCGGGCATGCCATAGTAGCTCGGGCAGTGCTGGTTGGTTTTGAGCGAGCTGTCCGTGAGATGGTGGGTTTGATCACCTGGGGAGCCACGTGGCGGCGAACAGGTCCATGATTCGAGGGATAGGCGTTGATATAGTTAAGGTGGACCGCATAGAGAAGGCGGTGGCACGCTGGGGCTATCGTTTCTTGAAGCGTATCTTTACGGCAGCTGAAATCGAGCGTTGTCAGAAACGTGCCCGACCGGCACAATGCTTGGCATTGCGGTTTGCGGCCAAGGAAGCTTTTGCCAAGGCTTTGGGTTTAGGAATGCGTAAGGGTCTACGCTGGCGCGATATCGAAGTTGTGCACGATAATTTTGGTAAGCCTGACTTATTGTTGCACAATCAGGCCCAACGGTTGCTCGAGGCTGTGGAAGCCAGTAGAACCTGGTTGAGCCTCTCGGATGAACGCGAATCCGCTCTTGCGGTAGTAGTGCTTGAAGGATAGCGAGAATGCGCGCGGTGACAGCCGAAGAAATGGCCGAAATGGACCGTACCGCCATCGAAGTGGTGGGTATTCCCGGTATTGTCCTCATGGAGAATGCCGGTCGTGGTGCCACAGAGGTCATGTACCGCTATTTCCCCGAACTGAGAGGGAAACGGGTAGCAGTACTTGCTGGCGGAGGCAACAACGGCGGTGATGGCTTTGTGATTGCCCGCCACCTCTGGCAACAAAGGGTAGAGGTTTCCGTCTGCTGTCTAAAGAAGCGGGAACGCTATCAAGGCGACGCCAAAATAAATTTAAAGATCATTGAGAAGCTGGGTGTCCCCGTCGAGGAATACACTGACAGTGGTTCTCTAACCGCATTGAAAGAGGAATTATTGGAAGCCGACCTGCTGGTGGACGCTATCCTAGGGACAGGACTGAAGGCCCCGGTGCGAGGCTTTTATCGAGAAATCATAGATATGGTTAACCAGCTTGCAGGACCGGTGTTAGCGGTAGATTTGCCTTCGGGGCTGAGTGCCACCAGCGGTCTCCCACTGGGTACCTGCATTCAGGCCACTGTGACCGCCACCTTTGGATTACCCAAGGTTGGTCAGTTGGTTACACCGGGCTGCGCCTCTGTGGGTCACCTGGAGGTAGTTGATATCGGGCTGCCGAGAAGTGTTACGGAAACTCCAGATCCACCCAGGATTTGGTTGGAAAAAGGTGATCTTGCAGGTATGCTCCGTCCTCGATCTACCGGCAGTCACAAGGGTTCATTCGGTCACGTTCTCGTGGTGGGCGGCTCAGTGGGAAAGACCGGCGCCGGTGCTATGACTGGTTTAGGTGCGGCGCGGGCCGGTGCCGGCCTGGTAACCCTGGCGGTGCCGACCTCCTTACATGGGCTTATGGAGGTCAAACTCACAGAAGTCATGACTGAGCCCCTAGCAGAAACTGCTGATCAAACAGTGTCTTCTGAGGCTCTGCCGAGGCTGCAAACACTACTCGAGGACAAGCAAGTCCTGGCTCTCGGGCCGGGAATCTCTGTCCACGAAGAGACCGCTCAGGTAGTACTGAAACTGGTGGAGAGCAGCCCCTGTCCAATAGTTCTTGATGCTGACGGAATTAATGGACTGGTGGATAATTTGGATGTTCTGGTCAGGGCCAAGGCACCGGTGATCCTGACACCACATCCAGGGGAGATGGGCCGGTTGTTGAAGCGCAGCGCAGCCGAGGTGCAAAATGAACGGCTTGCTTTGGCCCAATCCTTTAGCCAGGAATATGGTGTAACGCTCGTACTCAAAGGGGCGCGAACACTTATCAGCAGCCCGGAAGGGCGGTTGGCGATAAACAGTACCGGCAATCCTGGGCTTGCCAGCGGTGGCACTGGTGATGTACTCACCGGATTGATTGCCGGCTTTGTGGCTCAGGGGTTTTCGCCCTTTGAGGCCGCCTGCATGGGAGTCTACTGCCACGGCAAGGCAGCTGACCGCTTGGCTAAACGCTTGGGTGAGCAGGGTATGCTGGCAATGGATCTGCTGCCGGAAATACCTGCAGTGCTGAAGTCTTTGGTTGAACATTGAAAACGAGCAGGCAGCAGGCAGCAGACAGCCAGCAGTAGGTAGATTTCACATTTCTCATTACCCATTTATCATTTGAAATTGGGGCATTAAGTCAAAGGAGCATGAGATCT
Source organism: Deltaproteobacteria bacterium (assembly GCA_022340745.1). Classification (GTDB taxonomy): domain Bacteria; phylum Desulfobacterota; class Syntrophobacteria; order BM002; family BM002; genus BM002. The sequence continues at coordinate 48,038 of JAJDNL010000197.1, forward strand.
GAGCAAAAAATGATAGATGAGAAATGAGCAATGCGAAATGAAAGACCCCTGCGCACATGGGAAAGGCGCACCGAAAGCCCTGAACAAACTCAGTCACTTGCCGAGCGACTAGGCCGGTTACTCCAGCCAGGTGATGTGGTTGCCTTGGTGGGGGAATTAGGCAGCGGCAAGACTCTTTTTTCTCAAGGACTGGCCCGGGGATTGGAGGTTCCGGAGACCTTCTACATTACCAGCCCGACCTTTCCCATGATAAACGAGTATCCCGGAAGAATACCCTTCTATCATATGGATTTGTACAGAGTTGATAGCGCTGCGGAGTTCACTGAGCTCGGGATAGAAGAGATCCTTTACGGGCAGGGGACAGTGGCAATTGAATGGGCTGAACGCTTAGGTGAGAATCTGCCAGAGGAGCGGTTGGAAGTTCACCTGGCATTTAATGATGAAACCGGGCGAAGTCTCACTTTTCATGCATTCGGGGTGAAGGCAAAAAAGCTTCTGGATTCACTGATTCAGGTATTCAGGGATTAGGGAATTTAGGAATTTAAGATTTCAGCGACTAGACAATTGTGGTTCAAAGTAACAAAGTAGTAAAGTTGCTAATCCCTCAATCCCTCAATCCCTCAATCCCTCAATCTCTTAATCCCTCAATTTTCTAATCATTCCTTGCTTTTTTCCATTGACACTCGCCACCGTATAGGTCATCCTAAAAATTTTATAGTGAAAATCTTCCAGATCCGCACGGGCTATGGCGAAAGGGCCGAGTTGCTGATATTGAGGGGAGTTTGCCCAATGGCGCTCATCGTTCAAAAATACGGCGGAACTTCGGTGGCCAACACCGAGAGAATTAAGAAGGTGGCTGAGCGCGTCATCGCCACCCGCAACGCCGGTCATGACGTGGTGGTAGTGCTTTCTGCCATGGCTGGAGAAACCGACAGGTTGATTCAGTTAGCACAAGAGGTGGCTGAGCGACCGGACCCCCGGGAACAGGATGTGCTGCTTGCTACGGGTGAGCAAGTCACGATCTCTCTTTTCAGTATTGCCGTAAAACAGATGGGGCACGAGGCCCAGTCTCTGCTAGGCCATCAGGCGCGAATATATACGGACCACGCTTATGGCCGAGCGCGCATAAGTGAAATTCGCACTGAACCGATCTGGCATAACATCTATAAAGGTTGCATCCCGGTTATCGCTGGTTTCCAGGGTCTAGATGGAAGAGGCAACATTACCACTCTTGGTAGGGGGGGCTCAGACACCACGGCTGTTGCCGTGGCTGCTGCCCTTGCTGCTGATGTTTGCGAGATTTACACCGATGTGGCCGGAGTGTACACCACCGATCCCAACATCTACCATAAGGCGAGGAAGCTACAGCGCATTGCTTACGATGAGATGTTGGAAATGGCCAGCATGGGGGCCACGGTGTTGCACATTCGCTCGGTGGAATTTGCCAAAAAATTCAATGTACCTGTCCATGTGCGCTCTTCTTTTGTGGATGAGTCTGGTACTATGGTGGTTAAGGAGGAAAAGTCCATGGAACAAGTGATGGTCTCTGGTGTCGCTTACAGCAAAGGTGACGCCCGCATCACGCTGGCAGGACTACCTGATGTACCCGGTGTTGCCGCCCGGATATTTACCGAAATCGCCAAAGAGGGCATCGTGGTGGATATGATCATTCAGGGCAGCACCGGCGACAGAAGCTTGGCCAACCTGAGTTTCACTGTTCCCCGGTTGGATCGCCAAGCCGCTATTGGTGTCCTGGAGGGGATGAAAAAAGAGTGGACAGATTTGGATATCTCCAGCGATGAGAATATTGCCAAGATATCTGTCATCGGAGTGGGCATGCGTCACCATGCCGGAGTCGCTGCTAAGATGTTTCAAGCGCTGGGCCACGAGGGTATCAATATTCATATGATCAGCACCTCGGAAATCAAGGTTTCCTGCGTGATAGACGATAGCCACACGGCCAAAGCCGTACAGATTCTCCACGATGTTTTTGAATTAGATCAACCGTTGCAACACGAGATCCCAAAGTAGGTTGGGGGTTGATTGTTTCATAACGCGTTCCTATGAGTTACACTTTGTTGTGGCCCAAGGACGAGAGAGGGCAGAAGGCACTAGGCACTAGACACTAAATACGAAAAAAGGGAGTCAGAATTAAGGTTTCAGATTTCCGTGTTTAGCTTTTGTGTTCTCTTCCCTGACACCCGACACCTGAAACCTTGAAATTTCTGATTTAAGCGATGTTCAATGGATTTTTCAGCTGATCGCTGACGGCTGTCCGCTGATTGCTACAATGAATACATTGCGCCAATAAAGGAATAGGAAAGAGATATGCGTAAGATAGAAATTTATGACACCACGTTGAGGGATGGAACCCAGGCTGAAGACTTCAACCTTTCCTTGGAAGATAAGATTCGCACTTCCAAGAAGCTTGACGAGCTGGGCATACATTACATCGAGGGTGGCTGGCCGGGATCAAATCCGAAGGATGTGGCCTATTTCAAGGAAATCAAGAACTACGAATTGAAACATTCGAAAGTTGCAGCTTTCGGCAGCACGCACAACCCTCGCTCCTCAGCGGCTAAGGACCGCAACCTGGACGCACTGCTCAAAGCAAAAACCGAAGTGATTACCATCTTTGGCAAGAGCTGGGATGTACACGTGCGCGACGCCTTGCGAACCACACTTGAGCGCAATCTGGAAATTATCCACGATTCTCTGGCTTTTCTGCGGCCGAAGGCATGGAAACTGTTTTACGATGCCGAACATTTCTTTGATGGCTTTAAGGCCGACCCTGAATACGCACTTGCCACCCTCAAATCAGCGGTGAAAGCAGGGGCCGACTGCCTTGTTCTCTGTGATACCAATGGCGGAACCCTCACCACAGAACTGCAGAAGATCATCCGGCGGGTCAAAAAGGAGTTGCCCAAGGCGGAATTGGGCATACACACTCACAACGACTCGGAGTTGGCTGTGGCCAACTCGCTGGCGGCTGTGGAACTGGGTGCAAACCATGTTCAGGGCACCATGAACGGGGTAGGGGAGCGCTGCGGCAACGCCAATCTTTGTAGCATTATCCCAGCCATCAGACTCAAGATGAAGCTGGATTGCATTTCCGACGAGCAGCTCGCCAAGTTGCGTGAGAGTTCTCGGTACATCCTTGAACTGGCCAACATTCGGCCCCACAGATATCAACCCTATGTGGGGAGGAGCGCTTTTGCCCACAAGGGGGGGATACACGTGGCCGCAGTTGAGCGCAACCCCGAAACATACGAGCATCTGCAGCCGGAGCTGATCGGCAACCGCCGGCGAGTTTTGGTGTCAGACCTTTCCGGTAGGAGCACAATCAGACAGAAAGCTGAGCAGTACGGCCTGAAGATTTCCAGCAAGGATCCCGTTGCCATGCAGGTTTTAGAAGAGCTCAAACAGCTGGAACACGAGGGTTTTCAGTACGAGGCGGCGGAAGGCTCTTTCGAGTTGCTGCTGAACAAGGCAGTGGGGAAGGTGAAACGATACTTCGAACTCGTTGGCTTTAGAGTTCTGGTGTCCAAAACGGATGAAGGCCAACCGCCGGAGTCTGAGGCCACCGTCATGGTAAAAGTCGGTGGCAAAGTGGAGCATACTGCTGCCACGGGAGTGGGGCCGGTAAATGCACTTGACACTGCGCTGCGCAAGGCCCTGGAGAAATTTTATCCGGAACTCGCAGATATGAAACTCAACGATTACAAGGTGAGGGTCTTACCCGGTAAAGAAGGAACCGCTGCCAAAGTCCGGGTGCTCATCGAGTCGGTTGATCGTGAAAACGTATGGGGTACGGTGGGAGTCTCGGAAAACATTCTCGAGGCCAGCTGGCTGGCTCTGGTAGACAGCATCAACTACAAGATGTTCAAGGACGAGAACGACAAGAAAAAATAACAAAAACAACGCTAGAGAGACGCGGTACCCTACTGGAGTACTGGAGTACTGCAAAGATGAAGTACAAGACTGAATTAGAAATATCTTCCTTTTTCCCCATTACTCAACAACTCCAGCACTCCAATACTCCAAACTAGTCGATGTGAAAACATAAGTTGGCATTACGTTTCCTGCCAACGATCAGAACCCCGACGTCTCAGGATGAGATGAACCGTTTTTCCCACTCTCAAACAGCTATCATCATTCTGGTGTCGCTTTTTATCCTGACCTTTTATGGCTGGCGCCATTACCACCACCAGCACCAAGGTGGAGAGTCCTCTCTCTTTCTTCCCACGAAATTAATCATCCAAGTAAGCGGTGAGGTTCGTAATCCTGGAATATACTTCTTCGATCCACCAGTCACAGTAAGTGAGACGGTGGCCGGCGCTGGGGGACTACTGCCGCAGTTGAATCAGCAGTCAGGGTGGACCAGCGTGGAAGTTGGTCATGCCAGACGTGTGCACATCACGGCCACTGGCGATGGCCGTGCTGGGTTGCGTCTGGGATGGATGGATGTGTCCAGCCGGTTGGCCCTGGGAGTGCCACTGGATCTCAACCAAGCATCGGCAGCAGAGTTGGCCCTGGTGCCCGGAATAACTCAGACCTTGGCCGAACGTATCGTGGCTCAGAGGAACCGCCTTGATGGGTTTTCCAGGGTGGAAGATCTTCGTGCTGTTAAGGGTATTGGGCCGGTAACACTAGAACGGCTGCAGCAGTATTTGACAGTAGGTAGCGTAGGACGACGCTGGTAGGGGGAGAAACGGCGACACGGAGATATCAGCTAGCAGCAGACAGGTGGCAGCTGGCAGGAAAAAGATATCCTTAATGTGGACTCATTGCTGCATTCTGCTTACCGAAGGCTATCAGCTATATTTCCCTATGCTCTATGCTTTCTAAAATCCGCAATCCACAATCCGCAATGCCTAGAGTCTTCTTACTCGAATTGACCGACGCTTCTCTCGTGGGATTTCCATAGTAACCGTGGTTCCCTCCCCGACAGTACTCTCGATCTTAATGGTTCCGTCGTGGTCGTTGATGATACGCTGACTTATGGTAAGACCAAGGCCCACATGCTCATTTTTTGTGGTGAAAAGCGGGTCGAAAACGAGCAGCAGATCTTTTGGCTTGATACCGCAACCATTGTCACTGACGCTGAAGTGGATGCGGTCTTCAACAGCGGCTACCTGGATAGTGACCACCACAGTAGGGTCACCTGATTCCAGCGCATTGGTGATTACGTTGGCCAGACCTATGGCCATAAACTCTGCATCCATGAAGGCGCTTAGCGACCGTAGCTCTTTTGCAGGCGGTGTATTCCATTCTGAGGCTGCCTGCTTTAAAGTTTCTGGAATCACATCCAGAGCCCGGTTCAGCAATTGCTCAAAATTATCATGGGCCAGGGAGGGAAGTGGTAGGGTCGTAAAATCGGCGAGGTTCCTCAGCAGTTTATCCAGCCGGCTGGCTTCTTGATAGATAATATCCTGGTAAAGCTTTTTATCTCTCTCGTCAAGCCCTTTTCTAATCAACCGGGCGGCAAAGCCACCTATCGCCGCAATCGGGTTGCGAATGTGATGAGCCATCTGATCCACGACTTTTGCCATGGACCGCACTCTTTGGGTCTCCATGCGCTCCCGCTGGAGAATTTTCAAGGTACCAATATCCTGAATAGCAGCTATGATAATATCCTGCGTTTTGCTTCGGTAGAGCGATGTGGTGATATAAGCGAAAAATTCCCGGTTCTTTCGGTCTCGCAAGAGTGCCTCACCCTCAAACCTCCCTTTTTCTCTGGTGAGTTTTATTATATTGGGCAAGAAGATCTCACAATCGTCCTCCAAAAACATGCATGAGATTATACTATCGCGCCATTCTCCTTCTCCGAACCCCAGCAGCTGTTCAGCAAAGGTATTGGTAAATATAATTTGTCCGCCTGGCTCAAACAGAACAATTCCATGAGGGATTGAGTGCAGAATTGCTTGAAGCAGATCCTGATCAAGAGAGTTGGGGTCAGTCATTACCACTTCCCAGAAAGGTTCACTGCAGCACAAAGGAAAAATACAGGGTGATTCTAGAACGGAAAGGAGTTTGAGTCAACGGGCTAGGCTGAGTTGTGCAACATCGAAAACCTGGCCCTAGGGGTTTAGTCTGGGATCCAGCCTAGCGAGGGTCAGGGCTGAATGGTTTTTTGTTTAAGATTAAACTGTGCCGAACTTTGAGTCTCACTGGGACCGGAATACAGTCTCCTTTATATTTTGAATATCGAACATCGAACAAGGAATATCGAACAGCAGAAATTCGAAAAAATAAGACAGTTTTTTTCACTTCGACATTCTGCGGTTCCTTGTTCTGCGGTTCTGCTGTTTATATTCTCAAAGACTTGCTAGCTGATAGTTGAATGCTTGTCGCTGCAGGGAAGACCGGATTCGGCAGTCTTAAAATCTTCCCATGGGCCTTTCGTGAATCGCGGCATCACCATTCAATGCAGGTTAGCCACCTATGGCCACCATCGGACGATTTTGGCATTTGCGAAAGACGTCAGACTGCAAAGAATGTTTCTCGGGTTTGTTGTCAATGGAAGCTCTCAGAATTTGAGCTAGCTCGGCGTCAGTAGCACCTTGACGGAGGGGGGATTTAATGTCCACTTCCTGATCGGAAAAAAGGCAGTTGCGCAGCTTGCCGTCAGCAGTGAGACGGATGCGGTTACAGGATGGACAAAAGTGGTGACTGATAGGGCTGATAATGCCGATGACCCCTTTGGCATCGGGCCAGCGAAAATGGCGCGCCGGGCCATTGGTGTGCTGGGAGACTATTGGTTCCAGTGGGGCCACAGTAAGGAGCTTTTCAAGAATCTCATCGGAGCTGACGTAATGCTGGAGGACCCATTGGCTATCGCCATTAATGCTCATGAACTCTATAAAGCGAATATGATACGGTCGCTGGAGGGTCAATTTCGCTAGGTCCAAAATTTCGTCGTCATTGATTCCCCGCATCACCACCACATTGATCTTTATCGGATCGAATCCGGCGTGCTCGGCTGCTTGGATGCCGCGCCATACTCTGTCGAACTCGTCACGGCGGGTGATGTGTAGAAATTTCTGCGGTTGGAGGGTGTCGAGACTGATATTGATGCGGCGAATACCGGCACTGTAAAGATCCTGGGCAAGTTCTTCCAACATGACGCCATTGGTTGTGAGGCTGAGGCTTTGCAGGCCGGGGATTCCTGCCAAGCGGCGACAGAAGTCAGTGACCCCTTTGCGTACCAGTGGCTCTCCTCCGGTGAGCCGAACCTTGGTTATGCCCAGGTCCATCGATACTTGAATGAGATGGAGAAATTCTTCATACGTCAAAATGTCGTCGTGAGCCAGCTTGGGTGCCCCACCTAATGGAGTGCAATAAATACAACGGAGGTCGCAACGGTCGGTGATTGAGACCCTCAGATAGTCAATTGGTCGTTGGTAGCGATCGGTGAGCAGGGCCATGGCAATTCCCGGGAGCGAATTGGGCGCAATCAAAAGAAGTCCACAAAGTTCAAGACCAAGGGTTCCTTTATGTCTTTTTTGACATAATAGAAGAGGGGGTCATCGAAGTCAAGAAATTTGGGAAATACGCGTAGCGCATAGCGCAAAGCGCAAAGCGAACGACGCGAGAATGCGAAAAAACGGAGACGCGGCGAATGTTCTTTTCATCTACTGTCTTTTAGCTATGTATCCTTATAATTTTAGACATTTTAGCTCAATTTAGACACTTTAGGCATTTCAGTGACTGTAGGGTGGGCATTGCCAACCAATGAACAAGCAACCAATAAAGACTCGGAAGCCAATTTTGCAGTAGATTATTGCATGTGTTAGGGTAGAATCTTGGTTGGCTAATATATGAGGATAGAGCGGATGATAGTACTGGGTATCGAAAGCTCCTGTGATGAGACTGCTGCAGCTGTGGTGGAAGATGGGCACCGCATTCTTTCGAGCGTGGTTGCATCCCAAACTGCCATTCATAGTCCCTATGGGGGTGTGGTGCCGGAGTTGGCCTCGAGGCAGCACGTGAAGGTGATTGTCCCGGTGGTTTCCGAAGCGCTACAGCGGGCAGGTCTTGACTTGTCCGCTGTTGATGCTATCGCCGTTACCCAGGGACCAGGACTGGTGGGCTCACTTCTCGTGGGGATTGGAGTGGCCAAAGGGCTGGCTTACGCTAGCGGGAAACCACTGGTTGCGGTAAATCATCTAGAGGGCCATATTCTGGCTGCTTTCTTGGAGGAATCACCACCTTCTTTTCCAGTAATTGCTCTGGTGGTCTCCGGGGGGCACACCAACCTTTATGCAGTCAACAACTACAGCAACGTTACTCTTGTGGGCCGAACCAGGGACGATGCAGCGGGCGAGGCTTTTGACAAAGTGGCCAAGTTTCTTGATCTTGGCTACCCAGGCGGGGTGGTTATTGACGAGTTGGCCCGCAGTGGAAATCCCAGCGCCATTTCTTTTCCCAGGGCTTACCTGGAGAAAGACTCCCTGGATTTTAGCTTCAGTGGTATCAAGACGGCAGTAGTCAATTTCGTCCGAAAATATGTGGATTCCAATAAGGGTGGAAGTATTGGCATTTCCGAAAACAATGGCGACCTGGCAAAACAACTCCCTGTTCAGCTCGCCGATATAGCAGCCAGTTTCCAGGAGGCGGTGGTTGATGTGTTGGTGGCTAAGACCTGTTCAGCGGCTCAACGCTTTGATGCACGTCAGGTGGTGGTGGCTGGTGGGGTGGCCGCCAATAGCCGCCTGCGGGAGCGTCTGCGGGAGGAGATGGCCAGACTTGGTTTGCCGTTGATGTTACCCAGAGCGGAGCTATGCACTGATAACGCGGCCATGGTCGCTGCCGCTGGTTTTCATCAGTTGGAAAAGACCGGCGGGAGTTGGGATTTTGATTTTGACGCCATTTCCCGCTGGCCGGATAAAACAGCAGGTAGCTAGCTGGTTGGAGTCTGAGCGCGAGCGCCAAGGGCGTCATTTCGGAATCCACCGCAGGCGGATATCCGGAATCCAGAGAAAACGATATCTAATTGGATACCCCTTCGACTTCGCTCAGGGTGGTGAGTCCTTCGACTTTGCTCAGGACCGTGAGCCTGTCGAACGGCCTGTCGAACCACGGATTTCGTCTGCCGTAGGAAGACTCGTCCGGTATGACGTCTCGGATGGAAAGAAAAAAGGAGACCAATAGTCATGGCTGAAAATTTTGGCAAGATACTACTGACAGGAGCCACGGGTTTCGTGGGAGGTCGATTGCTTCATGCTCTCACTGGCCACGGCATGGAAGTGCGTTGTTTAGTACGCTCAGCCGAAAAACTTCGGAAACGTCTTTTTCCTGAAGAAGAAGTTGAAATTGTTACGGGCGACTTACTCAAGCCGGAAACTCTGGACAAAGCCCTGGACGGCATTGAGGTGGCCTACTATATGGTCCATTCAATGGGTGGTCGCACCATCGGAGAAAACAAGGTTTTTGCCGAAAGGGACCGAAGTGCCGCACGACATTTCGTCAAGGCCGCGGACAGAGCTGGTTTAGCCCGAATCGTTTACCTTGGCGGTCTGGGCGAGACCGGCGATAATCTTTCTAAGCATTTAGCTAGTCGGCAAGAGGTGGCCCAGATCCTTTCCTCGGGGCGGGCGCAAATAACCGAACTGCGGGCGCCAAACATAATGGGAGCCGGCGGCGCACCCTTTGAGATGCTTCGCTCCCTGGTGGAGCGGTTACCGGTAATGGTCTGCCCCAGATGGATTGAAACTCGAGCACAACCCATTGACATCCGGGACATGGTTCATTACCTCATTGGTTGTCTTCGGGAGCCTGCCACTACTGGTCTATCATTGGATGTGGGTGGCCCGGAAATTCTTTCCTACCGAGATATGATGGAGATCTATGCCCGGGTACGAGGGCTGAAGAGACTCATTATTACCGTTCCGGTGCTCACTCCTCGTCTCTCCACCTACTGGGTTAACCTGGTGACGCCGGTACCATCTGGAATCGTAAATCCTCTGGTGGAAGGCTTACGGAATGAGGTTATTTGCAGAGACAATCGTATCCAGGAACTCATACCCATCGAGCTCACGACTTTTGAGCAATCAATTTGTAACGCTTTGCAGGAAGTGGAAAAAGGACCGGGGAAATTGATGTCCCGACAGTCGTGCTTTCTGAAATGAACAACTTAATCACGAAGGCCAGGTCATAGTTCCATTGCTTTGCCGGTAACGAGGTTTCAGGTTTCAGTGTTCAGGTTTCAGCTTTTAAGTTTCTTTTTCCTGACACCTGAAACCCGACACCTGAAACCCTGAGACTTACTGCTTAGAATTTGATATGCTGCAATGCCTATCACTCCAGGAGATCACCCCAAAAGGGTAAAGAGTAACTAATCCCCTCAACCTGCAATCCAAAGCCAAATCTCTCGGCCCGGGTTCTTTTCTACTTCACCGCTCATTAGCCATTGTGGTAGCCCTTACCGCAAAAAGGGCTGGCGGCCAAGGCAGGAATGCTGCATTCTAAGTGTCTTCTCGCATCCCTACGCATAGAGCGCCACATGATATAGTCATCTTCTTCAGGCCATATTTCGATACCAGGGCCAGCCCAACCAGATTTCAATCTTTTCTCATTTTCATCTCTATATTCTTTCATTATTCAACCCTCCATTTAGTCTTCATGATCATTATCTACTTTTCTGGAAAATTAGGTACACTACCCTCTTGGCTCGGGGCCTGCAACTACCACTCCTTCCTCAGCAATCATCTCCGGCTTCATGTAATCAATTTCTGATAGGATAAAGTGTTCCACCGTACTCCACACTTCTGGGTCCGCATCCATTTTGCTATGGGGAACGGATAATAACCTTCTCTCCCACGGTACACCTGACATATCAACTTCCTTGTCCTTGTAGTCAAATTTCAAGTTCGCGATAATTTGTGTTTTGTCTGGATCTTGCGGGACAATCTCATCCTCTCCCACAAGTAACCACCCATCAAGTTGATAAAGGTTAGCAGCACGTTTCACATTTGATGGAATTACATGATCATCATACATAAAGCCTACGCTATCAATCTGGACAGTAAGCAAAATCGGAATACCCATATCTTTAAGACTATGAGATAATTTTACTACCGCGGCACCGCCAAGGCTGTGACCATACATAATTAGACGAACAGTGGTGCGCTCCCTCTCATCAAGATGACCGTCTCGGTTTCTATCAAAAGAGCTATGAATCAATTCCATAGCCAGATCGCGTTTCCTATTCTCGAGCGTCTCAATGTGGACTTGGGAAATATTCATAGCATCAATCTTCTTTGCTAATTGCCTTACACCCCTGCTCGCATCATCCCAACTCTCACGACCACCAAGAAAACCCAGAATAAGCGTCTGATTATCTTCTAACGGTGTTGGGGTGGAGAAATGGTGGTACTGCTGCCCTCTAATGGAAGCGCACCCTGTCTGAAGAGCAACAACAATAAGCAAGGCGGCCAACCAACCTAAATTCACTGCCACTCTCTTTTTTTCTTTCATGATCTCTAACTCCAAGCCTTTGTGTTTTGTTCAGCACTAATAGTTGTCTGCGATTACTGTGCTCGTCTCGTTGTGTTGATAAAAGATCAGTCTGAATTTGAGATTTGCAACGGTAAACGATTGGGGTGGTAATGGTAGGTAAAAACTACTATATGAGTGAAAGCAGGTGGGTTCTGAGGTTGGCCTTTTTGTTCTTCAAACCGAGTTTGTCCCGGATGTTTTTCCGGTGGAAGTCCACCGCATTCATGGAGAGATTCAACATTTCGGCTATTTCTTTGCTGGCTTTCCCTTCCTTGACAAGAGTAGCCACTTGTATTTCCCTGGGAGTGAGATTTAGGTATTTCGAGGACAGCTGGTGCAGGAAAGGAGAGATAATGTCATTGAGGTTGGATTCGACTATTTCCAGGTAAGCCTTTTGCCTGGTGTCCAGACCAGCGTTTTTCAGATCTTTAAGATAGGGCATTATGAGTTCTTTGACGTTTACCAGTACCTTTTCTTCAAGTTCATGTTTGTCTTCTTCTCTTGCTTTCAGCAGAACTCTCAACGCTGTATTGGTTTGCTCAAGTTTTTGCGTTTGCAGTTCAAGTTCCAGCTCCCGCTCTCTCAAGGCCTCCTCGGCAAGCTTGATAGCAGTGACGTCCTCGTGGCTCACTACCACTCTCAGGGGGCCAGGATCAGCCATGCGAGTGGCCCTGACGTAACACCAGCGCTTCTCATCGGGTGAATGGCACGGGTAATCAGTGGCAAATTCGCTTATATCACCGGCAATTACTCTTCTGATCCCATCAGCAACTTCATGTGCTTTTTCCACTTCTTTGGGATCGCCTACAGCTGAATCACATATCCCAAGATAATTCAAACCGACAGTGTCGGGCGGTGTCTCGATCTTGTTCTCCAAGCCGAATCTTTGCCACGACCGGTTTGTTTCTAAGATGACGCCATTTTCATCCAATATGGCCATGTTGGCTGATAAGGAGTCCATTGCTACGTTGATGTACTGCCCAGTTAACCGGAGGGATTTTGTGGCCTCTTTAAGCGTGAGGGCCTCATCCTCTAATTCTTTGACCTTTTGTAAAAGTTCTTCATATGTTGGAGCAGATGTCATGAATGGTACCCTTTGTGTCAGTGCAAGTGCTTTTGAATGTAGGTGTTGACTTTGAATTTCCGTTCGCAGCCACCATAACTCATGTAGCGTATCTTGCCAAAAATGGGACGCTCCTTCCAGGCCCGGTCGTGGACTCCCCCTATACTCCAGGCGATGCCAACATAGCCGTTTGCATCCCTGCCGTCGAGCTCATATTTGTCGTTGAGCAGGATGGCAACTTCCAGTGCCTCTTCTGGGGAAGCGGTCCATTCCAAAATCTTCTTGGCCCAATACATCCTCAAGTAGCCGTGCATCTTTCCTCTGTGAACCATTTCCATTTGTGCAGCATTCCAGAGGTCATCGTGGGTTTTGCCATTCTCAAACTGCTCCAGGGAATAGAGATACTCTCTCTTGTCGCCACGATGTTCGTTAAGAGTTTTCTGGGCCCATTCCGGGAATCCAGCGAACCGGTCGTAGTCTTGATTATAGAAGCAGAAGTTATCCGAAAGCTCGCGGCGGACAATGAGTTCCTCCAGGAAATCATCCTTGGACTCTTTGTTCACCTTCTTTTTTTGCACTTCCAGCGCCACCCGCTGCGCTGAGATCTGGCCGAAATGGAGGTACGGAGAGAGATTGGATACACCATCTTCGTTGGGATCATTTCTCTTAGAACCGTAACCTGAAAGTTTATTGGTCAGAAAACGATGCAGAGCTGACGCTGCTGCCTTTTCTCCTGGCACAAGCCAGTCAACCTCGGGGACAGAGCGATCAATTTTAAGGGATCTGTCAGCTTCGTCCCAGTTTGTCTTCTTCACTTTCTTGGGCCAAGGAAAGGGATGTTTCTGCACCAGCGGAAAAGCCTTTAGAAACTCAGGGAGAGCACGATGGATCTTCTTTCGTAA
>JAJDNL010000200.1 GCA_022340745.1 Deltaproteobacteria bacterium
GCTCTCTGAGTACTCGAGAGCCCGCAGGGCTCGGGCGAGAGTTCCCTGTTGCGAGGGCGGGCCATATGGTTTACAATTCGCGAATAATTGCATTACTCGGAGCTCACCCATTATGCTGGAGAGAATACGCCAGAACCTGAATTTTGAAACCCAAGAAGCAGCGAGTCCTGAAAATCTGACTCCTGCCGCGGTGCTCTTTCCCCTGCTGCTCAAAGAGAACAGCCTGCACGTTCTTTTTACCAAGAGAACCCAGACAGTCAAAGCCCACAAGGGCCAGGTCTCCTTTCCCGGTGGGATTCGCGATCCCCATGACGAGAACTTGCTAGCAACCGCGTTGAGAGAAGCGCAAGAAGAAATTGATTTAAATCCAGAAGATGTAGAGATCCTGGGGGTACTGGACCCTATTACCACGGTAACAACCGGTTTTCTGGTATATACCTTCGTGGGGTTCATCCCCTACCCTTATCCTTTTCAGCCTAACAGCCGCGAAGTTGCCGAAATTCTTTTTGTTCCTCTGGATTTTCTTGCCAATGATGAACATTGGTCCCACCGCTCCTACGATACCGAGAATCAACGATTTCGGGCCTACTTTGTTTCCTACGAGAACTACCGCATTTGGGGCGCTACCGCCCGAATCCTTAAGATTTTTTTTGAAAAAAACGGCATTGAGATGAACATCAAGGCGGCGATGGAATCCTAGCCCGGATATTTCATGAATTGCTGTCGCGAGACCGCGAAGATGGGCGTGCCACCTGGCAACCACAGGGTGTTGGTTCCGAGGCGTACCTGAACGGTACGTCGCAGGGGCCGACACCCGAGGACGCCAGGAAGGACGGACATATCCGTGGTCGCAGCAAGTGATTCATGAAATATCCGGGCTAGCCCACTTCTTGCGGGAACGATCCGACCCTACGGCTTGAGCAATTCCTCATGTAGGTCGGGTGGTTTCCGCCTCGGCGGAGTTCACCCGACAAACACCGGCAATGAGACTTACTTACCACAATATAGACGGATATTGACAACTAGAATTCTATATATATTGTTTTGTTCATTCGCTCTTCATCCTTTCATTCTGTTCCTGAGTCGACCATTTTGCCCTACCTCCCACTTTTCGCAAATATTCTCTTGCGTTTAAAATCAACTTATGTATAATGCCTCTATTCATGCAGTTTTACGGCTGGTTCCTCTGTCCAGCCGCGACAGGAGCGGGTTTACAGGGCATTGGGGGTGGGACCAACCAAAAAGTTTATTGACAAGAAGAGGAGGAATTTATGACCAAGGCAGATCTCGTAGCAAAAATGGCAGATAGTGCCGGGATCACCAAAGCTGCTGCAGAAAAAGCTCTGGCCGGCTTCCTAGGGGGAGTAACCGACGCACTGAAGAAAGGGGACAAGGTCACCCTGGTGGGCTTCGGCACCTTCAGTGTAGCAAAGAGAGCTGCTCGGGAGGGAAGAAATCCCCAGACCGGCAAGAAGATTAAGATCAAGGCTACCAAGGTCGTCAAATTCAAGGCCGGCAGCAAACTCAAGGGAATGGTCAAATAGATACCTTCATGACCACTCCAGCCGTGGCTTTGTGGTAGCGGCAACACGTCTAACTGTAAAATAAGAGTATTTATTTTTTCAATAAAGCGGAGCAAGATGGTCCTATTTGGGATAAAACCATCTTGCTCCGCTTTTCCTTTTTGCAACGAAGTTTATACACTCCCACCAGAGACTGGGCCAGAATTTGTCATCCCGGCCAAGTCCGCCTGCGGCGGACGCTCGCCCTGTTGAATTTCCCGGAGGGAACCCTATTCAACAGGGCGAGCCGGGATCCAGTGATAATGATACTATATTAAGATTTCACTGGATTCCGGAATGACGGGGAGTGGATAAAGGGGGCTCTAATAGATTGCAGATCTTGGATTTTAGATTTAAGATCTAAACAACTTGTAATCATAAATCTAAAATCTCCAAATCTCAAATCGTCTTCGTGCTCTTCGGGGTGAATTACCTCTTTCTATTGAGCCATTAGGATTTTCACCACAATGACGCTTGAAGAGAACAGGGTCGTCATCGAATCTCGCAAGGGGTCCAAAGAAAAGGACTGCGAAGCGATTGCTATCATGGTCTCCTGTGAAAGAGATCTCCGTCGATTTTGCCGCCTGGCAACCCCTGTTGCAGATAGTGCGAGAACAGCTTATAACGCTCGTCTGCTGGACGTGGTCCATGCGAACCGTTCCATCACCATCGCAGGCCCCATCCTTGGTGCCCCACAGGCTGTCCTCGTCCTCGAGAAGCTAATCACCCTCGGAAGCCGGGTAATTATTGTCTTTGGCTGGTGTGGGTCGCTGCAATCAGACCTTACAATTGGGGATCGGCTTTTGCCCAGCTCAGCTCGCAGCGAGGAAGGAACATCTTGCCACTATCCTTCGAACGCAGCAAAATTTCTTCCGGACACCGACTTGTTTGGAAGCCTTCAAGACTACTGTGCGCAAAACGGGTTCTCCGTTCGTGCAGGACCAATCTGGACCACCGACGCCCCTCTACGGGAAACTGTGGACAAAGTGAGCGGTTATGGAGAAGAGGGATTCCTGGCAGTGGAGATGGAGATGTCAGCCCTCTTTCATGTGGCCGCATATAGAAACGTACGGTTGGCTGGGCTGTTGGTGGTCTCAGATGAACTTTTCACCCTAAAATGGAGACCCGGCTTCCGCAGCACCCGTTTTAACCGGGCCTGCCGCCAGGCCAGTGATACTCTCCTCGACTTCTGCTCCAGCCTGCCCCCGTCGTTGCTAAAATAACCTCACGCAAGATAATAGATCGACCCTTTGTCTCTTGTCCTAGTAGCAGGTGTCATGCATAATAGACACGGAGACGCGGTGAAACAGAGAGACGGAGAAAGGGTTGATTGAAGATTCCTGCAGTCCGCCTGCGGCGGACAGGGAATCTTCGAAATGTAAGGAAGTGTTTCCATTTTATTGTAGTTCGCTCGCTAACCCCGCAGCCCCGGCGACGGGATTTCCGCTCCGCTCCAACAAGCTACGGGGAATGCGCTCGCTGGAGCATTTTCATGCCTTCTGTAGACAGTCGGAGTAGAGAACCTAGACCCACTCTAGCTATGGACGTTGGCGGTGGCACCCAGGACATTCTCCTTTGGCAGCCAGACACTCCAATAGAGAATTGCGTCAAGCTGGTATTGCCGTCTCAGACAGTGGTGGTGGCAAATCGTATCCGTCGTTGTACCTCGCAGTCCGTTCCCATTTTTCTTACCGGGAACCTCATGGGGGGCGGCGCCTGTGTTGGGGCCCTCCAGGAGCACTTGCAAGCCGGATATCCTGTATACGCTGAAGTAGGGGCTGCTCTGACCATATACGACAACCTGGATCGCATCAGAGATTTGGGCGTGACCCTGGTGGAGGAGCCCCCACCGGATGCGCATCCAGTGATAATGGGGGACGTGGACCATGCGGCCCTGGCCGAGGCCCTTGCCCCTTTCGAAGTTGAATTACCGGACTCATATGCAGTGGCGGTCCAGGACCATGGTTTCTCGCCGCACGGGAGTAACCGCTTGTTCCGCTTCCAGCAATGGCGCGATTTCCTTGATGGAGGTGGCAGATTGGATCAGCTCTGGCATGAGGAACCGCCAGACTATCTGACTAGAATGCAAGCTGTACAGCGAGACTTACCCGGTGCCCTGGTGATGGACACCGGCGCCGCTGCCATCCTAGGTGCCCTTTGCGATCCAACAGCAGCAGACAAGACCCAAGAAGGGTTGGTGGTGCTTAACCTGGGCAATCAGCATGCCGTAGCCTCACTGGTACTTGACTCGAAAATCGTTGGTATCTACGAGCACCACACCGGCTGTCTCACGGTTGCCAAGCTTCATGATCACCTGGGCCGTTTTCGTCAAGGTACGCTCAGTGATCGAGAGGTATTCGACGACCAAGGGCACGGCTGTGTCACTCTTCCCGAGGTCAAGGGTATGAGCGCTTTTTCCACTGTAGTGGTAACCGGTCCCCAACGACATCTGGCAAAAAGCCTAGGCTACTATTTTGCCGTGCCCTATGGCGACATGATGCTCTCAGGCTGTTTCGGGCTGATACGCGCGGCAACGGGGGCTATTTAGCTACGCGTCAGTAGTCCGTGGTCCGTCGCAAAAGACGCATAGAGCATGGAGCCAGTGGCACAAGGTTCAGGGCGCAAGGTGTAAGGCTGAGTTATTTCGAATTGCGGATTTCGAAACCGAGAACCCACCCGAAGGGTGGGAGTCCGAAGGACAATTTCGAAAAAGGACCACGTCATAATCCGTCATCCCGGCCAAGTCCGGCGGCGGCGGACGCGAGCCGGGATCCAGTAACCCATTGTTCTTTCTGGATTCCGGATATCCGCCGGCGGCAGATTCCGGAATGACGGACTTGATGATCGCATTCAAAATATTGAGTTTTTCAGCAGCTTCCAAGTGGTTAGTTTCGAATTTCTATTGTCTAGTGTCAGCGTCTACTCGATTGTGGAACAAGAAAGAATAGGCCGAGAAAAACGGTGAAAAACAACACTAGCAACATCCCAGAAAACGTGCGCCAGAGAGTCACCGAACTGCGGGAGCAAATCGATTACCATAATTACCGCTATTATCGTCTCAATGACCCTGAGATTTCTGATGCAACTTATGATGAGCTTTTTCAAGAGCTGCAGCGGCTGGAAAAAGAGTATCCGCAGCTACTCACCCCTGAATCACCCACCCAACAAGTTGGTGCCGAACCCCTAGAGGCCTTCAGGCCAGTATCCCACCATCGGCCTATGCTGAGCCTGGAATCTTCCCATCAAGCCCAAATTCTAGAGGATTTTCACCGCAGAGTTCTCGAGGCAGCAGGAGAAACGGCCGTAGGCTACCTGATCCAGCCCAAGGTTGACGGGGTTTCTGTGGAGTTGGTCTACGCGGACCGGAGGTTAAGCCACGCCGCCACCCGTGGTGACGGAGTTACCGGGGAAGATATTACCCTCAACATTCGTGCTATTGCCACTATTCCCAAAAGTCTCTCCGCAGCTGCGCCCGCTCTTGTGGTTGTGCGAGGAGAAGTATTTATGCCGGTGAAGGGTTTTCGCGAACTCAATGAACAACTCATTGGTGAGAACAATAAACCCTTCGCCAACCCCCGCAATGCCACCTCAGGTTCTCTGCGCCAACTGGATCCTGTTATTACCGCCAGTAGACCCCTGGAATTATTCCCTTTTGAACTCACCAATGCAGACGAGTTGGGTTATCAGGCTGAAAGTGACTGTTTGCAGGATCTCAAACGTTGGGGGCTGCCTGTACCAAAGGAGGCAATGGATACGGGTAAAACCCCGGAAGATATTGCGGCTATCCATCGACGTTTCACTAGCAATCGCGACCAACTTGACTATGAGGTAGACGGCATAGTGGTAAAGGTTAACAGCTTCCAGTTACGGGCGACCATGGGCTCTCGCACCAGAACGCCCCGTTGGGCTGTAGCCTACAAGTTTGAACCTCGCCAGGAGGTAACCCGGGTGGAAAAGCTCATTGTCCAGGTGGGGCGCACCGGCAAGCTGACACCCGTGGCGCTGCTACTGCCGGTGGACGTGGGTGGAGTTACCGTATCTCGGGCATCTCTGCACAACTTTGGAGAGGTGAAGCGGTTGGATGTGCGGGCTGGAGATACTGTCCGCATCCAGCGGGCCGGGGATGTCATTCCTCAGGTCATGGAAGTAATCACGCCCGGGGAGCCCCGCAGAGAACCGTTTCTGGCTCCTGACAGTTGTCCAGTATGCCGTAGTAAAGTGGTTGAGGAGGGAGCTTATCACAAATGCCCCAACCGTCTTGGTTGCTCGGCACAGATTCACCGCAGTATCAGTCACTATGCGTCCAGGGGTGCTCTGGACATTGAGGGTCTCGGTGAAAAGACCATAAGCACCTTTCTGGAAAGGGGTCTGATAAAGGATCTTGCTTCTGTCTACAAGCTTTCCAAAGATGGAATTGCTCCACTGGAAGGCTTTGGCGAGCTTTCGGCCAACAACTTAATCACAGCAATAGAAGACAGCAGGAAACCCCAGTTGCCCCGCTTCCTCTACGGCCTCGGAATCCCTAATGTGGGTGAGAAAACGGCCGCAGACATAGCCCGTCATTTTGGCACTTTTGCGGCTATTCGAAGCGCAACCACGGATCAGCTTCTGGAGATAGAAGGGGTGGGCCCCATTGTTGCCAGGTCCATAGTTGATTTCTTCTCTAACCCCTCAGTGGGTGCAGAGCTGGACCTCTTGCTCGAGGAAGTGAGCCCTGAGGCCATGGAAGCAGCACAGCCTGCCAAAACTGAACTTGCTGGAAAGACCTTTGTCTTCACAGGTACTATGGAAAAATTCTCTCGAAAAGAGGCCCAGATACAGATCGAAACCTTGGGCGGAAAGACAAGTTCCAGTGTTTCCTCAAAGACCGACTTTGTGGTACACGGACCTGGAGCAGGATCAAAGCTGGAAAAAGCTCGCAGCCTTGGAATCCAACTCCTCAGCGAGGAAGAGTTTCTCGAGTTGATTGGGGAAGAGTCGGGTTGACGAAGCAATGGCACTTTCGAACCGCAGAATGTCGAACAAGGAATGATGAATATAGAAGTGATTACAGCACACTTCTGCGGTTCCTTGTTCTGCGGTTCGATATTCTATATTTGTTATTCGAGAGGTGGACTCGAATGGACAAGGTAAGAGCGCACATACTCATATCCGGCCGTGTACAGGGTGTCTTCTTCCGTGCTTACACTGAAAGAGCCGCTCAAGAAAGAGGAATTTCAGGCTGGGTGATGAACACCCGTGACGGTCGAGTTGAAGCTGTTCTGGAAGGTGAGAAAGAAAAAGTCGAGGATATGATCCGCTGGTGCCACCAGGGATCGCCCCATTCCCGGGTAACAGAGGTAAACGTGGAATGGGAAGAATATGCGGGGGAATTTAAGGACTTCTCTGTAAGATATTATTATTAGTCTGGCTATTCCCGTCCGTTGTCCGTCGCTCAAATCGTTGAAATCGTAAGCGGTGAACGGTAAGCGGTAAAAAAAACACATGTTTGTCTAATTTTCTAATTAACAAACCTGCCTGCTGCTTTCTGCCTACTGTCCTTTGTCCTTCTCCATGCTCCATGCCCTATGCTCCATGCCCTCTGCCTGCTGATTTCTGTGCTTGCTCAAGCATCTCCCTGGCGTGAGCTCGAGTTTTTGTCGAAATCTTTGCCCCTCCCAGCATGCGGGCGATTTCTTCGAGACGTTCTTTCCCGCTCAACTCCTCCATGGTAGTGGTGGTTCGGCCC
>JAJDNL010000207.1 GCA_022340745.1 Deltaproteobacteria bacterium
TAATGGAACCCAAGGTGAGGCAGACGATCCCCCCGATGCTGAGCAAGCCATAACTGGTCACCTTGATCTCCAGCAGGAAAAGAACGGCTCCCAGAAGAATCAGAAGTACGCCAGCGTAATTCACCGAGAGGGTCTGAAAAGCGTAAAAGGCTAGAATGAGGGAAATGCCCCCGATAACTCCCGGGAAAATGGCACCAGGATGAGAAAGTTCAAAATAAAGGCCGGCCATACCGATGAGCATGAGTAAATAGGCGATATTCGGATTACTAATGGTTTTCAGGATCTTGTCACGCAGATTCTCCTCAACAGTTTGTAAAGGAAGTCCTTTGAGCGCCAGTTTCTGCTCTCCTTCTTTGGTCTGAACTGACCAGCCTTCAAGCTTGGCCAGAAGATCATCGACGTCTTTGGCAACGAGGTCGATAACGTTGAGCTTCAGGGCCTCCTCGGCGGTGATCGATACACTCTTGCGAACTGCTTCCTCAGCCCACTCGGCATTGCGGCTGCGCTTGGTGGCTATACTTTTTATGAATGCAACCAGATCATTTACCACCTTGGTGTTCATGGTTTCGTCCATATCCTTGCCGCCGGCCACAACCGGATGAGCCGCACCTATATTGGTGCCTGGGGCCATAGCAGCAATGTCAGCAGCCATGACAACGAACACACCGGCGGAAGCGGCCTGAGCGCCGCTGGGTGACACGAAAACCACCACCGGAATCGGGGCATTCATAATGGTCTTTACCATGGTTCTCATGGAGGTAACCAGACCACCCGGAGTATCCAATTCCACTACCAGTAAGACCGCATCTTCGTCCACTGCCTGCTTTGCTCCTCTCGCCAGAAAAGCTGCGGTTCCAGGATTTATGCTCTCCTCTATACGCAAAATCTTGATGTGCTTGTCTCCAGCCAGCGAAGGGGGAGGCGAACATAACAGCAGCACAATAAACACCAACCCTGCCAGAATAGTCGAAAAGTTCGATTTCTTAGTTGAGATCTCTAAGGTGGCTGCAAACTGCATTTTTTCCCTTTCTGGACACTCTCATAAACCGCTTGCTGTTCCCAACAAGATTAAAAGTGGACACTCTGGACTTGTATCCCGTCGTGCTACGACCCCCATTATTCGGAGCTTTCAGTCGCCCCCCCGCACTAATGATAGAAGTAACTGGACGTCCTCCCACACCCTCCGTTTTTGGAGAGGATTGCGGAGAAGATAAGCAGGGTGATACGTTGGAACCACTGGAATCCCTTCAACATAATGAACGCGGCTGCGAAGTTTGGATATTGGTTGCTGAGTGGAGAGCAAGAATTGGGCGGCAAAGCTTCCCAAAGCCAAAATGGCCTGAGGTCGAATGGCTCTTAGTTGGCGCCGAAGAAAGGGTCCGCACTGCTCTATTTCGTCAACCTGAGGATCGCGGTTCCTCGGCGGTCTACACTTGATCACATTACAAATATAGACCTCAGCCCGCCGCCATCCCATGGCGGCGATGATACGGTCCAGCAGCCTACCCGCAGGACCCACAAAGGGCCGACCCAATCGATCCTCTTCCTGACCGGGCCCTTCTCCAACCAGAACCACTCTGGCTGAAGGGTTTCCTTCTCCAAAAACAATATGGGTTCTATTGGAGTGAAGCTGACAGCGAGTACACTCTCCCAAGTCTGCACAAATCTGTTCCAGGGTTTCCGGGAGGTCCTGGATAGATGTGATCGGCTGGCACGGCAACCATTCCAGGCCCATTATGGCCTGATAGTTGAGATGCTGACGGAGAGAATATGCCAATTCAGCCAGATCTGGGCGCGGTGATCTTCCCAACTCCTCGCCTGTCCTGGCTTTTTTATCCTGCTCGGCAAAACGCATGCTTCTCTTGCCCGGTAAAGGTTATTTCTGAGTTCCATTATAACAGGTTTCTTTGGCACCCATACATATAAGGCATATTTATTCTGAAGAACTCCAAACTCTGACCATCTCATGCCTGCCACAGACGTTCCACCCGATTCCAAATGTGAGCCGCAATCACTTCTTTGCTTTCTAAGGGCAGGTTCTCTACCTCGCCACCCGGCCACAAAATGGTTACCTCATTGGTGTCGCCACCAAACCCAGCACTGATTGCGGTGAGATCGTTGGCCACAATGAAATCTAGATTTTTCTGCTGAAGTTTCTCCTTGGCATTTTCCAGCACGTTTTCAGTCTCTGCAGCAAATCCAACCAAAATTTGGTTGTCTTTCAGTTCCCCAAGGCGAAAGAGGATGTCATCAGTTCGCTCCAACTCTAGAGACTCATTGTCGTCACTTTTCTTTATTTTTTCGGATGCCGTCACCTTTGGACGATAATCGGAAACTGCCGCAGCCATTACCACCGCATCCACCTGCACCATGTGCTCAACAACAACCTGGTGCATCTCCTTGGCAGTGGTTACTCTAATCTCCTTCACCCCGTAGGGAGAGTTCAGGGAAGTAGGTCCGCTCACCAGGGTAACCTCCGCTCCCCTGCGCTTCGCAACTCGCGCCAAAGCATATCCCATTTTCCCTGAAGAAGGGTTTGTCAGATATCGTACTGGATCCACCATTTCCCTGGTGGGACCCGCGGTTACCAGCACCTGTTTTCCCTGAAGGGATTGAGGGGTCAACACGTGACGAATTTTCTCCATGATCTCATCCAGGGGGGCCAGCCTCCCGAGGCCCTGGACTCCACAGGCCAGGTCACCGGCTTCCGGCCCAACCTGATGGCATCCCCAACTGCTCAGCTTGGCCAAATTCTCTTGGACCGCCTGGTTATCAAACATGTTCACATTCATAGCTGGGCAAATGATTTTAGGAGCGGGGCAGGCCAACAGGGCCGTAGTCAGGTAATCATCACCAATTCCATGGGCTAGTTTGCCTATAATATTGGCAGTCGCGGGCGCGATCACAGCAACTTCAGCCTCGGTGGCCACTTCAATGTGGCCAATTCGCGATTCAGCCTCCAGATCGAAGAGATGAGTGCAAACCGGCTGGCCAGATAGCACTTGGAAGGAAAGAGGTTGCACGAATTCCATAGCACTCCGGGTCATAATCACCCGAACCCTAGCCCCCTCCAGGGCCAAGAGCCTGGTTAGTTCCACAGCTTTATACGCTGCGATCCCTCCAGTTACTCCTAATAAAATCTTTCGGTCTTCTAATTCAGCCATAATGCCTCGTCTCTCAAGCGATCAGCCGTCAGCTATCGGCTATCAGTAAATGACAAATACAGCAGTTTGGCGACTCAGTAGCGGTCAAGGGTCCGTTTCGTCGCACTTCAGCCGGTTCTGAAAGCTGACAGCTGACTGCTGATGGCTGCCTTCAAGGCATGGTTGCACTTATTTGGGGAGCTACCCAGATCTCGACCCTGGTCTTCAGGGGCATTTCGGCCACACTTACCAAACAGCTGCGTTCACCTTTTTCGAAATTAAGGATCACCCGTCGATAGCGAAAACTGGATTTGAGGGTCCAGCCATCTTTCGCCATGTTTGTGGTAAAAAAGTTAACCAGAGACGCACCATCCACATAGCCCTCGAATACCAAAACACCTGCAGAAAAAGAGGGAGTGCTGTAAACGAAGGAGCTCTTCTTATCCAGGGAAAGTTCTGCAGGAATCAGTACATCAACAAAATCATAGTAAATCGGAGCAGGACCCTTAACTTCTTCTTTCTTCTCGCCAGTTTCCTCAGGGGTATCCTGAGACTTCTGCATGGCCGCACACCCAGCACCAGCAAGGAGAAGGATCGAAAGCAGCAAGACGAGCAAACGACTTCTCCTGGCAATACCACCATCCATTTTCATATCATCCCCCTCCTTGTCCCGCCTGGAACGAGTCACCCTATGATACGGTGTCCCTCCACCCCTTTACTACCTGTTTCTCTCTTCATACTTCCTTGAAAACCAGTTCTGAAAGGGACTTCCGGTCAGACTTCTGCTGTCTATGTTTGGGATGCCCAATAGCCAAAACCGCCATCAATTCGTATGACTGCGGTGCTTCGAGGATCTCCCCTACCCCCTCTTTGTTTTTCAAAATCTCACCGAGCCAGACGCCTCCCAGACCCAAAGTGTGAGTGGCCAGCCACATGTTCTGCAGGCAGGCACCTATTGACTGGCAGTCTTTGACCCGGTCATATCCCGCATCATTATCTAGGAAGACTGCAATAATAACTGGAGCGTTACGAATGATCTCCCGGTAGCGGGTTAGTTCCGAAATTGTGTTCTTACATTTTGGATCTCGAACCACACCGAAGCGCCACGGCTGGTTGTTCAATCCGGAAGGAGCCCAGCGACCCGCCTCTAAGATAGATCTCACATCGTCGTCGCTTACCGGGTCGGCGCTATATTGTCTAATACTTCTTCTAGAGCGAATCGCATCCAACATGGCATGTCCTGTTTCACTCATAGATTCTCCCCGTCTTTGGCGCTGGAGTTGTTTACTCCCATAACCCCTTTTACTATTTGACTTTTTCGAAAGTATAGCGACATCAACCAAGAGCGTCAATGGTAATCGCACGGCGCACGCCGCACGGCGCACAGCGTGTTTCTGTGTGTTCTTCTAAATTGTGATGAGGAAAGTGCTCGGAGGCAAAGAGCAGAGAGCAAAGGGCATAGAGTGAAAGAGTTGTATTTACCCTATGCCCCATGCCCTATGCCCCATGCTCAGCTCTGCTGACTGCTGGCTATCTGCTCCTGTAATCAGACGCTATGCGCTCTGCGCTCCGCGGTTAAACCGCAGTGCATTGATCACCCCATGACAGCGACAGGCAGTGGCAATCAAGATGTCCTTCTCTGTTGATCGCGCCTCTTCAAGGATTCGCCAAAGAACTAACAACTGGTAACCGCCCACCCCCGGTGCCAGTTGATGGCTGCGCACCACAAAAGTTTGATAGTCCCCCAGCGCTATGTTCCGAAGAAGATCAAATAAATTAGCCTCACGAACCTCCCCTGTCACCGTACAACTCTCTTGCGGTTCATCGCAGTCGTCAGGACAGCGAAAGGTTGCAAAACTCGTATAGAGAACCGCTCCCTTTCCTCTCATCGGGTTGGGAATTTGCTGATCGAGAACTGCAGGGGCTGCGAGTGGCGTAACTGTCCCCTCTTCGGCCAATCGTCGGCACAACCAGGCAAAGGCAACGTGAACTGGAATGGCCGGAACGATCCATTCGGAACCAAGACCCGGGTGGTGAACCAGGTAATCGATGGCATCCTGCTCAACTGTCTCGAGGGACTTTTCTCCTAGTTTCCCTAAGACGTGGACATCTCGGTCCACCACAACCAAGCGGGAGACCTTCTTTCGTGCCAAGATTCTTTGAACTGCCAGGGATCCGAAGTGTCCGGCTCCGAGAATCCAAAATGATTCCATCTGCAGTGCTCCTTTTTCTTGTTTTATCCCAACAGTGGGCGAGATGAAACTACAAAGATCACCCCAATCGTTGACACCCCTCGCTTTTCTTCCTATAGTGCAGCCGGAATGAGCACCCAGGGAAAGAATGATTGGTAATTATTGAACCATGACTCTTCAATAGCTCTCCAAGATATTTCACTCGGGAGAGACCCCATTGCTTTAGTACTCTCCGCACCGGTTCTATTGCAAGGTTTGTTTTTGCTGGTAGCTGACTGCTGAGAGCTAAAGATACGTGATCGTAGTAGGGCAAACAACAGATGGACCTGTTCGTTGACACCCATTGCCACCTAGACTTTGAGGACTTAGCCGCAGAGCAACAGGGGATTTTGGCGAGGGCAAAGCAGGTAGGCGTTTTGCAGGTCATCACCATAGGCATCGACCTCCCCACCTCCCGCCGGGCCATTGCTTTGGCTGAGGCCAACGGAGAGATCTACGCCACCATCGGCATCCACCCCCACAGTGCCTGCGCTCTCTCGTCCAAGGATTTCCAGGAATTGCTGAGCCTGGGCCGTAAATCGCAGGTGGTAGCTTACGGCGAGATCGGCCTCGATTTCTACCGCAACTATAAACCGCGACCACTACAGATCTCCTGTCTGCATGAACAGCTCAATGTAGCCCGACAGCTAGGGTTGCCCATTGTAATCCATGACCGAGACGCTCACGAAGAAATTTTGCAGATTTTGCGAGCACAGAAAGCCTGGGAAATAGGTGGGGCAATGCATTGTTTCTCGGGTGATTGGACCTTTGCAAAAAAGTGCTTGGATCTGGGCTTCCATCTCTCCATCGCAGGACCCGTGACTTTTGCTAAAGCGCGAATTCTGCAGAATGTGGCCCGGCAATGTCCTCTCGACCGGTTGCTTCTGGAAACCGATGCCCCCTTTCTGGCTCCGGTGCCCAAGAGAGGAAAACGAAACGAGCCAGCTTTTCTTATCCACACC
>JAJDNL010000218.1 GCA_022340745.1 Deltaproteobacteria bacterium
TCATATTGTGGAGGGCAGAACTTATCGGTGCGGCAAGATTATGGCGATGGTTGGCTAGGATTTCATCGTCGTGGCCATTTAGCTGGGCGGGACAGCGGATTCACCCATGTATGTTGCACAAGCATCTTGTGATTCCCAGGCGGTCACCCGCTTGACCTGCACCCGCTTATCTTCAATCTTTTCCCGCAAGCGCTGGAATATATAACGGGCTATGTTTTCAGAAGACGGATTGTGCTCTATGAAGAAAGGTAAGTCATTGAGGTATTTGTGATCAATCTCTGACATCACTTCGCCGGTGGCACTCTTAACCTCCGCGAAGTCCAAGACCACGCCGCTGACGTCTAACTCCTTGCCGCTGACCACGACCTCCACTTTCCAATTGTGGCCATGGAGAGCTTCGCACTTGCCTCGAAAATTCCGCAAATTATGTGCAGCAGAAAACTCTGTTATGATTTTCAGTTCATACATCTAGGGCCTCACTATTGATGATGATGTTATACGGAGATGCTGTTGGCTCAATGCTCCTCTTTTTCCTCCTCCGGCTCCTCCTGCTCCTCCTCCGGCTCCGCCTCCGGCTCTCCGGTGTACGATTTGCCGCACTCTTTGCAGCGACCGTCAGGTCCAATTACTCCGATGCAGGTACCATCGCTGCAAAGTTTTCTGCTGGCAAAATCAACTGGACCTTCATCGTCATCTGCTGGTGCTCCCTCTAAGCTCGCCTGGTCCCCTGCATCATCAACCAATGCTTCCCCACACCAATTGCAGTACCGGCTCCCCTCTGGGAGCGAGCGTTGGCAAGCCTGACAAGTCAATTCACCGAGTATTTCTCCACAATGCGGACATTCGAAAGACATAGAGTACCTGCCGATTCTTGGTCATGGAGCCGGAGCTTCAATTTTTTAGGATCTCCCGGCTGCAATCCAAAGTGATCTTTGGAGTAAGGTGGGCTTTTTTTAACTTAATCTCCAAGGTTTGTCAACGCAACTTCGGACTACGTCCCGTCCATTACACACCAATCCTTTCTAGCTTTATGAAGGCCCTCGGTTTTTTCTGTTGACAATAGGGCCACTGTTGAGTATGAAACCCCTACATTATGGCGGTGTAGCTCAGCAGGTCAGAGCATGCGGCTCATATCCGCAGTGTCCGGGGTTCAAGTCCCTGCACCGCCACCAAACCAGATAAAAAAATCAGTACCGAGACTGATTTTAGGGGAACAGTACAAACCACTCATTTGTACTGTTCCCTTTGTTTTTCTGACCCGGAGGAGAGCAGAACACATTTAAAGCTTTAACTATTTAATATTATTAGATTAAGAATCGCTGACTAGAACAACCCTATGTAAGTTCTTGAAGCCCAAGAATGCTCAATGCGGATTTTTTCTTTGGGGTCAATGAGATTTTTCTCTTGAATTATTCAAAATTATCCTGTATTTACTAGATTAGTCCAGCCAGAGAGGGAAGTCGATCAAGGAATTTGAGGAGGGGGGAGTCATCTATGACGTTAACGAAGGCGCATATTGTAGAAAGCCTGTTTGCCAGAAACATCTTCACCAAAAGCGAGTGCGCAGAGATAGTCGAAACCCTCTTCGAGATGGTTAAGAAAACCTTAGAGGAGGGCGAGGACGTCCTGATCAGCGGTTTTGGTAAATTCAGCGTGAAGGAGAAGAATCAGAGGCGCGGCCGTAACCCCCAGACCGGCGATCCCATTATGCTCTCACCGCGGAAGGTTGTCACCTTCAAGTGTTCCGGTGTTTTGCGACATAAAATCAACAGCCGTTAAAACTTGATCCTCTGTCTGTGGACGGGAGAACCGCGACTCCACCTGTAGTTAGTTTCTTCTTCCTACCTGGTCGCTGAAGCTTGCCAAAATTTTGCGCTCACTTTTATGGTCAACCCGGATATTTTATGAATTGCTGGCGCGAGACCGCGAATATGGGCTTGCCACCTGGCAACTCGTCCCGCGGTACCGCGGGATTGGTTCCGAGGCGTACCTGAACGGTACGTCGCAGGGGCCGACACCTGAGGACGCCAGGAAGGACGGCCATATAATTCGCGCTCGCTGCGCTCCGCTCAGTCCCGCAAGCGGGTTCCCAGTTTCGTGGTCGCAGCAAGTGATTCATGAAATATCCGGGTTTTAAGACCGCAAAGTAGCTACCAACCGGGCCGGTTTCAGAAGCAGGTCTAAAGCCTCATCCCCATCACGTACCAGAACATCACTGGCCTGAAGAGCCTGCAGGGCGGTCCCTTCCCCTTGCATCACACAAATCCCCAGGCAGGCCATACGGAGCATTAGAGAGTCATTGGCGCCATTGCCAAGAGCAACCGTATGTGAGGCTCCAAGTTTCTTAAGAAGGTCACATTTTTGCTCGGCTTCGTTTCCGACCTCAATCTGCACGATCTCAAGGTCAGCACAATCCCTCAGCAGATCAGCAACTGTCCCATGAGTATCAGCAGTAACCACATAGACAGCAAGGATCTCCTGCAAACGGTGCAGCCTTTCCTTGATGGTCTCCGGCAAGATCCCGTCCAGAGCCAGAGTGCCGTTTAGATCAAGGAGAGCATTCTGCACCTCGAGCGTCCCCCACCCGGGGATTTCAAGGTCTAAGCCTCTCTTGTCCATTCTCGTTTGCTCCTCCCTACCCATTCAAATTCGAAAGACGAAAACAGTGGTGAAAAAAGGATGTGGGATGTGCGATATGTGATGTGAGATTCGACATTCTTTCTGACATTTAGTATCCCACATCTCAGATCTCACATCTCATTTCTTTAACCGCAGGAGCGTCCTGACATTGCTAACGAAAAAGGCCCGAAGAGAGTGCATCTTTCTTCCCTGCGGGCCGTTTCGGTGAAATATTTTCGAGATGTATGCCGCTAACCGTTTCTCAACGCCGCTTGGGCTGCGGCCAGTCGGGCAATTGGCACCCTGAAAGGTGAGCAGCTAACGTAGTCGAGGCCTACCCGGTGGCAAAAGTCGATGGAGGATGGTTCACCACCGTGTTCACCGCATATACCCACTTTGAGATCGGGCCTGGTGGAACGCCCCAGCCGGACACCCATATCCACAAGCTGCCCGACACCGGTCTGATCGAGCTTATCGAAGGGGTCATCCTGCCAAATGTCGCCTTCAATGTATGGGTAAAGGAACTTGGCCGAGTCGTCCCGGCTTATGCCGTAAACGGTCTGGGTAAGGTCGTTGGTACCGTAAGAGAAAAACTCAGCCTCCGCAGCTATGGCGTCCGCTGTGAGCGCCGCCCGCGGTATCTCGATCATGGTGCCCACACTGAACTCCACTTCCATGCCCTGCTCATTGAAGACCGCTTTAGCCTCTTTGAGCACCACCTCCTTTTGATTCTTCAACTCTTCCACCCCACTTATCAGGGGTATCATTATCTCCGGAAAAACCTTTACACCTTCTTTGGCCGCAACACAGGCCGCTTCCAGGATGGCTCTGGCCTGCATTGCTGTGATTTCAGGGTACACTATACCCAACCGGCAGCCCCTGTGTCCCAGCATTGGGTTGGCCTCGGACAGAGAGTCCACCCGAGCCTCCACTTCTTGCACCGGGATGGCAAGCGACTTCGCCAGGTCAGCTATGCCCGCTTCATCGTGGGGCAGGAACTCGTGCAAAGGTGGGTCCAGAGTGCGGATTGTAACTGGCTTGCCGTTCATCGCTTTGAAGATACCCAGAAAGTCCTCCCGTTGCATGGGCAGGAGTTTGGCAAGGGCCTTTTTTCTATCCTCTTTAGTATCGGCGAGAATCATCTCCCGCATGGAAGTGATGCGGTCCTCCATGAAGAACATGTGCTCGGTGCGGGTCAACCCTATACCCTCGGCGCCGAAGGCGTTGGCTACTTCGCACTGCTCCGGCTCGTCGGCGTTGGTTCTTATGCCCAGCCGGCGCACCTCGTCAGCCCAGGTGAGAAGCTTGCCGAATGCCTGACAAACGGCGGAGTCCATTGGATCCAGGGTGCACTCAATGACCGCCCTGTATACCTCGGAAGGGTATGTGGGTATTTCGCCGATGAGCACCTGGCCCGCGCTACCGTCCAGAGAGATCCAATCACCCTCCTTGATTACCTGCTTGTCTTCCACCGCCATCTGCCTATTTTTGTAGCTGATTTCCAAAGCGCCACAGCCGGCCACGCAAACCTTGCCCATCTGGCGCGCCACCAGGGCGGCGTGGGATGTCATCCCACCTCTGGCCGTGAGTATCCCCTGGGCGGCGTCCATACCCCTGATGTCATCAGGTGAGGTCTCCCAGCGTACCAGAATCACTTTCTCGCCCCGTTCGGCCCATTCTACAGCGTCCTCGGCGTTGAAAACTACCCGTCCCGTAGCAGCACCGGGACCCGCGTTGAGGCCCACTGCCAAAAGTTTGCCTTCCTTAATGCTCTTATTCTTCTCCACAGGATTGAAGGTGGGCTGGAGCAACTGATTGAGCTGATCCGGCTCCACGCGCATGATGGCCTCCTCTTTCGAAATGAGGCCTTCCTCCACCATTTCCACCGCAATCCTCACCGAAGCGACTCCGGTACGTTTTCCGGCACGAGTCTGGAGCATCCAGAGTTTTCCCTTCTGGATTGTGAACTCGATGTCCTGCATTTCCCGGTAGTGAATGTCGAGCTGGTTTCTTATTCCGTCCAACTCGGCGTATATGTCTGGTCTCTCCTCTTCCAGGGAGAGAACCTTACGGTCGCCTTTCTGCAACTTGTTGATGGGCTGAGGGGTTCTGATCCCCGCCACCACGTCCTCGCCCTGGGCGTTCATTAAATACTCGCCGTAGAAGGTATTTTCACCGGTGGCCGGATTGCGAGTGAAGGCCACGCCGGTGCCTGAATCATCACCGAAATTTCCAAATACCATGGCCTGGACATTAACCGCGGTGCCCATGTCATCAGGTATGTTGTTCAGCTCCCGGTAGGCCACGGCTCGCGGAATGTCCCAGGAGTAAAACACAGCACCGATGCCCCCCCAGAGCTGCTCTCTGGGATCTTGGGGAAATGGCACACCCAACTTGCTCTGGATGGCTTCCTTGTAGCGTACAGTCAGCTCTTTGAGGTGGTCCGCGGAAAGCTCCAGGTCCAATTCCACCCCGGCCTCTTTCTTAAGGGCTTCAAGGATCTCCTCAAAGGGATCAATGTCGTCCCTGGACTCCGGCTTAAGTCCCATGACCACATCTCCGTACATGCCAATGAGCCGCCGGTAGCTGTCATAGACAAATCGGGGGTTTCCCGACTGCTCAATGAGACCGGCTACGGTTTCGTCGTTGAGCCCCAGGTTGAGGACGGTGTCCATCATCCCAGGCATGCTGATTTTCGCACCGGAGCGTACGCTCACGAGCAACGGTTTTTCTGGATCGCCGAACGTCAATCCCAGAACACGTTCCATCCTGGCCACAGCCTCATCCACCTCGTTTTGAATCTCCGCTGGATATCTTTGGGGATCTTTGTAAAAGGCGCAGACATCGGTGCTAATGGTGAAACCGGGGGGAACCGGGATCCCCATGTTGGTCATCTCGGCCAGGTTTGCTCCCTTGCCGCCAAGAAGCCCCTTCATGTCTTTGGTGCCGTCAGCTTTACCCTCTCCGAAAAAGTAGACGTACTTTGCCATAGTTTCTCTCCCTTGCTGTAGGAAAGACCTTGATTGTGCCCGGTGGAAAAATTACGAAACAGTCCAGAGCCTGTTATGGAAGGAGGGTGGACACGGGGTGGTGCGTCCGACCGGCCCTAACGGCTTTAATCCATCCAGGCTATTCAGAGTACTAGAAGGTGATATGATTGGAGTCGTCGACATGTAGTTGCAGGTCTGACTCCCAAGTGACCAAGCCACTATGCCACAATGGCTATGTACTGTCAATCACTGTCACGCTCTCTAGAAAGCAGCCAGGCGGTCGCTTGCCAGTTACATAAAAAGAGGCTACACTGAGTTTGTTTCTTGACTCGTAATTTCACTGATCACGCGCGTATGAAGTCTGCCTCTATGGACGAGATTCATTATTTGGCCAAGCCCTCACTCCATGAACCGGCATTGGTGGCCGGTTTTGGCGGTTGGGGAAATGCCGGTGAGGTAGCCACCAGCACCATTGACTACATTGTGGAACGGTTGCAGGCAGAGAAGTTAGCCACCTTTCACTCTGACGATTTTTATCTTTTTTCCGTCAATCGTCCTCTCGTGACCATTCACAACGGACATTTAAAAAGTTTGGACCTACCTCGAAGCCGATTTTACTATTCAACAAGACCCCAAGGTTCAGACCTGATTTTGTTTTACGGTCCTGAGCCACAATTGCGCTGGAACCAATACGTCAAGGCTTTTATGGAACTCTGCCAGCGCTATCAGGTTCAAGCTCTCATAACCCTAGGTGGACTTCATGACGAAGTGCTTCATAATGAAGAGAAAATCTCAGCTGTTGGCGCTTCCCTCGATGATGTCCAGAAACTTCGTGAACTCGATGAACCTGTAGGTCTCATAGATTATATCGGTCCGAGTGCCATACACTCTTTACTCCTTGCCAAGGCACAGGAACGCAACATGCAGTCAATGAGCATCTGGGCTCATGCTGCCTCTTACCTCCAGGGCACTAACTACAAGCTCTGCGCTGCCCTGATAAGAAGGCTGAATCAGCTCCTGCACTTGGAGATAGATTCCACCGAACTTGAACTTTCCTGGCGGTTGTTGGAAGAGCAGATTGAAGATCTCATCGCCAAGAATGATCAATTGAGGCATCATGTGGAGGATCTCAAAGCGCGCGATGACCGTGGCAGTTTCGCCTCACCGACCTCCTCCCCTGCCAAGGTGATCCGACTAGACGAATTCATCAAGCAAGGCAAACCAGAAGAATAATGGATTTTAGATTGCAGAGTGTAGATTTGAGATTTGAGAGTGTAGAAACCAGCGAGTTTGTATACCAAATTCCTCAATCCCTCAATTCCTCAATTCGTTCTGTAATTCTTATATAACTCCTTGATTCAATAAATCTTTTTGTGATATAAGCGAGCTACTTTTTACCAGGATGGCCCCGATAATCATACGTAGAGTAAGAAAATAAGACTATGATCCCACGATATACCCGCCCAGTGATGGGTCGCATCTGGGAGCAGGAAAACCGCTATCGCCAGTGGCTGAGGGTGGAATTGGCTGTTGTGGAATCCATGGCCCAGTTAGGACAAATACCTTCTCAAGCAGCCCAGGAGATTGCCGACAAGGCAGACTTCGACGTAGATCGCATTGACGAAATTGAGCGTGAGGTACACCACGACGTTATCGCCTTCCTTACCTCTGTGGCTGAGCACGTGGGAGATTCCGCCCGCTATATCCACTTGGGACTGACCTCTTCTGATATTCTCGACACCAGTCTCGCCCTGCTACTTAAAGAGGCAGCAGATATCCTGTTGGATGATATCGAAGTGCTGCTTGAAGTTCTCAAGCGACGCGCGCGTGAGCATCGCCACACGGTCATGATGGGTCGTTCCCATGGAATACACGCAGAGCCGGTTACCTTCGGGCTAAAATTGGCGCTCTGGTACGCGGAGATGGATCGCAACAGACAACGACTCCGCCGTGCCCAAGAAACTATCAGTGTCGGCAAGATTTCAGGATCAGTTGGCACTTATGCAAACGTGGATCCTGAGGTAGAACAATTAGCTTGCGGCCAGTTGGGCTTGAAGCCAGCACCAATTTCCACCCAGATCATCCAACGCGATCGTCACGCCGAATATTTTTCCACCTTGGCTATCGTTGCCAGCAGCATAGAGAAAATTGCCATCGAAATCCGCCATCTGCAGCGTACAGAGGTCCTCGAGGCGGAAGAGTACTTCGCCAAGGAACAGAAGGGCTCTTCGTCCATGCCACACAAACGTAACCCGATTGGCAGTGAAAACCTCTGTGGTCTGGCCAGGCTGGTCCGTGCCAATGCTATCGCCGCCATGGAGAACATCCCCCTCTGGCACGAGCGCGACATCAGCCACTCCTCCGTTGAGCGGGTCATTGCTCCTGACAGCACCATCCTGCTGGATTATATGCTTCATCGTCTCACCAACCTGTTGGACAGATTAGTGGTTTATGAAGACAGGATGAAAGCTAATCTGGAGAGCACTGGCGGCCTCTTCTTTTCACAGCTTGTCTTGCTGGCTTTGACAGAGGGTGGTCTAGACCGTGATGAGGCATATCGCCTCATACAACGAAATGCCATGGCCGTGTGGAATGAGGGTGGTAGTTTCAAAGATCGACTCATTGCCGATCCAGAAATTATGGAGCATTTTGCTAAGGGTGAATTGGATAAGCTTTTTGATCTCAACTATTTTCTAAAACACGTTGACACCATCTTTGCTCAGGTATTTGATCGAGAAGCCTAGCCAGGAACTACATTGAGAAATGTAGGGATTCTGCCAGAGTTGGGCATGGCGATTGCTAAAGACAGTAATACTCCCTCAATCCCTTAATGGTTATATTTATTTTTTTGAGTTGGCACCAATGAGATGCGCAAAACCATGCGATACAGAATATCTGCGAGACCTCCAATACTTGGCTGGCTGACTTTTGCATTGCTCCTCATTTTCGTACCGAGCAGGGGTGCGGCTTCTCAGTTACCAGCCAATCTCCTTATCTCTCCCCACGCCAGTCCGCACCACGTCATTCTGGTGGAAAAGAGTTCCCAGCGACTTTTTGTCTATCGATTTGATGGAGACTACGAACTGGTGGCCACCTACAATTGTGCCACCGGTGAGAATCTAGGGGATAAAAGGGTTAGTGGCGACAGAAAAACACCTGAAGGTATATACTTCTTCACCAAGGCTGTCGGCGAACAATACCTCACTTCCACTTACGGTGTCCGGGCTTTCCCCATGAACTATCCCAATCTCATGGATGTACGGAGGGGGAAGGGAGGCAATAATATTTGGGTACATGGCACCAACGAGGAACTCGAGGAGCGTAGCACCAACGGCTGCATAGTTCTGGGCAATGGAGATGTTGCCCAACTCGATGCTTACATCAAACTTTGGAATACTCCTATTATCGTTGAAGAAAAGCTAAAATATGAAGACCGCAGCACTCTCCTGCACCAGGGTCAACTCCTCTTGGAAAGGATCAATGGCTGGAGCCAGGCATGGTCTCAAAAGGACTTAAAGCGCTATCTCTCCTACTATACCTCTGACTTTCGCTGGAAAAATTTGGATCTCCAGGGCTGGAAGAAGAAGAAAGCTTGGCTAAACCAACGGTACAAAGCAATTTCTGTCCAGCTTCGAGACATTCGGTTGTTTCGCCAAGGAGAAATGGTTTTAGCTACCGCTGAGGAAATCTACCGCTCCGATCGCTTCGCATCCCATGGTTTCAAACATCTGTACCTGGTGCAAAATTCTGTGGACTGGCGCATCTTGGCTGAGGAGTGGCACAGTGCAAAGCGTCCGGCGCCCCCCCTCTTGCAACTGGCTGCCAAGCCTCCTCCAGCTCGAGAAACCGCACGGGAGTCCGTGAGACGTTTTGTTGAAGAATGGCGACGTGCCTGGGAACAGGGAGATCTTCCCTCATATCTGGCCTGCTATCACCCTCAATTCAGAGCGCACAACATGGGATTGAGTGGCTGGAAACGATATAAAAGTCAGCTCTTTGGTCGCACTTCAGAACGGGTCATCGAGCTCAGCGATGTCGAGACAGAGGTGAATGACTCCACAGCAGTCGTAATTTCAAAGCAAGTATACCGCTCGGACATACATCAGGACTCTGGCCTTAAAACCCTCCGTCTTCGCTGGCATCGAGGCCGCTGGACTATCTATAGAGAAACCTGGAAACCACTTTCTGATTCTGGGTAAACCCCTCCGTGGCTTTAAATTCTCCGGAGCTAGGCAGTAATAGTAGGAAATTGGAAAGAGGTTATACGTTATTCGTTAATCGTTATTGGTTAACTGAAGAATTCTTTCTCTCTCCCACCCAGTTGCTTTTCTGTTACTGATGTCTCATAAAGGGAGACGAATAACAAATAACGGATAACGACAAGAGTGGTTTACTCGTCCGTCTACGCGAGACGCTATGCGCCTTGCGCTATGCGCCCTGCGTACCGTGGAACCCAATGACCAAGATCCTTCCTGAGCAGCGAAATCACCCAGAATTGCTCGCACCTGCAGGCAATATAGAGAGCTTTTTCGCCGCTGTGGAGCATGGGGCTGACGCCATTTATGTGGGGCATCGCCACCACAGCGCTAGAGCTCTCGCAGCCAATTTTACTTTGGAAGAGATAGGCCGATTGCGGGAATACGCTCATGGTCATGGGGTAAAACTCTATGTGGCCCTGAACGCCATAGTACGTGAAGATGAACTGACAGATTTAGTCAATGTCCTTTCTGGTCTCGCCCAGATTCAACCGGATGGGCTCATCATTCAGGATGGAGCAGTTGCCCGTCTCTGCCGCCTCCACTTCCCTAACCTTAGGATACATGCAAGCACTTTGATGACCGTGCACAACCGTGCCGGGGTTGAGCAACTGCAAACTATGGGTTTTCAACGAGTCGTTTTGGCCCGAGAGTTAACCATTGATGAACTTGCTCACATTGCTGCCAGTACCAGTCTGGAGCTAGAAGTTTTTGTCCACGGTGCTTTGTGCTTCTCTTATTCAGGACTCTGCCTGGCCAGTTCCTTTTATGGCGGACACAGCAGCTTGCGGGGTAGATGTGCACAGCCGTGCAGACGTTTGTATCGTTCAGGCCGACAACAAGGATACTTTTTCTCTGCCAACGACCTCTCTGCCATCGAACTGATCCCCAGATTACGCAAACTCAGACTTGCAGCCTTAAAGATTGAGGGCCGGATGAAGCCGGCATCTTACATTGCACCGGTGGTAACCGCCTATCGTCTTGTTTTGGATGCTGCACCTAGCAATGAGGC
Organism: Deltaproteobacteria bacterium; assembly: GCA_022340745.1. Classification (GTDB taxonomy): domain Bacteria; phylum Desulfobacterota; class Syntrophobacteria; order BM002; family BM002; genus BM002. The sequence goes on from JAJDNL010000218.1 coordinate 10,878, forward strand.
AGAGGCCATTGTTGAAGCTCGCCAAATCCTTCAGGAGGCCTACGGCCGGAAACCTACCCAGGGCTTTTTGGTGGCCGACCAGCACAAGGAGATCATAACGCCCCATCGTAGTGGCGCCAGTGGTAAGCTGGCGGCCAAGGTCGATTGGGTGCGAGGAAACCGTATGGCTCTGCGGTTACGCTCTCCACTCACAGAGGGTGATCGAGTCCGACTGGACTCTGAGGAAGAGACTGAGAAAGCAGCCTTTACCATCAAGAATATGGTCTTAAAAGGTCGGCGACTGACCGAGGCGGACACCGGAGCAGTCGTCACTGTGGCACGAATTGCTGGTGCTCGACGTGGCGATCGTCTTTTTAAAACCAGATCTAAACAGGGCAAGAGATTGTCAGCGGCCAAGCTTGGTGGCATTCTCAGAAAGCAAACTGCAACACCTGCGCAGCTTGGTGCTTCCCCTCGCTTGGCGAGAGAGATTCTGGGCAAGCCAAAAAGCAAACAAGGGAAAGATCAGCAAATTGTTCTTTATCTCCGGATCTCTCAACTAAATCTACTCAATGCATCTTTGCACTCAGGGGCCCACTGGATTTTACTCCAGGCCACTCAAGCCAATCTACACTCTCTATCACGACGAAAATTGCCACCAAAAAAGAGAGCCCAGTTTTTCTGGGTCTTGCCGGCAATCATTCATGAGAAGGACTTGGACTTTTATCATGAGCAGGTGCAGCGATTTCAGCAAATGGGATTTAGTCGCTGGGTTGTGGCAAACTGGGGACACCTAAGCCTTTTTACCAGGCCTCCTGAATTGCTCATGGCCGACTACACCTTCAATGTCCTTAACTCACAAGCCTGCTCCCTGTTGCGAGAGATGGGCTGCCAACTTTTGATTCTTTCCCTGGAAAACGACCGGGACAATCTTCGCAAACTCGTACCGGCTGTGCAGGGCTTGACCCCGCTGCTAACAGTTTATGGCTGGCCGCCTCTTTTCACTAGCCGCCTGAGGATACGAGGTCGTGAAGGGTCCGCCATTCGGTCCTCGGGTCGAGATCGACTTCAACATAGATGGAGGGCAGGACTTACCCCAGTCCGCTCCGATCGTCCGCTCTGTCTCTTTAACCATATCCCAGAGCTTCGCAAACTGGGTGTAAAGAATTTTGTGGTGGATCTACGAGGACAACCTTTGCAACGCCAGCAAATCCACACTATCATGAAGGGGGTAGAGCGTCAGCACTGTCCCCAACCGCATAGCACCTTCAATTATTTGGGGAAATTAGTCTGAGGTAAGAAC
>JAJDNL010000272.1 GCA_022340745.1 Deltaproteobacteria bacterium
TTTTTGCTTAAAAAAAAGATATTGTGCCACACCTGTTATTGGGAAGAGATAGATTACCTATCGGGTAGGGAAGAAATACCTCCCAAGAGGATGATCAACGCACAGGAGTGCGATAAGTGTCACGCAGTACTTGATCCGGAAGAGGATCTCTAAATCTTATCGCACTCAATATTGTGGATTGCGGACTTCTAAATTTCAAATTAGAATTGTGCTCCATGCTCCATGCTCCATGCTCCATGCTCCATGCTCCATGCCCCATGCTCCATGCTCCATGCCCCATGCTCCATGCTCCATGCCCCATGCTCCATGCCCCATGCCCCATGCTCCATGCCCCATGCTCCATGCCCCATGCTCCATGCTCCATGCTCCAGGCCCCATGCTCCACCTGTCCTGAGCGAAACGACTTGAGCGACACGACTTGAGCTCGTCGACAGGTCTTGTCGAAGGATGCCCTTTGCCCATTGGCAAAGCCCTTGAACTCTTACCCTCGCACGGCGGGATGTTAGACTGGCCCTGAGGACCAGGTTTCTAGCCCAAACAAATAAACTCACAGGTCGAATTATGATTGTTAAGACACTAGACCGGGGGAGGAGTATTAGGTCAGCCACGGAAAATGACTTTGAGCAAGTGATGGAAATTGATCGGCTATCATTTTCAGCTCCTTGGACTTACAACTTTTTTGAGTCGGCGCTACAAAATATATTCTTGGTCCTTGAAAAAGAAACAGAACTCGTTGGTTATCTTATCGGTTGTGTGTGTCATGATCTCGAGAAGGCAGTTATAATAAGAATTGCTGTACATCCAGATCACCGCGGCAAGGGTGCTGCCCGAACACTAATGAGAACATGCCTTGACTTACTGGTACAAAAGGAAATTGGCGTAGTAGAACTCGATGTTGAGCTCGTTAGCAGGGGAGCCATAAAGCTGTATGAGAAATTAGGTTTCAGAATTGCAGACGTCCTTGTCTTTCCCAGCGACTTCCCTGGTGATGAAGAAACCTTCTATATCATGAGGCTGGAATTACCCAAACGAGAGGAACAGGTAGGGAGCTAATTTCCACTCTGAAACGCAATACAATCTCTCCTCCTAACAAATACCACAAAATTACCTCAAAAACCTTTTCTCAACGAAAGCCTATTGTTGCGAAATGCTACACTTTCAGATATACTGAAATAAGCTCTGCAATTTAACCTGGATATCTCCATGGCCAAAGCGCACAGAAAGAAAGGCAAGGCCAGACAATCCACCAAGACTACTACGAAAAAACACTCTCCCCCAGCCAAATCCCGGAAGGCGAAGGCTAAAAACGAGGGGCCGAATATCGCCATCATCGGCGGTGGAACAAGATGTAGGGCCCTGCTTGAGATGTTGGCCGCCGAGCGCTTTACGCATCTGAAAGCCAAAATCGTCGCAGTGGCAGACATCAATCCGGAGGCTCCTGGCTTCCTCCTTGCCAAAGAGCAAGGGATATACACTACCACCGATTACCATGACCTCTCCCAGCTGGACAACCTGGACCTGATTATCGAGCTAACAGGCAAAGAGGAACTGCTCCAAGACCTCATCAGGAATAAACAACCTCAGGCCCAGGTTCTGGATTACACCATCTCGCGGCTTATCAGTGACATGGTTACCTTCAAGGGGGAGTACAAGGCTCGAGAACGTGACCTGAGCTTGTCCCAAAGTATGATCAATACTTTATTTGCTGGAATTAGAGAGCCTTTATTCCTCTTGCAACAAGATTTCCGCATTCTCGATGCCAATGAACCCATGCTCAACCTGATTGGCTTGCCCAAAGAGGAAGTCATCGGTAGGACCTGCCATGAGGTCAGCCATCGTTCATTGCAGCCCTGTAATTCTAAAACCTGCCACTGTCCCATGAAGGAAACCCTGAAAACCGGCCTTTCCGCCCACGCTATTCACGAGCATTTGGACCGCAACAACAGGCCCTGTTACCTCGAGGTATTCACTTACCCCTTAAAGGACAATTATGACCAGGTGAACATGGTTTTTGAGTTTTATCGTGATATTACGGATGACCTCGAGTTGCGGCTAGAGACCAAAGCGAGGCAGGTCAAAAAAGATTTGGCCAGACTGGTACACGAAGACAAAATGATTGCCTTAGGCAAATTGGTTGCCAGCAGCGTACACGAGATCAATAATCCCATCGCTGGCATACACACCCTGGCCAAACTAATGCTACGTACCTTAGACGAGGATCAACTGGAAGCGGAGCAGCTTGAAGAGTTCCGCCGCTATCTGGAACTCGTTGCTCATGAGTCCTCCCGCTGTGGCCAGATTGTATCCAATTTGCTTTCCTTTTCGCGCCAGAAAGATATGGTACGTCGCCCGGTCGAGATCAATGATATCATCCGCGCAGTAATACTTCTTTGCCAACATCGAATGCAGCTCCAAAACATTGATATCCAGGAAGAGTTGGATCCTGACCTGCCCGAGATAACCGGGGATTATAATCAAATCCAGCAATGTATTATGAACGTGATCTTCAACGCCATGGAGGCCATGCCCGATGGGGGCAAATTGACCCTAGGCACCTCTTTCAAGCGGAAGAACCGTATGGTCCACATCAACATTAGTGACACTGGTTGCGGCATTCCCGAGGAGAATCTCTCCATGATTTTCGAGCCTTTCTTTTCAACCAAGGAGGCAAGCCAGGGGGTCGGTCTCGGGCTCTCGGTGGTTTATGGAATCATTCGGGAACACCATGGCACTATTTACGTGAAGAGCGAGGTGGGCACGGGTACGACCTTCACCATCCGCTTTCCTGAGGGTCAGAAAGACTTCTAGATTTTAGATTGTCGATTGCAGATTGCAGACTTCTTGATTTATTCCCTGACACCTGAAACCTGAATACAAGAAGGTGTGCTATGACGGATAAAGTTCGGATCCTGGTAGTAGACGATGAACTGGTCATTCGCGAGTCACTCCATGGCTGGCTGAAAAAAAGTGGCTATCAGGTGGACACCGCTGAAGGTGGCAGCGCGGCCCTGGCCATGTTGGAGAAAACCCCTTACGACCTTCTCTTTCTGGATATTATGATGCCGGTGATGAGCGGGATCGAGGTTCTTGAAGTGGTCAAGGAAGACTATCCGCAGACTCTCGTGGTGATGATTACTGCCTACGGTTCTGTGGACACTGCTGTTGAGGCAATGAAAGGCGGAGCCAATGATTATCTGATGAAGCCCTTTGATCCTGATCAGCTCTCTTTACTTACTGAAAAGCTTATGCAGCAGAAGAAACTTTTGGACGAAAATATTTTTCTCCGTGAGCAGATGGCTGAAGCGATTCGCTTCGAGAACCTTGTGGGACGCTCTGAAGCCATGCAGGAGTTATTCTCTTTGATCCAGGATGTGGCCGAGAGTGATTCCCAAGTTTTGATAACGGGCGAGACCGGTACCGGCAAAGAGTTGGTGGCCAAGGCCATCCACGCCAAGAGTGCCAGGTGCAATGGTCCTTTTATTGCTCTTAATTGCGGCGGTTTTCCGGAGCACCTGTTGGAAAGCGAGCTTTTCGGGCATGAGCGTGGTGCTTTTACCGGTGCCCATCGGGCAAAGAAAGGGCGATTGGATCTGGCCCACCACGGCACTCTCTTTCTGGATGAGGTGGGCACAGTGCCTCTCAAGATGCAAGTGGATCTTCTTCGCGCCCTGGAAACCAAAGAATTTCATCGCTTGGGTGGAACCGCGGAAATCGAGGTGGATTTTCGGACCATTGCTGCAACCAATCGAGATTTGCACCAAGCCATCGAAAAAGGTGAATTCCGCCAGGATTTTTTCTACCGTCTGAATGTGATCTCTCTACACATCCCGCCATTACGAGATCGAAGGGATGATATACCCTTATTAGCCGAACATTTTCTTGATCGCTATTCCCGCGAGACCAACAAAGATATCGATACTATTAATAAAGCGGCCATGGCCATTCTCAAGCAATATGATTGGCCGGGCAATGTCCGCGAGTTGGAAAATGCCATTGAGCGAGCGGTGGTCATCTGCAAGAAGAGACGACTTGGCCTGGAGGAGTTTTCCTTCCTAGCCCCCCATCTCTCGGCAGCAGCCGAAACCCATTCCCTTGAAAAGACTCAAATCGCTCATCTTGTCAAAGTGCTCAAGGAATTTGACTGGAATATCACCAAAGCTGCGCAGGCCTTGGAAATTAATCGGGTCACCCTCCACAAAAAAATTAAGAAATATGACTTACGCCCGGACCGGGCCAGCAGCTAAGCTGAGATGTCTCCTGTGAACACCCGGGTCCGAACAGCAACAGAGAATTCTGTTAGAAGCAACCACACATCCCTGCCGAAAGATGGAGTTGTTGGTGTTGTGCGCCTGGGCTCTGTTGGTGAAGCGGTTATGAAGATTGTTGCCGCCAACCTGCAGGAGATTTTACATCTGCCGGTGGATATTCTTCCCGCTCGTCAAACCCCTGAATTTGCTTACAGTGACCAGCGTAAGCAGTACCACGCCGCCCTGATTCTGAAAAAACTCGCTGAGAGCCGACGTCCCCATCCTCGGATTCTGGCCTTAGTGAGCGTCGACTTATTCATTCCGGTGCTAACCCACGTGTTCGGAGAAGCGCAACTAGGAGGGCGCGCTGCGGTGGTCTCACTGCATCGTCTTAAGCAGAAGGAAGAAGGCGGTGGGGTGTCTTTAGACACTTTTTACGAACGTGCAGCCAAAGTCGCTTTGCATGAAGTGGCGCACACCTTCGATTTGGTCCATTGTAAACAACCTGAATGCATCATGAGGCTTTCCTCTGGGCCGACCGATTTAGATGCACTACCGTTGTTTTTCTGTGAATACTGCGAGGCCTTTCTCGAGGAAGCGTACCGGAGGTATGACATTCAAAGACTTCCTATTTAAAAGCAAGGAGTCAGGAGCCAGAAGTCAGGATCAAGGAGAAAACCAGTAGGAGTTGACCTCATCTGAGTTGCATCGTCTTTAAACCGCAGAATGTCGAACAAGGAATTTCGAATGTAGAAGTGGTCACTTCATCATTCTGCGGTTCCTTGTTCTGCTGTTCGATATTCAGTGCTTTGAATTATCTGTGCTCTGTCGTCTGTCTTCTGCCATCTGTCGTCTGATCCGCGTCTCACCGTTTCTCCGTGCCTGCCCGCCATCGGCTTCGTCTTCAGGCGAGGCGGGCGGGTCCCCGCACCGTCCCGCTGTGCCTAGTGCTTAGTCCGTAGTGCCTCGTTTGAGTGAGAGTGGCTTTCTAGCCTAGATACTTAAGTAATATCGTCGGACATACCCTCTCGAAAAAATTTTGGCCGAGCGACTTGCTCGGCCAAAATGTCTATTTTGTTCTACACTACTCGCTGATCCGCTTAGGTCAACAAGAATTCATTCACCAGCTTTTTCCAACCTATCTCCGGCACGTTGCCAAAGACATCATCAACTGGCGCACCACCGGTGGCAGCCATGGGACCATGTTCTGCCATGACCATGTCATGAAGGCGATGCACCTCATGTTCCATCCAGCCATCTACCTCTTTTTTAGCAAAGAGCAGATTTTTCAGGTTACCCTTGAGTCGCTTGGGTTCTACCACCACAAGCCAGCCTTCAGTGTAAGGTTTCTGATTACTCAATTTGGGCTGACGCAAAACCTTGTGGTTAACGGCCACAATGGTACCGGTTACCGGAGAAAGCACCTCAGCCTCATGGCTCTCCCGAGCGAGGTTGAAGCCCACCTCGCTCTGCTCTACCTTCTTTCCCAGAGGCGGAAGGAGATATTCATCCACTGGTCCCACCAGTTTCAGAGAAAAGTCATCCAGGCCCAATCGCACGCGGCCGCCGTACTCAACGCGAGCCCAACCATGACCCCGGTGGTAGTAGTAGTTGTCGGGGACTTGATAACCAAGGACCCCGTGGACAGCAGGCCTGCCCAGATGTTCATGGAGTTCGGCTTCGTCCAGACTCTGGTCAAACTCACAAACGTCACAGCGGAAGTCGTTGGTACAGATTTTGTACTGGACCCGCCCCGAAAGCATGTGGCGACACTCACGCTCATCCCCATATCGAAGCCGCATTCGGTCCCGCCAGCTCTCCTGAACCTTTTGCTTTACCAGCGGTCCTGTTTTTTCAAGGGCCCGCGTCATGGCGGTATCAAATGGGCAGTTGGTACAATCAAACGCATTATCACAAAGCCTGAAGTTAATCACCCCGGCCTTCATCCAGATGCACTCATCTTCCAGGATATTAAAACCCTGAACTCTTTTCGTCTTGCCACTCTTTTTGCTTTTACCAGCCATGATAGTAACACCTCCCTTCATGTGGTCGCACAGCACACACCCAAAATGCCGGGTACAGATTACTTATCTTCATGCTGCATTGGGCACTGCGGGTAGTGGAGTTACGTTGTAGGCATAAAAATCCATCATGTTCTGGTCAAAGAGGCAGCGCTCGCAATCCAGTTGCCTCGTGCAACTTCGGCTACTGACGACCCCGGCCTCAGACCAGATACAAATTGGTACACCAATTACTTTTGCTCTGACTCTTTTATCCTTTGTGGTTTTCATGGCCATCTCCTTTTTGTCTGGAGTTGTTGTCGTTCGCTCACTCTTAAGAGCAACGACAGTGCCATCATTTTCTTAAAGGTTATTTTTTCTATAACCTCCTGAAATATTTATATTATTAGTGATTATCGACGAATGGGAATGGGAGGCTCATTGATTAAAAAAGCTACACTAGAGGAAGGTGAAATAGGCAAGGCTCAAGGAAAGCTATATATTATAAGTAGGTTACCAACTGTTTAATTTGGCAACAGTAGCTGTAGCCGACTGCAACTTTCGCCAAGGAATGATGTGTCTTTCGAGAAAAAGAGTTAGGGTTGCGTGTTCTCTTTGATCCAATCCAGGTAGGACGGATTGCCTGCCAGTATGGGCAAGGCGATAATTTCCTCTACCTCGTAGGAGTGAAGTTGTCGAACCCGGTCTTGCAGGGTTTCGAACAAGTGGCTTTGGGTCTTCATAATGCATAATACTTCGGGCTCATCCTCGACTTTCCCCTGCCACCAGTAAAACGATCTCAGCCCCGGCACTATGTTGACACAGGCAACCAGCCGCTCCTCCACCAGGGTTCTAGCCAGATCAACAGCCTCGTTTTCAGGCGCAGTTACGTAGACAACAATATAGTCCGTCATCTTCCAATCTCCCCTTTCTTGAGTGTTAGCTCGTCCGATCTTCTAACTCCCAATTTTGGATGTGAGATGTGCGATGTGGGATGTGAGATCGATCGAAAACATAGCTGCCCACCATCTCATATCTCACATCTCAAATGTCCGGTCGGAATTCTTCATCATATCCCGTTAACTCTACATAACCTCGCCCTTTGACGTCCTTGTCTTCGAACCTACCTGTCACCCGCACACTTCCCTCCCAGTAATTGACCAGGGTGCTCTTTCGCGTGGTTAACTCCTGATCTTTTACTGTGGGGACCAACTGCAGTTCTAGTTTCTTACCAGGCACCGTTAGCCGCCACCCTGACGGATAGATGGTTCCACTCTTCTTGCTGCGCCAGGATCCCAGATTCTCTACCTGAAAAGTGGATAAGAGCAAGTGTTCAGAACTGCCGTCCGGGTGGATCAGCGTCCCACTGGAAGTTGGGTCGGCCTGGCCGTTTCGATGTCGAATAATGTAGAGCATCAGTTCAGTTTGGTTATTTAACTGGACGCTGAACCAGTCCCAACCCACCTGGTAGTCCCGCAGTTGATTGGAACCAAACTCGTGGTCCATCCAGGCCTGACCGCTCACCTCATATGAGTTGCCCTGCCAGTGAAGTACCCCCGTGGTTTGCATTCGGGTCAGCGAGTAATAGTGGGAAGCATAGCCCTCGCCCACCGCCTTCTGGCTTACTCCATTGTTCCCATGAATAACGGCTCTCTTGGCCGGCACCAGAGTCAGATCTATTCCCATGTCCTTTTTGCCGGCCTTGAGCCTGTGTCTTTTCTCCTGCAACCGCACTTCCCAGTCTTGCACCCAGACATGGTAACTCTCAGGGTCAGCTCCAGCCATATTCAAAGCCCCCCTGCTCACTTTCTCTTGAAAGCGGTACCTGTCCGCTTTCTCATCTGTTATGGCGAAATGGATGAAGTAGAGATTATGAATGGCCCAGCGTGATTGGGATTGTGTTGATGGCGGCCGGAGAGCATGTCTGAAAAAGGTGAGTTGAAACCCGAAGTTACGCCCTTTTTCGGTGGTGAGATGTCCGGTGTAATACCACCATTCAGTGCGAAATTCAGGATGAGCTGCATGGTCGGCAGGAAAGCGGTAGACATACCCAGGAAGAGCACGACGGAAAGTATGTTCATCCTCCTGGCCATGGACGACGGTAATCAAACTCGCTAACAGCATCACTGCCACCAGGCAGCCTACTGGCCATCCCCCAAGCTTCAAACATTGCCGCACAATCTTACCTTTCTCGCTTTTCTCGGCTTGTCCGCCGGTGCACCACCAGTTCATACCGCTCGATAATATCCTTGAAATTTTCCGTACTCCAATTCCCCCAAAGATAATCCTGTCGAAATCCATTCTTCTCCAGCAAATGAAGGATAAAGCTCAAATGTCCCGAGCATCCATCGGCATCGAGCTTCTGCAATTCCTTCTCAATTTTCTGCCCCACCATAACCGCTTGGCGGTGAACCACAGCCCCTTGACCATCACATTTCCTAACGGAATACAGTCGTCTACAACTAAAGGGGCGCACGGCATAGATGCGGCAGTTCTGCTCCTGATCCAGAAAAGCACAGCGAGCTAAAACCTGGTTGAGTTTATCGTTCCGATTCTCTCGCAGGTTGCGGTTAATCTCTTTGATGGTTTGCCTGTCCCACCCCTGGATATACTCGAGTATTATCAACCCCTCTAAAGTTGTGGCCCCCACACTACCAACATCTATACAACAAGAGGCGCAACCCTTTTCGCACACCGCCAGAGTTTTGTAAGGCTGTACAAGCCTCTCATACTCCTCATATAGCTGGGATACTTGTCTTTTCTTCTCTAAAAGATCCATATTGTCGTTAGGTCATTGGGTCATTAGGCCTTGCGGCCGTCATGAAGTTGTATCAACGTTACAATGACAGCGTAGCGTAGTGACGGTCACTTTTGGTGGCCAAATAACAGCTGGGCGCAATTGCGCCTAGCGTACTGACTTCGCAGTGCTTAGTGTCTAGTGGCTTCTGCTGTCCGCTGTCGGCTGCCACCTGCCTGCTGGTTTCACTCCATCCTCATCACTTCACTAACATTCTTCCCCGCTGCGGCTCGGGCTGGGAAGAAGCCGGCAACCAGAGCACAGGCCAGAACGAGAACCAGGGTCTTGGCAAACATCGCCCCCGGAACGCTGAATTGAATCGTCCAGCCGAAGGATTGCTTATTGATCACAAAGATGAGCAATAGAGAGAGAAGTATACCGTTCACAGAGCCCAAAATAAAACTTATGAAACCCATAAGTCCTGCTTCAAGCAGGGTCATTTTTTGAACTTGCCGGTTGGTCGCTCCCACCGCCTTGAGAACTCCGATGTCGCGCTCGCGCTCGCTGACCAGAAGTATCAAAGTGTTCACAATACCGAAAATCGCTACGATTATAGCGATTACCTGCAAGGCGTAGGTAATTGCAAAGGTTTGATCAAATATCCGCAGGATTTCTTGCCGCAGCTCCCGATTGCTGGTGATGAAGACCTCCTGGCTTCTTCCAAGATCCCGGCGAATAAGTGTCCGGACTTGTTCTGGATCGGCAGCGGACTCGAGGTGAAGTCCCACTGAAGTGTACCTGTGATCGTCAGGCCAGTAACGATGGTAGGTGGACCGGTCCATGATTACCATCCCCCCCTCGGTGCGATAATCATAGAAAACTCCTGCGATCACCAGTCGTTGCACACCGCTCGGCGTGGGCAGTTCAAGCTCATCTCCTTCTTCAATGGCCAAGCGATTCGCGAGGACCTCTGAAATGGAGATCTGGCCCTGCTCTCGACAACGGCGCATGATTTCACTGGAGGACCCATGTCGATACATTATCCGGCCAAACGTTTCTTTTACCTCCAGATCGGTAACGTCCAAAAGCACCGGCACATCCCTTATATGGATTGGTGTTTCGGTCAGACGTTCCATGGCCACGAATCCGGGTAGTTTCGGCAAGGATTCCACCAATTCAGAGGGCAGTCCTGTTCGCTGCCCAGTAATTCGGCCCGCCGGGGAGATGTAGAGGTCGGCGGCGATGATTTGTTCTGTCCATTCCACCACCGTCTGGCGGAAACTGAGAATCAATATGGAGATGCTGATTAACATTGCCAACGCCGTCATCAGTGAGGCGATGGCTACCGACGAACGGTTGAGAGAACGGCCGAGGTAGCGACTGGCCATCTGACCTTCAAGCTTGAAAAGCCTGCTGAATACGGATGAGAGAGACCGGTTGACCAAGAGAACACTGGCCGGTGCCAGAAAAGAGAATCCTGACAAAATCAGAAAGGCGGCAACGAATCCGAAGATTGGCAAATCCTGCACCGGGGGTTGCCTGCTACACAGGTAGCCGAGACCCAAGACCAAAGCACCTACCAGGGAGAGTTTGCCAAGATTCATGTGGAGTCGTCTCTCCAGACTGCCTCGATAAAGCGCCTCATTAGGCAGGGTTCGACTGGCCTCGAGGGATGGAGCCAGTCCTCCGAGTAAGGCTACGCCCAGCGCCGTCCCAGCGCCCAGCAAAATAATAAGTGGTGACAGACTGAGGCTTTCAGCCCGCACGAGCAAATAAAGCTCGCTGATAGTTTGTGACATGGCTTTTAAGGCGAGCTTCGCCATTACCAACCCCAAGCCCACTCCAAGGAGAGCGCCCAGTAGCCCAACCAGGAGAGCTTCACCCAAAAAGAGCCCGAGTATTTGCCACCGTTGAGTTCCGAGTACCCGAAGCATGGCAATCTCATAGCGCCGCTTACTCACGGCAAAGGCAACCGCGTTGAAGACAAGAAATATGCCCACAAACAGTGCGATTAGACTGAGGGCGAGAAGGTTGAGCCGGTAGGCATCAACCATTTCCTGAATTCTTCCCAAACGTTTCTGGGGCGACTCCACCCTCACATCAGCGGGCAGGAGTTTCTGAAGGTGCGCGATCACCGTTTCAGTGTGAGCCCCCTTTTCTAAGAGCAGATCGATACGATCCAGTCGACCGCTGCGATCAAAGGCTTCCTGGGCAACGGCGATGTCCACCAGGGCCACATTTCCTTCAAGGGCGCCGGCCGGACCCTTTAGTTTCAATAGTGCCCGCAAGGTGAAGGTCAATCGCTTCGCACCGGAAAGAATCTCCAACCGGTCATTTACCTTTAAACCGTGTCGTTGGGCGAATTTTTCCGTTAGGGCAACAGCACCTGGTTCGGTTAAGAAAGAGAGGATGGTACCACTGCTTTGCGCGGATTCAACAAAATCATAGTGGCGGAAGTCCTGATCGCTGAACACATCGATCCCCAACATCAGCAAGGGTTCGTTCAGAGGCGCTGTTGCCAGGACATTGAACTCCATCACCGGCGTGGCGGCTCGGATACCCTCGGCTGAAGCCACCGTTGCATAGATATCTTCAGGGAATCCATTTCCCTGACCCGTTACTTGTAGCTGGGTACTCCCGGCGAGTGAAGTCACCGTATCTCGGAAGGAGGTCAAAGCGCTCGAGGCCGCAGTCTTGATCCCCACAAACACTGCAACCCCCAAGGCCACGCCAAGAAGGCAGAGAAAAGCACGACCTTTGTAGCTTTTCAAATGTCTAAGACAAAACCAACGCCACAATCGAATCATGCAGCCTCCAGGTCATTAACGAGTTTAAGTCGGATGCGGGACTCAACCCAGGAATTAAAGAGCAGGTCTGATGTGAGATGTGAGATCTGGGAGGTGAGATCTGACACCCTTTCTTTGACATCCCACATCTCATATCCCACATCTGAGGATGCTCTGGACAAAATCTCAGCCCCACCTATGTCTCCCCGGAGCTGAGGCTGCCATCTCGCATGTACAGTGTCCTGGTGGCATAGGAGGCGGCTTCGCTGCTATGAGTAGCGAGAATGAAGGTGATATGGTGTCTATCGCTGAGTCTGGCCATTGTCTCCATGACCTGATGGCCGGTACGCGAGTCCAGATTCCCTGTAGGTTCATCCGCCAATACCAGTTGCGGCTGATTGATCAGAGCCCGGGCAATAGCCACCCTTTGCATTTCGCCACCGGAAATCTCGTGTGGATAATGGGTTTGGCGCTCCACAAGGCCCACATCGCTGAGCAGTTCATGCACTCGAGCTTCAATCTCTCTCTCTGATTTTCCTTGGAGGCTATGGGGCAGAGCCACATTTTCAGCAACAGTAAGGATAGGTATTAAATTGAAAAACTGGAAAATAATCCCCACCTGGTCGCGGCGATAGCGGGTCAAATCCGCGTCAGCCAGTTGGGATATTTCCTCTCCATTCATGCTGATGGTACCTTTGTCGGGCCGGTCGAGCCCGCCGATCAAACCCAGAAGGGTGGTCTTGCCGCAACCACTCTCGCCCCTGATAGCCACAAATTCACCGGGCTGAATGGTAAGTGAAACGTTATTTACGGCCACAATGCGCTGTTGGCCCAACGTGTAGGTTTTGGTCACAGAATCCAGCTCAATCATTTGCGTATCTTCACCTTCCTCCAATCAAAGCTTATCTGACCGCATAGAGCATAGCGCATTCAACCGTCCTAGCCTAGTGGTTGGCAGTGCTCTCAGGTTTGGAGCACAAATCATAAGCCAGAGTGGAAAAATTCAGGTACAAGGTGCACGGTACAAGGTAGACGGGAGAGTATTGAGTAAGAATGATATGATATCTTGTACCTTATACCCTGTACCTCAAATGCTTGGTACGCACCACCAGGTTGTGCGCATTCGCCTTGCCCTTTGACTTAACCCAAAAATGTAAAGTCAATGAGATGAACCCGTTCTGGGAGCGATTTGATTGCTGCGGCCGCAAGATCGAACCCTTGCTGGACTCCATCAAGCACGCCAGAGTCGCTGCTGGCTACAATGCCCTCCGAACCAGTGAGCTGTCTCTCGGGCACCTTTAGGGCCTCGGCATTCCCAGCTAAATTCCAACGTTTCAACGCAGCGCGAAGCACAGCCGCGAGTTCGCCGCTCTGGCGAATCGGTGCATCCAAGAAAAAATGTGTTTCTTTGGGGGCATACTTATGGAGGACTTGAAAAAGGGCGTCTATTGCCTCATGTGTCAGAGAAGAGATACGGTACCGATGGGAAATGCCGGCCACATCACGAATCAAGCCGTCATTGGCAGCAATTAATGGTCGGCCCGCAAACCCGCTCTCTGTTGTAATCAGGACATTGTGCCCATCCACCAGCAGCTTGCGATCAACCAACTCTTCAGGACCTAGAAGACGTTTACGTCTTTGCTTCGCCTCCTCCCGAGCAAAAACACCTCGATGCAAAATTTCCCGGTGGAGTCGATCGAGATTGTATCGATTACCAACCAACTGGAGGCTAGCGCTGCGGGGATAGCTTCGATCTAAGAGATAGAGGAAGTCCACCGCCGCTATCCGCAGGTTATCGTGGTCCAGATCATCCATGGGCAGGCAATGTCCGCAGAAGCTCTTATAATTTAGGAGAGTGGGACGAAATCCGAAATCCGAATTTCGAAATCCGAAACAATATCGAATTTTCAAAATTCAAATGACCAAAACCATTCAACTCTGGTATTAGTCAACCCTATTTTGAGCATTCGGGAATTCGTGCTTCGGATTTGTTTCGTGCTTCGTGCTTCGTATTTCGGATTTGATGTAGGACGCCTACCATAACCAATGAACTACAAACCTTGCCCCGATAACTGCTCAAACAACTCCTTTTGTTCCTCTGTCAGTGATTTGGGCAATTTTACGATAATCTTTACGTACAGATCACCTCTGCCTGTCTTATTGAACCGATGGACGCCATGCCCCTTGATCCGCAATTGGGTGTGGCTCTGAGTTCCTGGGGGAACTTTGAGACTGAGTGTCTTGTTATCAAGAGTGGGGACTTCTAGCTGTGTACCCAAAACCGCCTGGGTGAGAGTGATCTCCCGACTTATAATAAGGTTGTCGCCTTTACGGTCGAACACCGGGTGAGGCGCAATCTGAATCTTGATCAGTAAGTCACCCGCGGGTCCTCCCCAGGCACCTTGTTGTCCTTTCCCGCCAATGCGAAGCTTCTTACCGGAAGAGATTCCAGGTGGGATTTTCACCGTAACTCGCTCCACCCCGGCGCCTTTATTGAAACCTGCCACCTTGGACCCGCCAAAAACAGCTTCTTTCAAGCTCACCTGCATGTCCATAACCAGATCGGTGCCTTTTTGGGGCTGCTGGGCAGTGCGGCCGAAAGGACCGCCCGAATGATACCCCCCACCACCTCTTCCAAATGGTCGTCTTCCACCCATTCCTCCGAAAATGCGTCCTAACACATCCTCCGAGCCAAAACCAAATTCCCTGAACACCTGACCGAAATCGAAATTACTAAAAATATCTTCCTGGCTAAATCGCTGTTGAAAGCCCTCAGCTCCAAACATGTCGTACTGCTTGCGCTTTTCCTTATCGCTGAGTACAGCATACGCTTCGTTGACCTCTTTGAAGCGCTCCTCT
The DNA here is from genome assembly GCA_022340745.1 of Deltaproteobacteria bacterium. Classification (GTDB taxonomy): domain Bacteria; phylum Desulfobacterota; class Syntrophobacteria; order BM002; family BM002; genus BM002. The sequence goes on from JAJDNL010000272.1 coordinate 14,630, forward strand.
GCCTGTTTGTCCCCTTGGTTTTGGTCAGGGTGGTATTTCAAGGCCAGCTTACGATAGGCTTTCTTAAGAGCATCGTCACTGGCATCTTTACTCACGCCAAGGATTTTGTAGTAGTCTTTGCTTGCCATTATTTATTCTCGAATGTGGGTAAGTTCTCCGCTGCCAAACCACTGCAAACTTATATTTTATCAAGCCTTACCACCGGTTGGCAAGAGGAGTGTAGCTGCACAACGCACTAGGAACTATGCACTAAGCACGAGGCACAGAAAGACTTGGCGAGTGGCAACTACTAGAGAGGAATTTCATTTTGATTGCTTTCCTCCTGGATTCTGACTCCTGACTCCTGGCTCCTGGCTCCTTTCTCTATGCTCCATGCCCCATGCTCATCTCATAGCTAAAGAGTGGCAAGAAACTTCAGTATTGAGGCGTTTGTCTTGAAAGCATTCTCCACCATCACCATGTGGCCTGCCCCTTCTATGATCCTCAAGGTTGCTTGTAGGAGATTATCGGCAAGGTACTGGGAGTATTTGGGAGGTGTCATACTGTCTTCACTGCCGCAGACTACAAGGGCAGGATGGTTGATACTGCTAATTTTTCTCAGTCTATCAAACTCATTGCAGGCCTTGAAATCATCCAGCATGACTTCTGGCTGCTCAGCAAGTAGTTGCTCCAGACCCCATTTGACGACTTTTTCCGAGGTCCCAGGTCCGTAGCACCACTGCACCAACTTTGTTGCTGCGGCCTCAAAATCAACTTCTATCCCGTGGAAAATTTCGGAACTGACCCTGAGCCGTGCCCCACTGCCAATGAGTATCAACCCCTTCATTTTCTCCGGGTATTCGATAGCCGCCTCAAGAACCACGGCCCCACCCATGGAATGGCCGGCACAAAAAGGCCCACTCAATTCCAACCGTTGCATGAAGCGTATGAGCCAGCGGCTATATTCGGCAATTGTGGCGCAGCCTTTGCCATGACTTTGTCCATGGCCTGGAAGGTCCAGGCAGATGGTGTTAACTCCCCGATCCAGACCTCTCCGTTGGTTCTGCCAGACCATACCATTGCCACCGGCTCCGTGGACAAAAACAATGCTACGCCTCTCAGGGGTTACTCCATTGACTCCGGTCAGGTAGTGAATTGGTCGTCCGTCAATCTCTACAGTAGGCATCACACTCTCAACTCAAAAATAATAGGGCGGGTTTCTGTACCCGCCAAATAAAGCCTTCACGTTTGATTACAAAATCCCCTCGCTCCCCCTTTAGGAAAGGGGGATGGTTTCGATAGATTCCAATGAATTCCCCCCCTTTGATAAAGGGGGGATTAAGGGGGGATTTTTTTGGGTTGGCCAACACAGAGACCAGCCCTACTCAAACAGAAGAGGATCAATCCTCTTTTTCACCTTTGATCTTGCGTAGTTCCTCTGCCCGCAACTCTTTCCGCAGCACTTTCCCTACCATGGTTTTGGGTAACTCCTCGCGAAATTCCACCAGCCGGGGAACCTTGTAAGCTGCGAGTTTTTCCTTGCAGTGGGCAATAACCTCTTCTTCGGTAAGAGTTTCTCCGGGCTTGAGTACCACAAAAACCTTGACGGTCTCACCCCGGTATTCATCCGGAACACCAATGGTTACCGCATCCGCAATCTTAGGGTGTTCGTAGAGGACTTCATCAATATCTCGCGGATAGATATTGAACCCTCCGGCAATGATCATGTCTTTCTTGCGGTCGACGATGAAGACGTAGCCATCTTCATCCATATGGGCAATGTCTCCGGTGTAGAGCCAACCGTCTTTGATGGTCTGGGCGGTTTCATCGTCCATATTCCAATAGCCCTTCATCACCTGAGGTCCCTTGACTACCAGTTCTCCAACTTGCCCAACCTGCTGCTCTTCTGTCCCGGTCTCGAGGTCCATGATCCGGCAGTCGGTGGATGGTAGGGCAATACCGATGGAGCCCGTCTTGCGCTTGATGCTGGGGTTCACATGGGTCACGGGCGATGCCTCTGTGAGCCCATAGCCCTCCAGTATCACGCTGCCGGTCAGTTGTTCAAAACGCTTCATGATCTCAACCGGCAGCGGAGCAGAGCCGCTAACTACAGTGTGAAGCGAAGATATGTCATACCTGGAGATCTCGGGGTGATTGACCATAGCGGTGAGTATAGTTGGAACCAGAATCGCAATGGTCGGTCTCGTTTTGGTAATGGTCTTGAGGAAATCTTTGATCTCAAAGCGAGGCACCAGGGTCATGGTGCAGCCCATGCAAATAGGCCAGTTCATGACCGCAGTCATCCCCAGGACGTGGAATATGGGGACCACACAGAGGAAACGTTCCTCTCCCCTCCTGAGGGTCGGCAGGCACCCACTGATCTGCATTACGTTGGCTACCAGGTTCCTATGAGTAAGCATCACCCCCTTTGCCACTCCAGTGGTGCCGCCGGTATACTGGAGTAGGGCCACTTCAGCCATATCCACTTCTGGCCGGGGAGCATCGCCAAGGCTATTCTTCACCAGTCCTTTGAACGAGTGGATGGAACTGGAGTAGGGAACCTTCATATTAAGATTCTGCTTCTTGGCTTTGAGGGGGTAAAGCAAATTGAGAGGAAAGGGAAGGTAATCCCGTATACTCGTGATAACGAGGTGCTCCACCTTGGTCTCTTTCCAGACCTTGTCGATGCGTGGAAACAGATGATCCAGACCAACCAGCACCTTGACCCCAGCATCGTTGAACTGATGGACCATCTCCCTTTCCACGTACATAGGATTGGTCATTACAGCTACGCCACCAATACTGAGAACAGCATAATAGCTGATGACGGTTTGCGGACAATTGGGAAGCATAATGGCTACCCTGTCCCCGGGCTTTACCCCCAATTGACTGAGAGAGGCGGCAAACCTGCCAACCTGATCAGCCAATTGCTGGTACGTGAGTTGGGCCCCTACGAATTCGGTGGCTGTAACCTGCGGGAAGTCTCGAGCTGCTTTCTCTAATTGTCTGGGTAAAGGATCCTCAGGTGGATCAACTTCAAAAGGAACACCCTTGTCATAAGACCGATGCCAGGTCTTTTCCATGGCTATACCCCCCTGAAATGTTTTGTCGCAGAGATCTCAGACCTACCCGCCTCACCTGAAAGCGAAGTCAATGGCGGGCAGGAAACGCAGAGATAGCATAGTAGTGACGACAAGCGTTCTGATTTATCTGACGTGGGCGAGTTGAACTATTGCCAAGCTACCACACATTGATAGGAGAGGTCGAGAGTTTCTTTGAGCTATCTGTGACGGGGGACCTTGGTACATCGCGGCTTTACTCTTTCTCTGAGGTGACAGTCTCAGCCAGAATTTCTGCTATGTCGTATACCTTCACTTCTTCATCCATGTCGCAGGTCTTTAACCCGTCTTCGAACATGGTGGTGCAAAAGGGGCAGCAGACACCGATAATATCGGGTTCGAGTTTCAGTGCCTGGTCAGTGCGGGCGTCATTGATCTTCTGATCTCCCAACGTTTCCTCCATCCACATTCTGCCACCACCTGCGCCGCAGCAAAAAGACTTGTTGCGGCTCCGCTCCATCTCGGAAAGCTTCAGCCCGCGAATAGACTTCAGGAGAGTTCGCGGTTCTTCGTAGAGATCATTATATCTCCCCAGATAACAAGAGTCGTGAAAAACCAAATTCTTGTTCATGGTTTGTTGTGGTTGCAATTGCCCATCCCTCAGCAAGGTGGCAAGAAACTCACTGTGATGGTAAACCTCCCACTTTGCCCCGAACTGGGGATACTCATTCTTTAGACTGTTATAGCCATGCGGACACGCGGTTATGATCTTCTTTACCCCATAAGAATTAATAATCTCCACCAGCTCGGTGGCCATGCTCTGAAAAAGATACTCGTTGCCGAGCCTCCTGGCCGTTTCACCACAACACTTCTCCTCTGCCCCAAGAATGCCAAAGCTCACCCCCGCTTCATTGAGAAGCGTAACCAGAGCGGAACTGATCTTTTTGGCCCGTTCGTCAAAACTGCCGGCACACCCCACATAATAGAGATATTCCACCTGGGAGTCCTCGGCGAGAGTTTTTACCGGCAGCCCTTCGGCCCAATCTCCCCTGGTGGCAAAACCCAGACCCCAGGGATTGGAGTTGGTTTCCCAATTCCGCATTACATTTTGGACCTCTGGAGAAAAATTGCTCTCCATGAGAACCAAATAACGACGCATATCAACGTACTTATCAACGTGTTCTATGAATACCGGACAATGTTCCATACAGTTGCCGCAGGTGGTACAGGACCAGAGCTCATCATGCTGGCAGATGTCTCCTATGAGAGCTTTGACTAACTCACCTTCAGGGTTAACTGAAGCAGCTTCCGCTGCCCCTTGCTGCGCCAGCAGCATTTTACCCTTTGCTTGCAGATGTTCTTTGAGATGGTGGATGGTTAATTTAGGACTCAAAGGTTTACCGGTGAGAGTGGCAGGGCAGTTATCCGAGCAGCGGCCGCATTCTGTGCAGGCATAGAGATCCAAGAGCTGCTTCCAGGTGAATTCCTCTATTGTTGAAATCCCGTAGGTTTCTGCTGTTTCGTCCTCCAGATCCATCTTGCTGAGTTCGCCAACTGAGCCTAGCCGCCGAAAAAATACATTGGGAATCGCCCCAAGCAGGTGCAAATGTTTGGAGAAAGGAATATAGATGAGGAACCCCAGGATGACCACGGTATGACCCCACCAGCAGATACTGTACCAGGCTTGCAAACCCTCTTTCGTGAGCCCTGCAAAAAGACGAGAGAAAGCAACCGAGACGAATGCCAACCTGGGAAAGTATCTATTTGCCTCCCCTTGGGCCAGAAGATATTCCGCTGCCCGCGCCCCAAAAAGCAGTAAAATCAACACAAGGATGAGGCCAATGATGATGCAGGCGTCTTGGTTTGTTGCCTTCTGATCCTCGTATCTGAGACGCTCGGGTTTAACCACAAAGCGTCTATAAAGCGCAACGCACAAGGCAACCACAACGGCCGTGCAAAACAGGTCCTGCAGCAAATAGAGTACGTTGGTGAGACCTTTGCCCAGGAACTTCCAATAGGCAAAACCATGGTAAATACCAACCCCGAATGTCTCTATACTGCCAATGGTAATGATTACGAAACCCCAAAAAATGAAAAAGTGACCCCAGCCAGCTGGCTCGCGTATCACCCGCCGTTGTCCCAAGACGAAGGTCACCACACTCTTGATCCGCTCCGATGTTCGGTCGAATCGATCTTCCGGCTTACCCAGTCTTAGAATCCGATACAGCTTGTAGGCGGTGAATAAGAAGAACGCATTGGCAGCAACGAAAATCAGAATGAACAGGACATTGGCGGGGAAGTAACCTGGTTGCATGATATCAGCCTCCTATTTCGGAGTGCGGAGTGCGTTTAAAAGCAAGGAGTCAGGAGTCAGAATTCAGGAGAAAAGCAATGAAAACGGAGCTCCTCCCAACTACTTGTTGCCTAATACTTGTTGCTGGTGCGTAGTACTTAGTTCCTAGTGCCTAGTAATCTCTGCCCGCTGCCTGCTGCTTGCTGTTAGCGGCCCACTGGCCGCTAACATGTTGACTTCAGTGTCTTCACTTCCTCAATAAAGGCCGGTAAAAACTGGAAGAGATCCTCTACTATACCGTAGTCTGCCTTGCTGAAGATTGGAGCCTCGGAATCCTTGTTGACTGCGACAATATATTTGCTCGAACTCATACCGGCAAGGTGCTGAATGGCTCCTGATATACCACAGGCAACATACAGATTGGGGGTGACCACTTTCCCGGTTTGACCCACCTGATCCGCATGGGGACGCCAGCCCGAATCCACTGCAGAGCGAGAAGCGCCGACCGTACCGCCAAGGATACCAGCCAGCTCCTCCAGCATGGCAAAGTTCTCCGGCCCCTTCATGCCTCGGCCACCAGAGACGATAACCTCGGCCTCGGTAAGGTCGAGCTTGCCGCCTGCATCCTTTTCAATGCTCACCACCTGGGTAAGATTTCCCGCAGGTAATGCTACATCAGCCTTCTCAACCTCAGCCTTCTTGGATGCGTCCGCTGCAAGACAATCCATCACATTTGGCCGGCAAGAAGCCACCTGGGGCCAGGTCCCATCCGACCATTCACACCAGGCAAATGCTTTCCCTGCATACATCGGCCTCTTCGCCTTGAGTCCGCCTCCCTCGACCTTTAACTCGGTGCAGTCCGTTGCCAAGCCAGCCCCGAGCCTGGCTGCCAGTCTTGCACTGAAATCCTTACCGTCCACCGAAGCCGCAGTGAGGACCACCTTCGGGCTGAGGTTTTGCAGGATTTCGGCTGCAACCGGCACATACGTTTCAGCCCGATAGTCCTTGAGGAGCGCATCATCAACCACGTAAACCTTTTCTACCCCGTAACCTCCAAGATCTGAAGCAACCGCTTCCACACCTTCACCCAAGGCAACAGCCAGGAGAGGTTCCCCCAATTCATCCGCAATCCTCCTGCCCTCACTGGCTATTTCAAAGGAAACACGCCGAAACGCACCTTCGCGAAACTCCGTGATTATGCATACTCCCTGTGCCATCTTGTCTATCTCCTATTTTAGTTTGAACTTTAAGCTATAGTTTGGGATGTGAGATGTGGGAATCAAATTCAGGAATTTTGGGATTGAGGAAACCGGGGCCCCGCCCTGAAAGCGTGGGGACAGAGCGGAGCGCAGCGAGCGCGAAGAATTCAGGGATTTTTTGAGACAAGGCTCAATCCCTTAATCCCGTAATTCGCAATTCCTGGATGTTCACATCGCATATCTCATATCTCATATCGCACATCGGTTTATATGACTTTTGCTTCCTCATGGAGAAGACGGGTCAACTCTTTGGCCTTCTCAACCGTATCACCCTCAAGCTTCCGACCCGGTTGCCGTTCTTGGGGCATCTCCATGGCGGTCACGCTCACTTTGGCAGCTTGAGCCCCTACCTCATCTGCAGAAAGTCCTAAGTCAGCAAGCGTTTTTGTCTCCAAAGGCTTCTTCTTGGCCTTCATGATACCCGGCAACGACGCATACCTTGGATTCCACACTGCATGGGCCCCACCAAAGGTTACCAACGCCGGAAGTATTGCCTCCATGGTCACCTTGGCTCCCTCTATGGGACGTTGTACTTTCACTTTGCCGTCCGTAACCTCTGCCGATACGGCTAGGCCTAGATGCGGAATACCTGCGAGTTCGGCCACCATGATTCCCACCTGATTCTCATCGCTGTCCACCGCCCGATGGCCGCAAAAAACCAAGTCGAACTCCAGACTCTTCAGCGCTGCCGCAAGAACTTTGGCCTTGCCCAGACCGTCACTTCCCTCTGTTGCCGGGTCGTCAACCAGAACCCCCGTGTCTGCTCCCATGGCCAGAGCAGTGCGGATGGATTCCACTGTTCTCTCAGGCCCCATGCTCAGAATGGTGACGCTGGCCCCAACGCTGTCCTGGAGACGAAGAGCTGCTTCAACGGCATACTCGTCGTACGGGTTCATGACCCACTTGATCTCGCTGGTTTCAATGGATTTGCCGTCAGCGCCGATCTTGATCTTCGTCTCAGTGTCCGGCACCTGTTTAACCAAGACTACTATGTTCACCGTGCTTCTCCTTTCTGCCAGTTTGGTTTAAGCCTAATTATCTCTATGATTATCTTCCTCAAGCATCAGATCTCAGGGTTTCAGGTGTTCCGCCGGAGGCGGATCAGGTGTCAGGTGTCGGGTGTCAGGTGTCAGGAAAGAAATACACAAATGCTGAAACCTGAAACCTAAATTCTGGATTCCGACTCCTGCCTGCTGCAAGCTGTCCGTTGTCAGCTGTATTTCTCTATGCCCTATTCTCTATGCCCTATGCCCTCTGCTCTATGCCTTCCTTCACCACTCAGCCAATAAACTCAAGAATCCCTCAGCCAACTCATCAATGGACCGCTCCGGTGCCTGCAGCAGACCTTGTACGGCAATACCTTGTACTGCACCAACCAATGCCGTTGCAGCTGCGCGTGAATCGCTTACCTTCGGATGATTTTCCAGAATACGGGAGAAAGCTTCTACGAAACCATCGTACACCGCATTGAGTCGCTTCTCCATGTAATGGTTACTGCCTGCAAATTCAGTACCTAATGCCGCCAGACAGATTGTGGCCTCTGGTTGCCGGCGGAAATGCTCGCACATGATATCCACAACCCCCTCAGCCACAGCCAGTGAGCTCTTTTCTGCCTGATTCAGGTGATCTGAATAAATTGTTATGCCTCGTGCCAACCAGTCCACCACTGCCTCAAGCAAAGCTTCTTTGGATTGAAAGTGGTGAAATACAGCACCTGAAGTCAGATTAACCGCCTGGGCTATGTCTGTAATTGTGGTCTTGTGGTAGCCCTGGCGAGCAAACAGCTCGGCAGCGGCCATGAGTATCTTCTTGTGGGTCTTTCTGGCTTGCTCTTCTTTTCTGTTGTGCTTTTTTTGCGCCATAACTTATACATATTACATACTATGTAATATGTCTACCGTAAAATCGCGAGCTCTTACATTGCACTCTTGTGACGATTTTGTCAGGGGGAGTGATGGAGAGGAGTTGGTCCCACCCGGCACTGATACCTGGACAACGAAGCTAGCGGGCCGTATTTTTTCAATAGCATTTCAGCTTATTGGTGGGTGATGCCCACCCTATATTCTGCAAGCTTGGCTTTGAGCGAGTCGGTATAGGCCATGTTGAGGCCAAGCTTCAAATCTTCTTCACCCAGGCCAAATGCCATGCCTATGAGCTGGGGAAGGTAAAGAACCGAAATGCTCAGATTTTCCCCTCCAGTCTTCGAGACCTGCTTTTGATAACTGTCCAGGTTCATCTGACACATGGGACATACTGTTGCGATACAATCTGCCCCTTTGGCAGCCTTGAGTAGTGCACTGGTCAATTCAATAGCAACCTCTTTCTTAGTCGTCATGAGACCGGCACCGCAGCATTTGGCGCCCATTCTCCAAGGATGCACTTCAGCGCCAAGAGCCTCGATTAACGGCTCCATACAGCTAGGCTGTTCGGGGTCGTCGTAGCCCCCATAAGGACGCAAGGCCTGACAACCATAATATGGTGCGATGCGCAGACCTGACAGTTCCCGCTTTACCTTGGCTTTGATCATCTCTGGGCCAATATCGGTGGCGAGCACATCCAGCAAATGGCGAGATTTGATGCCTCCCTGGTAGCTTAATTCCTCTTCGTTCAGGACCTCATTGATCTTCTCTAGGAGTCCCTCATCGCTGCCCAAGTGCTCGTCTACCTTCCTGAGATTGAGGTAGCAAGCACTGCACGGAATTAAAAAATCACAATCCTGATCCATTCTTGCAGCCAAGGCCAGATTGCGCGCTGGAAGCACCATTGAAAGTAGCTCGCTGAGGGTCTCTGCTGCGCTGGCACCGCAGCAGGTCCAGTCCTCCAGTTCTATCAATTCTATTCCCAGTGCTTGCATGACCGCTTGGGTGGAGATGTTATATTCGAGCGCTGTGCCCTCCAAAGAACATCCGGAGTAATAGAAGTACTTCATGAACTTGCCTCCAGTTCTTTCACTTTGCGAAAGATGGCGTCCATCTTCCCTGGCCCAAAGAATTTAGGCATCTCAGGGGAGACTTTTCCTTTTATCATAAGCCTCATACCTAAAGGGGTGAAACTCAGAGGGAGCATGGGACTCTTCATGATCATAAAGTACCTGGCCATAAGCTCCATCTCCCTCACTCGCCCATAGCGTCTAACCGTGTCAAGAAAGGTCTGATAGAAACGTGCTCCCTTTTTTTCAGCTATTCCTTTGGCTACAGCCAGTTGTTTCAAAGCATGAATGGTCTCTGTCAAAGGCAACCCCCGTGGGCAGCGCAGGGTGCAGTAGTAACAGCTAGAACAAAGTGAAAAGGTCTTGCTGTTGAAAAGCTCATCTGTAAGCCCCAGTTGCACCATCCGCCATAACTGTCTCGGGGTGTAATCCATGGCAAATGAATTGGCGCAGGAGCCAGTACAGGTGCCGCACTGCATGCAGGCGCGCAGCTTTTCCTGAATGACGCGCATGGGGTCTGCCACTTCATGCACTTCAGCTAGAGTAAGGTTCTCTTCGCTCATGGGATTTCATCTCCTTCGTTTCGACCCACCGCCTTTCGAGCGGCTCAGATGCTGGAAGCTGGATACTTGATAGTGGATACCTCAGACTGCCTTCTTACTTTATCTAGCATCGAGCATCTAGTATCTAGTATCGATTTAGAAAATCTCCTCCAACGCTGCATCAATGACTGAGAACATCTGTTGATCCAGATAACCACGCAGCACCGAGGCGCTGTTGGGACAGACAGCTGCGCAAGAACCGCAACCTTGGCAAGCGAGTTCATCCACCAAAATCTTCTCTTCATCTTCGTCTCGCCATCTGGCGCCGTACGGACAGGCAGCAATACATTTCTCGCACAGAGAACAAAGGCTGTGACGCACCTCTGCCACTGTACTACCCGCCATTACTCTCTCACTGTTCAGTATTCTTAAGGCGCGCTGCGCGGCTGCTTCGCTCATAGCGATGGTCTCGGTGACGGAACGGGGTGAATGGGCTATGCCGCAGGTAAAAATTCCCTCTTTCATAAAATCCACCGGCCGCCATTTGTATTCTGCCTCTTGGAAAAAGCCATCCTGGTCTGTCTCCACCTCAAATATTCCCGCTATTTTTTCCTGGTTGTTTGGAACAATACCGGTGCTGAGGACTAGCAGATCGGACTCTATCAGCACCTCTCGACCGAGAATTGGATCCGTGACGCCAACCGCTATACGACCATTGTCGACCTCGACACGAGGCTTGTCACTTACCTCATACTGGATAAAGATTACCCCAGCTTGGCGCGCTTTCGTATAATACGTCTCTAAGAAACCGTAGGCCATGATATCCCGGTAGAGGATATAAACGTCGAGCTCTGGATTTTGTTCTTTCAAATAAAGGCCATTTTTAAGAGCCGACGAGCAGCAGACTCTGCTGCAATAGTTCCGCGGTTCCTCCCTAGAATCCACGCATTGAATCATGGTGACAACACCAAGTTCCCCAGGATTCACTGCACCAGAGTGGAGTTTTTCCTCTAGTTGGTGCTGGGTGACGATACCTTCGCTTTGTCCATAACCATATGATTCGGTACTGGCTTCCTTGCCTCCTGTTGCCAGCACCGTTACTCCGTGCTCCAAGCTCTCACCCATCCCGTCTTCTTTTTCGATGGTACTACGAAACCGTCCCACTCTGCCCCGGGAATGCAGTACTTGAGACTTGGTATAAACTTGAATGTTTGGATGTTTCTCAACTCGTGCCACTGTCCGCTCCAGGAGTTCCTGAGGAGAATCCCCTTCAAGAGTCCGGTGCAGAACCCTGAGGTTGCCTCCCAGTTCTTCCGCCTTTTCCACCAGGAACACTTCAAAGCCATGCTCAGCAATGGCCAGTGCCGAACTCATGCCGCCAATACCACCTCCAACCACCAATGCCTTCTGTATTACTGAGGTGGAGGGGAGATTTGAAGGGTCCATACCTTTCAACTTGCCGACACCCATGGCCACAGCAGCCCATACGTCCCTGCCCACTTGCTCTGGATTGGAATTTCGCCCGGGCAATGCCGGGGTGCTAATGTCCACCACCTCCATCAGCGCCGAACTGAGCCCTATCTTTTTGCCCAATTCTCGCAGCTTCCTGGCATAGACGTAAGGCATGCACGCCCCAATCAAAAGACGATTCGCCTTACTGTCTCGAAGTGCTTCCTCCAACTGATCCCACCCTTCTTGGGTGCAGATGCGTTCAATCCGCTGCACCTGAGAAACCGAGTCCAGATCAACAACCGCCTCTTCCACCTCTTCCAGCTTGGCTGCTTCGGTCAGATTATCCCCACAGCTACAGAGAGCTACCATGGTCTCCGGCAGTTCTCGGGTAACATCACGAAAAACGGCCTGCGGTTCAGCGGCCTCAGCCAGACCACCCCCTTTGGCATGAATAAGGCTGGAGGCCCTCAAAGAAGCAGAGCTCGCCTGAATCACCGATTCGGAGATATCCCGCAGACCGGAGAAAGATCCACTTGCCAGCACCCCTTCCTGCTCGGTGAGGCTCAGAGAAAAAGGCTGCAACTGGCAGAATCCCCATGGGTTCAGTTCAACTCCGGTCATTTCTGCCAGCGATTCAGAGCCCGTCGGGGGCCTTTGGCCCGCAGCGAGGACCACGAGATCAACAATCTCCTCACGACCGGTCCCGTCGACGTCGGTGTAGGAAATCCTCAAATTCCCATTGGCACCTTCTGGCTCCACCGAGTGGACCCGGCTCCTCTGAAACCGGACATTGTATTCCTTCTCCGCCTTCTCTCTGTAACGCTGGAAGTTCTTACCGAAGGTGCGCATGTCCATGTAATAAATGGCTGCGTCCACCTGACCATCGGTCCGCTCTTTTGCCAACAGGGCTTCCTTGATGGAGAACATACAGCAAATGGATGAACAGTAATCCGCGTCGGCCTGTATGTCTCTGGAGCCCACGCACTGGAGCCAGGCCACCTTGCCAATCTCCTTACCGTCGCTGGGCCGCAGCAGCTTTCCGTCAGTAGGGCCGGTGCCACTGATCAACCTCTCAAATTCGATGCTGGTCACCACATTGGGATACTCTCGGTAGCCGTAGGTGTTACTGCCCTCAGCCGGATCGTAGGAACCAAAGCCCGCTGCCAGAATTACCGCCCCCACCTCCAGTTCACGTTCATCGGCACGCTCGAGATTTTCGTAGAGCTTGACCACCAGGGGCACTAGGGTTTCTGGATCAAAAGGCTTCATCAAATATTCTAAAGCGCCAATTTTCATAGCCTCTACTGCAGTCTCCACAGTGGCATAGGCCGTCATCATCACCACCGGAAGCTCCGGGCGAAGTTCTTTTGATCGCTTGAGCACCTCGACTCCATCCATCTCCGGCATTTTGATATCCAGGAGCATCAGATGGTAGGCTTTCTTGGTCATCTTTTCCAGGGCGTCTGGTCCAGATTCGGCTGTGTCTACCGCAAAGCCATCCTCTGTTAACCAGTCTCTGAGCGAATCTCGAACGATAAGCTCATCGTCCACCACTAGGATGCGAAATTGCCGACGAGCTTCCCAGCGGAAGTCAATGGCCCCTGTGGGACAGATCTTTTCGCACTCGCCACACATGGTGCAGGCTTCCATGTCCACCACATAGTGGTTTGGAATGTTGTGAGGCACAGGCAGATAGACCGCCTTCCTCTTGCTCAATCCGGCATTGAACTCGTCAGGTACCTCCACCGGACAAACGGCAGAACATTCTCCGCAGCCGATGCAGCGTTCTGGATCCACCATGCTGAGATTTTGTCGCAAGGTGACCTGGTACTTTCCTGGTTCACCTTCCATGCCTACCAATTCTGTGGAAAGCATGATTTCAATGTTCTCGTGGAACAAACCCTTGCGCAAACAATACTGGGAGGAAGAATCTCGTTCCACCAGAGGAAGCATCTTGCACATACCACAATGGTCGGTGGGAAACTGGTAGTCCAGTTGCGAAAGAGTGCCGCCCAGGTTGGGTGCCCGGTCGATTAATTTCACCTGGTAGCCCAATTCTGCCAAATCCAACGCTGAACGAATGCCGCTAATCCCCGCACCCACTACCAAAGCTGATCCTATTTTTTTCCTCATTGCGCTATACCTCTTTGTTCTAAATCTCGCTAATCAATCGTTCTAGCCGTTCAGATCGTAAAGGCTAAAGTAGCCAGAATCCGGGAGACAACCAATTAAGATTCACTTCCTCGAGGCTGCCGCCTTTTTGAACCGTAGAATATCGAACAAGGAATTTCGAATATCGAAGTGATTACTTCATCATTCTGCAGTTCGTTATTCTGCTGTTCGATATTCAGTAGTTTGAACCATCTGTTCTCAGTCGTTTTTCCTCTGTCGTCCGTCCTCCGTCCTCTGCACATGCCCTCCGTTTTTCAAATCCGCAATCCGAAACTGGGAACCCGCCCGAAGGGTGGGAGTCCGAAGGACAAATTCGCAATTCGCAATTCTTACTCCAAGCTCTATGCCCTATGCCAGTTCACGGACATCGTCCGTGAACTCCTAGTGCGATTTCGCCACAACCTCCTGGAACTCATCCTCGCGAAATACGGAAAGGGGCGGTTCATCTTCCAGGCTTTTTCCCGGCTCATAATCAAAGGCCTTTTGAGTGTAGCTGGCCACAGTCCGGAAAATTTCCATCACCGGTATGTTGTTAGGACAGGCATTGGAACATTGGCCACAGCCAATACATGCCGTGCTCATATGGGCTATACGAGTAACATGGAAAAAGACCGTGTCAGTAGGCATTTTGAGGATACCTTTGCGTTTCGCCCAGCGTAAATATTGGGAGGGTTCGTGGTCGAAGACATCCGTGAGAAAAACACACTCTTTACAGTAGCAAACAGGACAGGCCACCCGGCAGTTATAACAGTTGACGCAATTTCCCAGATAGTTCATGAGCTTGTTCAGATCGGCCGTGGCCTCACTGGTTTCGGCAAACATTTGGTCACGGTAGGCTATGCGTTCGGCCACCAGCTTTTCGATGGCCCCAGTTCGGTTTTCAGGCTCTTTGGTGGTAGGGAGTGCCAAGCTTTCCAATAGGGCCTCCCCTGCCTCTGTGTTCGCTTTCAACAGCAGGTGGTCGTTGGTATCAATGCCCACCAGGCCGATGAGCAGATCAGCGTTTTGCGGAATGGGATATTCACAGGCTTTGCATGCGGGCGAAACATCGAAACCGTTGATCGCCGTTCCTTTGCCTGCTTGGATACTATTGTAGAACTGTAAAGTTGATGCCGTACCGTCATCCCCGGCAAAACTGGGGTAGTTGACGTTGCTGTAAGCTCCCAGACAATCCATCCCTATCAGAATAACGTCCTCGGCACTGCCTTGTTTCAACTTCACCAACTCAATGAAGGCCCGGATCTCGCAGGGTCGAAGCACCACCGCCACCTTTCCCTTAATTGGCTTTCTGGTGAGTCTGGAAACTACCTTGGCAGCGTTGATGGGAAAAACAGGTGCAAGCGGATCGGCGCCGTCGAGCTTTTCGGGGTCGGTGACCAGGGTGGGCATCACCGCGTTTTTCATAGACAAATGCTGAGCCACCAGAAGAGCGCTGACTTCCTCTACTTGTAAGAGTGTTTTGAAGAAACCCTGCAATGAGGTGACCAGATTCTGTCCCTCGATCTTGATTTTCGCTGTGCTTGCCATCGATTTCCTCCAGGTTATCTGCAAGATTGGTTAGATTACCATCTGTTGTCGCACTTCGTTGGAGCCTAACTCCTTAATCTCTTCAACTAATTCCTTCATGGTGTTGGCAAAATCAATGCCCTCGCTGGCACCTATCCAGGTGAGTTTCACCCTCCGCTCGTCGAAACCGAACCGTGGCAGAATCTCTTTCAGTAACTTGACCCTGCGGCGAGCCTTTAAGTTGCCATTAATGTAATGACAGTCCCCAGGATGACAACCACTGATCAGCACTGCGTCTGCTCCCTCTAATAAGGCCTTGATTACATATTTGGGATCCACCATGCCGGTGCACATCATTCGAATCATCCGCACGTTGGGAGGCTGGGTCAACCTAGAGGTCCCAGCCAGATCAGCGGCAGTATACGTACACCAGTTGCACACAAAGGCGATTATTGTCGGCTCGAAATCTGCCATTTTTCCCCTCCCTCAAAAATGTCTAAAATGTTAGGATTTATAACGCGACATTTGAATGTCGTCATTTCCCAGTTCCGCCTTCCGAGATCCTCATTAGAGTTCGGCCAATAAATCGTCCAGGACGCCTTCGATTTCGGCAAAAATCTGTTTGCCAGTGAAGTGGTTGATCTGCGCTGCCCCACTCGGACAGTGACCTGCGCAGCTTCCGCATCCCTTGCAGAGTGCCTCGTTTATCACCGATACCCTTCTCCGGCCATCAAATTCAATGGCTGAGTATGGACAAAGATCAATGCAGGCTTGACATCCAGCGCAAATGTTTGGATCTATCCAGGAAATGGTGGAAGGAATTTCCACCTTGCCCCTGGTAGCCAGGGCTAGCGCCTGGCCTGCTGCCCCAGCTGCGTGAGAGACCGCATCAGGAATGTCTTTAGGACCCTGGCAGGCTCCGGCCAGAAACACCCCATCAGTCGCTGTGGACACAGGTCCCAATTTGGGATGTTCCTCTAGGAAAAACCCGTCTCCTCCCTGGCTAATTCCAAAGACTCTGGCCACATCGGCAGCGTCGTCTGCAGGCTCCATGGCAGTGCAGAGGATAACCATATCTAGGGGTACCCGAAGCCGTTTGCCCATCAAAGTGTCTTCCGTGACGACGATGAGTTTGTTTTCCTCTTCAGGCTTGAGGGCTTGGTCTGTGACCTCGGCGGGTCTACCTCTCAAGAAAATAATCCCCTCTTCTTGAAGCCTACGGTAGAATTCCTCGTAGCCTTTACCAAAGCACCGCATGTCAATGTAGAAGTTGTAGACTTGGGTGTCATGCCCAGCCTTTTCTTTGATGAGATGGCCATATTTGAGAGCGTACATGCAGCAGACTCTGGAGCAGTACTCATGGTAGTTTACATCACGACTGCCTACACAGTGAATAATGCCAACGCTTTCCGGTACCTTGCCGTTCTTCATCAGGATCTGTCCACCTGTGGGTCCAACCGCGTTGTTTAAGCGCTCAAACTCCAAGCCGGT
>JAJDNL010000273.1 GCA_022340745.1 Deltaproteobacteria bacterium
TGGAAACCGATGCCCCCTTTCTGGCTCCAGTGCCCAAGAGAGGAAAACGAAACGAGCCAGCTTTTCTTATCCACACCGCAAAGAAAATTGCATCACTAAGAAATCTCCCCGTAGAAGAGCTGGCCAGACAGACGACCTTAAACGCCCGCAGACTTTTCAAATTACCAAAGATAGACAGAGAGATGACATCTGAGCAGAATGAACAAGAACAACAAAAATGAAACCTTTATCCTCGCCTCAGGTTCTCCGCGGCGCCGAGAACTCCTGCGCCAGCTAGGGTTCTCTTTCACGGTCATTCCCAGCAGACGGCAGGAAACCGACCAGAGCGGTATGGAACCGAGAGGTCACGCCATCTATTACGCCAAAGAGAAAGCCAAGGAGGTGGCGCGACGGTACCCCCAACAATGGGTATTGGCGGCAGATACCATCGTTGTTATTGATGAGGAAATTTTGGGAAAACCAGTCAACCTAACAGAGGCCACGGCCATGCTTTCCCGCTTAAGTGGACGCAGCCATCAAGTCATTACCGGAGTCAGCCTGTTACACGCAAAATATGGAGTTGAGGAAAGCCTAGCAGTTGAGACCAAGGTTTTTATGAGAAAACTCAGCGCTGCGGATATTGAAGGCTACATTACAACTGGTGAGCCTATGGATAAGGCTGGCGCTTATGGTATCCAGGGCATCGGCGGTTGTTTGATTCAACGAATCGATGGTTCTTACTCGAACGTGGTGGGTTTGCCCCTCTGCGAGACGGTGGAGTTATTGCGTCGTCATCGAGTTGCCGATCCTTTTTAGGGTTAACCCCCCTATATTTGGCTGGTGAAAAAATGTCAGTTGCAAAGAACCTGGCCCGGGTCCAAGAGCAGATAGCGGATGCTGCCATCCGCTCGAACCGCTCACCCGAGTCGGTAAAACTGGTCGGTGTCACAAAGATCGTAAAGGTTGAGCGCATCAAGGAAGCGGTATCAGCGGGCCTGCACATACTGGGAGAAAATTACGTCCAAGAAGCCCGAAACAAAATCGAACAGGTGGGAGGCCAGGCAAGGTGGCATTTCATTGGGCGTTTACAAAGTAACAAGGCAAAATATGCGGTTAAGCTCTTCGACCTTATTCAAACCGTCGATACTCTGAAGCTGGCGACTGAATTGAACCGCCGCGCTCAACCTTTGGGGCGAGTGATTCCCATTTTCATCCAGGTAAACCTCGCCGACGAAGCGAGTAAGGGTGGTGTTCGTCCGGCCGAGTGTCTCCAACTCATCCGACAGATCTCCGAATTCACTCATCTACAAATCCGAGGGCTCATGACCATGCCGCCTTTCTTCAACGACCCGGAACGTGCCAGACCACACTTTCGCCGGCTGAGAGAGCTGAGCCAGGAGATAGCCGAGGCTCAGTTACCTAATGTTGAAATGCATGAACTATCAATGGGTATGTCCGGCGATTTTGAGGTGGCCATCGAGGAAGGCGCAACACTGATCCGAGTGGGAACTGCTATTTTTGGAGAGCGACCGTAAGTCGTTGACGCATGGTCTCATACAAAGCCATAGCTCCAGCCGCTGCAGCATTGAACGAATCGAGCCGGCCGTACTGGGGAATTGCAGCGAGCAGATCGCACGTCCGCCTCACCAGCGGTCGAATGCCTCTGGCTTCTCCGCCGATCACCAAAGCCGTAGGCTGACAGAGATCGAGTTCATAAAGAAAGCGATCCGCTTCCATGGTCAATCCCACCACCCAGATGCCTTGTTTCTTGAAAAGCTCCAGGGCTCGCTTCACATTGGTGACCCGAGCAACGTCCATGTGCTCAAGAGCACCGGCTGAGGCTTTGGCCACCGCAGCAGTCAGAGAGGCAGCCCGATCTTTTGGCACCACCACTCCGTGAGCTCCACAGACATATGCGCTACGAATGAGACCACCTAGATTCTGCGGGTCCTGGATACCGTCCAATACCAGGATAAGTGCGGGCTCATCACCCTGGGCCGCTTCGAGGATGTCATCCAGATCGACAAATGAAGAAGGAGAGAGGAGAGCTACAATTCCTTGGTGGGCAGTAGTCCCTGCCCTGGCATCCAACCGTTGCCGCTCGTGGGAGCGGATCTTGATGCCAAGTTCCCTCGCCTGGGCGAGGATTTCCACAAGAGCGCGCTTCTGTCCACTCCCGCTTACCCAGATTTCCCTGACCCTGTGGCCACGAGTTGTAAGCGCTTCGCGGACTGGATGTATACCGTAGATAACGTCTGTCATGTGAATTTCGGATCTTTGGGCAGCCAGACAGCATGGGTTGGAGGAAAGTAGAGGTATTGAGGAATTAAGGAATTTGGGGATTTAGGAATAAAAAGATAAGGTTTCTTTGATAGCTGCTTGAAATCCTCAATCTCTCAATCCTCATTTCCCTCTTCCACTTATTACAACAAATGAGAGCGAAACATACTAACCTAATGACGCCGAAGGCACATGACCAATGTCAAGTGTTCAATCCGAAATCCGCAATCCAGAATTGGTTTGGATTCACGACTCGTGAAAGAACGGCCTGTCACCTGCAACGTGCTGAAAGAATGATGGCCACCAGCTCCTCGAGGGCTTCCTCGAAAACGTCGTTGACAATCGAGTAATCATACCAAGACGCTTCCAGAAGTTCTCTGGAACTGTCCTTCAGCCGCTGCTCAACATCATTTTCCCGCTCGGTACCTCTTTCTAAAAGTCTTTTTTTCAGGGTTTCAGGATCAGGCGGCAGAACGAAAATAAAACAGGCGCGGGGAAAATGGACTTTCACCTGGCGAGCACCTTGGACGTCAATCTCCAGAAGCAGGTCCCGCCGGTCATTCAGGTATTGTTCTAGCTGCGCCCGAGAAGTGCCATAATAATTTCCGTGAACTTGGGCCCACTCAACAAAATCACCCGCCTCTTTCATCGCAAGAAAAGTCTCCAATGAGACGAAATGGTAGTCTCGACCCTCTGACTCTCCTTGGCGGGGTGGTCTGGTGGTATAAGATATCGAGTAAGCGAGCTCAGGAAATCTCTTGCGTACTCCTTCCCGCAAGCTCGATTTTCCCACCCCTGATGGGCCAGAAAGCACGAAGAGTTGCCCAGTAGACTCCATCACTTTATCTTGCTATCGCCATCTTTGCCAAGAGAATCGGCCATAAACCGTTGGGCAATTGTCTCAGCCTGCACCCCGGAAAGAATGACATGATTGCTGTCGGTGATGATGATCGCCCGAGTGCGTCGCCCCATGGTGGCATCGATGAGCTTCTTGGCCATCTTGGCGTCTTCTTTCAACCTCTTCATTGGTGCAGAACCGGGGGAAACGATAGCAACTACGCGATCCACCACCACCGTGTTACCAAAGCCGATGTTTAAAAGTCTTCCCTCCATTTCAACTCCACCTTCCGACAAATGGCGCCTTGAGGCAATTTCGCCCGACCCGCGTTGAGAGCACATTCGAGTCCAGAACTATCCTGATGTTCGTCAGTTCAGACTGTCACCGTGCCTTTCTTGCCTCAGTTGTTCCAGCCCCTATTCAACGTTTTGTAACTGTTCCCGGAATCTCTCGAGCTCTGTCTTCATCTTGATTACTTTTTGAGCGATGTCCAGATCGTTCGTCTTAGAGCCTATGGTGTTGACCTCCCGGTGCATTTCCTGCAGGAGAAATTCCAACTGGCGTCCACGGGGCCCACTTGCCTCGAGCAAATCCCGAAACTGTTGGATGTGACTTTGAAGGCGTACCACCTCCTCGGTGATATCGCTTTTATCGGCGAAAAACGCAACCTCTTGAGCCAAACGCGCCTCATCCAACTCTGTCTCATCAAGCAGATCCTGAATCCTTTTCTGTAGTCGATCACGGGCGTCCTCAACCACAAGCGGTGCCCGGGTCTCAACTTCCCCGGTTAGAACCTCAAGTAGGTGCAGTCGCTCGCTAAGATCACTTGTAATTGCCTCCCCTTCCTCCTGCCGCATGTGGAGACAGTCACTGACCGCCTGATCGAGAGCAGTCTCCACGACGCTCCAAGCTTTTCCCCTGCTTTCCTCGTCTTCTTGGAAAGCAAATAGGTCCCGGAAATTTAAAAGAGATTCCAACCTAAGATCCCCTTCGAGTCCCAGTTCCTTTTGGAGAATGAGAAGCAGCCTCTTATACGTTTTGGCCAGCTCAGTATCTACAGTGAGATGCTGCACTTTGTCCAAGGTATCATCGGCAAGCACACTGACCTCTATGCGTCCTCTGGAAAACTTTGAACTGACCCTTTTCTTAATATCCTCTTCAAAATCGCTGTATTTGCGAGGTAATTTTATTCGGACATCACAGAAGCGGTGATTGAGTGTCCGGAGTTCAACTGTGAACCGGTAGCCGTCAGCCCCGGCCTCGCCACGTCCAAAAGCGGTCATACTATGAAGCACTGTTCCACCCCGTTATGGCCCAATTGGGCCTCCATTCTCTAAACCACAGAGCGGTGGAATTTCAGATTGTTGATTGTAGATTGCAGATTGCGATATCTTCCAGTTCCTGCTTGGGTCAATCTACAATCTTACATCTTAAATCTCAAATATCCCTTGTTCACTCTGTGTTCTCTACGGTTTGTTCTTTTCCTCGCAGTTGCAGTAAGTACTTCTCTCTTAACCCTCGAAGCCATGTCCGTACTTTGGGTTCTGCATAATCTGGGTAGGTCCAAGCCAGTGGTCGATAGTCCCGGTCACGATAAACCATGGTCAAATCTGCGTAGATGCCACTACTCAGATAGATTCGATGGGCGTAGTTCTTACCGCTCGCCAGCACCAACCGTTCGGCCAACAGATATCCTGGATCAATGTTTACCCGTCGATTTCCCCCTGCACTCTGTTCAGTCTCCAGAAGATTGGTCTGCACTTTGATCTGTGCCAAGCCCTCCTGGGGAATGAGATCTTCGAAGCTGGCAAATCGCCTTACCAGAGGCTGTCCCATCTCGGCATAGTAGTAGTCGGTATAGTCAAATGCTAGCAGAGCACTAACAAAATCCAGTATCCCATAACGTTTGGTTAATCTAGACAATACTTGGGCAATATTCCCCGCAGAATCGGCAATTACACTCATAAAGAGCTTTGCTGGCTTCGGGTCTTGAGGAATACTCATATACGCTTCTACAATGGCCGGAAAGTTATCAGGCAGGGCTCTGTCGGCCAACGCAGGTATAGCGAAATCCGAAGGCCTGCATTTTCTTCGGCTCGTAAATATTTCTGAGATCAACCACCACCGGTTCTTTCAGGAGCTTGGCCATCCGTTTCCAGTCCAGGTTGCGGAACTGGTTCCATTCCGTGATAATTACCAAGCCGTGAGCACCATTGGCGGCATCGTAGACATCTTTGGCATAATATATATTTTTCAGCATTTTTCGGGCTTCCTTCATTCCTGCCGGGTCGAAAGCACGAATTTTGGCACCCTGCCTTTGCAAAGACCTGATAATAGCAATGGATGGAGCCTCTCGCATATCATCGGTATTGGGCTTGAATGTAAGGCCAAGAATTGCCAGGTTCTTACCCTTCACTCCACCCAAAGCTTTGTTGATCTTTTCGACCATTAACTTTCTTTGCCGTTTGTTAACCCTCATTACCGCCTTAACAATCTCAAAGCTGTACCCGTGATCGTGGCCGATCTTGTCGATAGCCTTAATGTCCTTGGGAAAACAGGAGCCACCAAAGCCGGGCCCGGCGTGGAGGAATTTCGGTCCTATGCGACCGTCTAATCCCATTCCTTTGGCCACTTGATGAATATCGGCGCCCACGTGTTCACAGATATTTGCCATCTCATTGATAAATGAAACCTTGGTGGCAAGAAAAGCATTGGAGGCGTATTTGATCATCTCCGAAGTCTGTACATCGGTGACCACAAAAGGGGTCTCAATGAGATAGAGTGGACTGAAGAGATCTTTTAAAATGGCGACGGCCTGGTCGCTTTCAGCTCCTATCACCACCCGATTGGGCCGCATGAAATCCTCTATTGCCGCCCCCTCTCTGAGAAATTCAGGATTCGACACCACATCGAAGGCCACATCGGACTCTCGTTGCTCTTCGATGATCTGACTGATCATCTGACCTGTGCCAACGGGAACCGTACTTTTCGTTACGATCACCTTGTAGCCATCGAGATTCTGACCGATAGTGACTGCCACCTCACGGATGTATTTTAGATCAGCGCCACCGTCAGGGGCACTAGGAGTGCCTACTGCAATGAAGACTACAAGGGCTTGCCTGATTGCACTTCCCGCGTCGGTTGTGAAACTCAATCGGCCTTCCCTGACATTTTTAGAGACGAGCTCAGTGAGCCCCGGCTCATAAAAAGGCACTTCTCCCTGTTGCAAGAGCTCGATCCTGGCTTCATCCTTGTCTACGCAGGTAACGCTGACACCAAACTCAGCAAAACAGGCACCGGTTACCAATCCCACATAGCCAACGCCAACTACACAAATATGCATTGGTATTGCTCCTCAGATCTAACCCGGATACTTCATGCCTTACCTACTGCGACCACTTCAGAATTTCAGATTTTAGATTGAAGATTTCAGATTGAAGGAAATCTTATCCAAATTGGTTATTTGAGTAAGCAAAGAATGCGACTATAATTTCCACTATTTACTCTATCTTGGTCGGTCATTTTCAGCCTCAAATCCGCAATCCGCAATCTCCAATCTGCAATCTACAGCCGTCCTTCCTGGCGTCCTCGGGTATCGGTCCCTGCGACGTACCATTTAGGTACGCCTCGGAACCAATCCCGCGGTACCGCGGGACGAGTTGCCAGGTGGCACGCCCATCTTAGCGGTCTCGCGACAGTAAGGCATAAAGTATCCGGATTTGGAAAAACATTGCATTGATAGAACCACCCGAAAAAGCAATAATCATTCCACTGGATCGCGTGGGGTTAGACGCAGGGATTGTCAGGTAGGTTCCCCCGACTCTATTTCCGTCCCGATGCAGTGTCAATCAAAATCTCTTTCAGCCTCGATGCTGCAACCGCAGCGGTACCAATCTCGCCAACCACAATTCCAGCAGCCAGGTTTGATAGTACGGCGGCTTCACTCGGCGTCAAGCCGGATGCCACAGCCAAAGTGAAGGCTGCGATAACAGTGTCACCTGCTCCAGATACATCGAAGACTTTTCTGGCAACCGTGGGGATTTCAGTAGTCTCCCCGTTGCCCTCGAATAGCGTCATCCCTTTATCTCCACGGGTTATAAGGACCATCTGACAGTTGAGTTCTTTGAGCAGGTGGACACCGGCTTGCTTGACGCTCTGATGGTCTTTAAGGTGAATCCCGGACATTTGCTGGGCTTCATGATTGTTGGGAGTTATAAGAGTAACATCTTTGTATAAGGCCAAATTCCGTACTGTAGGATCCACTGCCAAAATAATCTGACCACCTTGGCCGAAAGAGCGGAGGCCGTCCATGAGGCTGTTAGTCACAACGCCCTTACCGTAGTCGGAAACCACAATCGCATCGATGGAACCGAGCTGTTCTTTGATGACGGTAATAATTTTCTCGATGCTAGCCTCAGTCACAGGCTCACTTTCCTCGCGATCCACTCGAACCACTTGCTGGGAGTGGGCAACTACTCTGGTTTTTATGGTGGTGGGTCGCCGCCCTTCAACCACCAGACCGTGAGTGGGACTGTTCATCTTTTGCAGCATGTGAACCAATTCCCTGCCCATGGCATCGTTGCCAATGACCCCGCATAGGAGTGCTTGCCCACCCAGAGAAATAATATTGTTGACCACATTGCCGGCGCCGCCCATCACAAGGGACTCTTCTTCGACCTGTACCACCGGCACCGGTGCCTCTGGCGAAATCCTCTCAACGCGACCCCAGAGGAACTCGTCCATAATCACATCGCCCACAACCAGGATCCGGCAGGATGAAAACTTGTCTATACCTTCAGAAAGAACCTTGGAATCATCGGTGGTTGGCATCTATCGAATCTACCTCTCAACCATGGTGGCTTTGAGTGCACTGCCGATGAATATAGCACAGCAGGTAAAGGAAGCCAGCACTTTTTTACCTGGTAGATTGTCAAGAGCCCTGCAAAATATCAAATTCTCCTCACTAAGTCTTAGGGTGTCAGGTGTCGGGTGTCAGGTGTCAGGGAAGAAGAACAAAAAAATCTGAAACCTGAACACTGAAACCTGAAACCTTAGTTAGCTGAGCACCAGTTAGCCATTTACAAACTGAAGCTCATTCATTACACTCCACGTCTATGAAACGGATATTGTTCAGATATCTTCTCCTTGAGCAAGCGGTACCTTTTTTCGTCAGCCTCTTGGTTCTGACTCTCGTTCTCTTTCTGGGCAAGATCATGCGGTACACACAAATGCTCTTTGCAAGCGAGTCCGGTTTGGCTGATCTCGGCATGCTCTTGCTGTACTCGCTCCCCTACTTTCTAGTCTTCACCATTCCTATGGCCACCCTACTCGCCGTACTTCTCGCATTTGCCAGGCTCGCTGATGACAACGAGATCACCGCCATGAAAACTGCTGGCATCAGCTTTTACCAAACGCTTCCTCCCGTGGCTCTGGTGACAGGCTTTGCCTGGCTGACTACCCTCGGTCTCTCCAGTTTTGTTTTGCCACATAGCAACAGTGGTTTTCAGCGCGTTCTCTTGGAGATGGCTCGCTCTAGAGGTCAGCTAGGTCTCAAAGAGCGAATTTTCAATGATCAGTTTGATGGGCTCGTTTTTTTCATTAACTCCATCTCCTCGGATGGCAGACATTTACGCGAGGTTTTTATTGATGATGAGAGATCTCCTGAGACCAAAAGCACTATCATTGCCGAGGAAGGCTTTCTTGTCCACGATCCCAGCGGCAAGAAAATTACCCTTAGGCTTCTTCGGGGTCAGATCGTTCGGGTGGGAGATGAGATGGAAAGCCTGCAAACCATTCGTTTTCAGAACTATGATTTCAACGTGGATCTGGATTCATTTGCTTTCAATAAGGCGGATTTCCGCAAGAGAGAACGGCACCTCAGTTTCACTGAGCTGAGACAGGCGCTGGCTTCGACCGAACTGGACCCCAAAAAGCGCAAAAAATTATCATTTGAATGGCATCGTCGCCTGTCCCTCCCTTTCGCCTGTATTGTCTTGGGCTTTATTGCCGCGCCCTTGAGCGTTCAATCGAGGACCGGTTCCCGACTCTCAGGGGTGGTTCTGGGGCTGGTACTATTTTTGCTCTATTATCTTTTTGTGTCTGCGGCCAAAGCCTTGGGAAAAGACGGGCCCTACCCACCCGCCATCGGTCTGTGGCTGCCGAATATTATCTTCGGGGTACTTGCAGTTATTCTTTGGATCAAAACCGCACGAGAATCTCCGTTCAAACCCATTCTCCTTGTACAGCGAAGCGCTGAACTGCTTGTTTCTTGGATCAAGACCCATTCAAAAAGGTAGCGTATATTCATCCGGTACTCTAAACAAAATGTTTGCTAGCTACGACAAAATACGCACAGTGCTTATTATAATGATAGACAGACACTTGGGAAACCTTGTGGTCTCTCTCTCTTCAATCGTCGCCGTACAGAAGTATTTTAGGGGGAAAAATGTATATTTTGCGGTGGACGGTGCCTACCGAGAGGCTGTGGAAAGTATTGATGGCTTCGATGGACTTTTCTCCTTCCCAAGAAGAGAGATCTACGGAAGTAATGTGTTAAGAAGGACAGTACTTTATCTAAAATTCATCAATGACATCAGAAGTATATCCCCAGATGCTGTCATCGACTTACAGGGTGGAAGTGCCTCTTCTGCGGTGAGTTTTTTATCAGGTGCAACACATCGTCTTAGTAACTCCTCTGCCAAAAGATCGTATGTTTATAATAGAAAAATCGACCTCCCAGTTGGTAAGCATAAGGTGCACAGTTACATGGAGATTGCCATTGCTCTTGGAGCGAACATAGACGACCCATTCTACCGGTTGCACGGTTCCGAGAGCAGGAGAAGCTCACTTAGCTCTGTTCTGAGGAAACATGGAGTAAGCTCTGAAGAACCAATAATTTCCATCCACACCGGTGCCGGCAACATTCACAAGCAGTGGACCACAGAGGGTTTCGCGGAGGTTGCAGACTGGCTATCCGCTCAAGGCTGCCAGGTCATCTTTGTCGGAGCTCACCGAGACCTGGACAAGATTGATGCCACAATGTCCTTGATACGTTACAAAGCATACAATCTTGGGGGCAGTTTATCCATCGGTGAATTGATGGCCCTCTTTGAAATGAGTTCCCTCTTCTTAGGCAATGACAGCGGTCCCATGCACCTTGCAGCTGCCATGGGAACTCCTATTGTTGCTCTTTTTGGGCCGGTGGATGAAAGGAGATGGAGACCACTTTCTCCCAATTCTGTAGTGCTGAGAGGTCAGGAGCCGTGTGATGATTGCAGGATCAAACGTAAAGATTGTAATGACTTCCCTTGTATAACAACACTGGAGCCAGACAAGGTGAAGCAGGCCATCAGCGAATTACTGGCAGCTAAACAGAGTTAGCTCATCGTACCACCACGAAAAAAAACGAAGAACCCTAAACAAGCATAGCAAATAGCGCCTAGAGCATAGCGTTCGTTGAGTACTATTCATTGAAAGGCAAAGGGAGCAGGCCATACTCTTTTTTAAGTCTTACCGTTTACTATCTTTTACCCCATGCTCCATGCCCTATGCCCCATGCTCTATGCGAATTAACGAAAGCCTCCCCTCCGGTAGAGCCGCCAGCTTAGCATCACCACTGCCAGCAATGGATGCTTTCTCAGTCTTGGAGTCCATTCAACCTGGACACCTGAGTGCCGTTCTATTTTCCACTGGATATATTCCACCCCTCCCTCAAAGGTGAAAAAGGCTTTGCTAAGCCGTAAGATTGAAAGCATTTTGCCTTGAATGTTGCGCAAACCCCAGGCCAAACGATTGCGGTTACGCACCCTTGCCGGAATGTCGGCCTGATAATGAAATCCATCACTCCCGTCTATAATCTCCACTGCATAGGGTACGGAAGCCATGGCGGCTCGGGTCAGGTGCTCATAGTAGCTCACCGCATCGTCAAACAGATGGACGAGATTCTGTGGTCGCTCTGACCTGAGTTCGGCCCGGTAACTGAGGAGTAAGCCCTGGCGCCATAAATCTCTAGCAGTGAAACGGTCGGTTATCTGAGGTAAGACGCGAGTTATGAAAGTAATGACGGCTCGTGCCAACGCCGCTCCCACCTGGCTTGCCACTTGACTGTCGCGAGCATAGATCAACCCAACAGGCTGAGCAAATCGTCCCCACAGGTAGGAATGAAACCATTGCATCGAGGTGCCACGCTGGAAGTCTTTGAGGGTAAGAACTGCATACTTGGTGCGCACTACTCGATCCTGGACCGGCAATTCCAGATAGAAGACATTGGGTGGTAACAGCTTATTGGTGAAGGCCTGCCTGCGACTGCGGTAAGCGGTGCGGTAGCTGTCCACCAGTAAATAAAGGTCCACGATCCCATCACTATCGTCACCCGTGCGCAGGCAGGAGCCATAGAATAGGATTGCTTGGGCAGCGTCCCCGTAGCGGTTCAGGAGTTCACCAGCCAGAGCCCGCACCCCCGGTGGAGCCGGGCGCGAAGACTTTCGCTCAATCAAAGTAGTGAGTAATGGTGGAATTGACACGATCACAATCGCAAGAATGACACCTTGCCGCCATTTTGGACAACCACCGGTTCCAGATGAGCCCCAGTCTTGTAAAGCTCACCATCCAGAGTAAAGCCGCCGTTGAAAGTCAGCTGTACTTCTTGGACATTGTGGCTGAAATATCCATACTCAGGTGTCCCATAACGGTTTTTCCGACCACGCATCAGGGACGGCAATGCCCGCAGCAGGTGTTGCGGCCGGGCCTCGACCGCAGTGTAATGCAAGGTTCTCTCTTCTCTACCCCAGAAAGGACGCAGCCCGAGAAAGAGCCGTTCGAGCGCACTAATCATGAGCAAAAGGTAGTCCCGCCGCTCCGGCGGCCTTTGATCCAAGCCTACCTTGATCGACACCGGGGCCACGTAGTCACCACCCCTACTTGCAATCGCCAGCAGAAAGAGAGCTATGGTGAGCCCGGGAGCCCATTCTCCACGAAAACCTCGTCTGTTCAGCCTATCGTGGAAGAACTGGATTCCTTGATAAATACTAGCCGCCCCCAGAAACATCCCATAGACAGGGTTCTGATGTGGGTCCACTTGCACACGCAAGACCGGGCGGTGCAGGATACCCACCTCCCCTTCCCCACCTTCTGCCCACAATAGGAGCCTCCGTAGTGCCTGCTCCCGGGATCCCTTTAAGCCCACATCCCCAGCGGTCATACTGGTTGTCCCGGCTCGCAAAACCGCCAGAGGTGGAATCGCCTCAAAAGGCTTGTGGTGGCAGAGGGCAGTCAGTGCCGCCTGTATGGTACCATCGCCTCCGTTTACCGCGATTATGTTCACCTCTTTGCGGGCGAAGTCAACCAGGGATTCGGCCACATCGGCTGGGGTCAGCACTTCCCGATGGGACACCTGGGGGTGGGCAGTCAGAACCTTTCTGACCGCTCCCAGACCTCTGCGGTTGCCGCCGCTGCGTGGATTATTGAGTACTCCCACGCGTAGGGGTTCAGTAGCGGCAAAAACGTTGGGAGAGTCACTTCTGAGCTTGCTTTCCTGCAACGCTCGTTCTTCCGTGGTTGCGGCATGACCCAGGTCATTCATGGCTGCCAGCCAGCCGTTGTCCTTCATAGATAAGTTACGATAGCAAGACTCTCTTCAAAATCTTAAATTCCACGGGTACATGGTAAAAAACAGGATGGTATTGTATATTAGACTTGCGAATTCTGTAAAGTGTGTGAACCGGAAGCCATAGACCGCACAGGTGGAGGACCCTATTGTTGCAAATCCACACCTGTAAAAACCGCTGCGCTGGCGTGATAGCGCGCCATCTGCGACCGTGCTCGCCTCGGACAGGATATCACGTACGTTCAAGTACGCTTCATCCTCTCCGATTCTGCGCGTGGCCACATCTGGCACACTCTGACGCGTTTTTTCACGGAGTAGGTTTGCAACAATAGGGTAAACCCCGCTCATGGATGAAACCTTCACACTTGCCCACCTTTCTGACCTGCATCTATCTTCTCTGAATGATGTCAAGGTAGGTGAGCTTCTCAACAAGCGCATATACGGTTATCTCAAGTGGCAATTGAGAAGAGGTGCTGAACACCGGAGAGAGGTGCTCGACGCTCTCCTTCATAACCTGAAGTCTACCACCCCTGACCACATCGCAGTCACCGGCGATCTTACGCACTTGGGTCTGCCCAGAGAGTTCAGAGAGGCCAGAAAGGTGCTGCAATCCCTCGGCTCGCCCTCACGGGTAACTGTGATACCGGGCAACCACGATACTTACGTAAGCACCGACTGGAATTCCACCTTTGCACTCTGGACGGATTACATGCTCTCCGATGAAGCACATCTTGGGGCCAAAGCAGGAATAGATAGGCACACTACTTTTCCAAGTTTGCGCGTCCGCGGGATTGCAGCGCTCATCGGAGTTTCCACGGCTCGTCCGAGTGCACCGTTACTAGCCGTCGGCAGTGTCGGACAGGTACAAATGCAAAAATTGGAAAAGATTCTCGTGGAGACGGGAAAACAGCGGTTGTTTCGGGTCGTGCTGATCCACCATCCCCCGGTGGACGGCACGGTTAGTTGGCGCAAACGTCTCACCGATGCTGCGGCCTTGCGATCGGTGCTGAACCAACACGGGGTGGAGCTTATTCTCCACGGCCACGCCCACCGCAGTTCTTTAAGGCAACTTGAAACAACTGTTGGCACGGTTCCGGCAATCGGCGTGCCTTCTGCATCAGCGCTCGGTCGCACGTCTTCCCGTCGAGCTCGATACCACCTCTATCGCTTCAAAGCAAATCCAGGTGGCTGGGAAATGGTGCTCACCGTAATGTGCTATTCCCCGACGCAGCAAGCATTTACTGAAGAGCTTGAAAAGCACGTGGTATTGCCCCGCCCGACTGCCTGACCCAGATAGAACAGACTGAACATCGAACATTGAACGTCCAACTTTGAACATCGAATAATGATGTCGCTCCGCTCCGCATTTTAATTTCATTTGATTCCAAGAATCCACGGCCAATGCGTGATTGTCTGTTTCCTTTCCTTTTCAGCCCTTCGACTCCGCTCAGGGCCGTGAGCCTGTCGAACGGCCGTTTTGGTACCCGCAACGAAAATTTTAATCAATTTCCATCCGGAAACACTGCATTGTCATTCTGAGTGAAACGAAGAATCTCTGGCGACTCAGGAACGAGGAGATTCTTCGGCGCTCCGCTCCTCAGAATGACAGGCGACTGTGGAGTTTTCGGCTGAGAACTAATCAATTTTGCTGTTTCTTCATCTCTCTTTTCATTCAAAATTCGCTGTTGGACGTTCGATGTTCGATGTTCGTTTTTTCTAATCTCTCCTGAGCAAAAACAACCTAGCCCGGATATTTCATGAATTGCTGTCGCGAGACCACGAAGATGGCTGTGCCACCGGGCAACCGCAGGGGATCGGATCCGAGGCGTACTTGAACAGTACGTCGCAGGGTCCGATACCCGAGGACGCCCGGCAGGACAGTCATATCCGTGGTCGCAGCAGGCTAATTCATGAAATATGTGGGCTAGCGCTTAAGGGGCTTGTCGCAGCCGCCAGAGGGCAATCCACAGGACTGCAGCCACAGGTGCTAGGGTGGTGATCGCCGGATGGAGTTCGAGCAATAGTCCCATATAGCCAATGATCTGATTGGCCAAATAGAACCCGATTCCTACCATGGCCCCCACCGTTATGCGCAACCCTATGGTTGTCCCCCGGGGAGGTCCAAATACAAATGGGAGCGAAAGCAAGACCATTGCCCCCGTGGTCAGCGGCACAGCCAGCTTCTGCCATAAGGCCAGCACATAGGTATCGGCATTCTGCCCTCTCTGCCTCAAAGCCTGAATGTACTGATAAAGATCTGACGGCGACAGGCTGTCTGGTGGGAGCTCCAAGATATTAACCTGCTCCGTACTCAAAAACGATTCCAGAGCCATGGTGGGAAGATTTTGTGTGGTGATCCTCTGTTCCTCAATGACTGTCTTGCGAATATCCTTGAGCACCCAACGCTTGTTACTATGGATGTCCGCTTCGCGAGCGTGAATGAAGGCGTGTAGACCACCCTTGTTGTCTCCCTCATAGACATCAAGGCCGGTTGCAATGCCCCCTGAAAGGGTCTTACCGACATGGATAAAAGAATGGCCTTGGCGGGCCCAGAACCCATCTTTTGTAAGCAGGATTCCCGTATCCGAAATCGCCAGTGAGCGGCTCAGCCGAGCGTGCTGCTCCATTGGCGGAGCGACATACTCCTCCAGGGTGCCCGTTGCCACCATGAGCAGTGCGCCAGTGGCGAGCACTGAAAAACAAATCCGCTGTACTGACAGCCCAGAGGCCCGCATCACGATAAGTTCACCTTTATCAGCCAGCATCCCCAAGGCAATGATGCTGCCTAACAGAGCAGCCATCGGCACCATATCGAGTACCCGTCTGGGAGTCGTTAAGCCTATGTAGACGAAAACATCAAACAGCTGGTAATTCCCCTTGCCAATGTCATCCAGCTGCGCCACCAATTCTAGGAAGCTGAATAAAGAGACGAGTATGAAAATTACCAGCAAAAAGCATTGGATAAAACGAATACCGATATAACGATCAAGTGTCTTCATATCTGTCCCAGGCGACCACCTAGCCGCTGCGCCATCGAGAAGCAAAGTTTGGCTGCAATAGCAAGATCAGGATCAGGCCGGCCAGCAAAAC
>JAJDNL010000257.1 GCA_022340745.1 Deltaproteobacteria bacterium
CTCATGAGTGGTGTGCTCCAGGCGCCGCTCACGGGCATCTTCCTCATCGTTGAAGTTACCGGGGGCTATGAAGTCATATTGCCCCTTATCATAGTGGCGGCCATTTCCACCACCATCTGTCATTATGTGGAACCAGCCTCCTTCTACCTACAAGAGCTGGTTGAGAGGGGACCAATTCGTAGACCCAGAACGGATGCTGGCATTCTGGCAAACCTGAGTTTGAAAGAGCTTGTCGACAAGGACTGCGTAAGAGTGACCCAAACCATGTTGCTCCGGGATTTTCTCCAGGCCATAAAAGAATCGCCAAATAACTGTTACCCAGTTGAAGATGAAGAGACCGGCGATTTCTTGGGAATGATATCCTTGGATGATATCAAGCCATATCTACTCAGATCGGAGATGTATGATGCTGTGCCCATCGGGCAAATAATGGACATTGGGCCTGTGGTCGCCAGCCCAGACGACGATCTATCTGAGATCCTAGGTAGAATGGAGGCACAGTATCTGAGCGCTATTCCGCTGGTGGCGAAAGGAAAGTTCATCGGTATGCTTGCAAAGGCGACTGTTCTGGAACACTATCGCCAAGAGCTTATAGCACAGACTCGCCACCTGAAGTCATGAGAGGAGGGCAGAATGCAGCGGCGACTATTACATATATTCAGAAACACCCCATTTGGTAGAGAAACCCTGCTGCAATCTGTCTACTTTTGCAAGAAGGTTAAGCTTGAACTGGCTATTTACATCCCCGAGTTTGCAAAGTTCTTAATGTATTTTGAAAACGATGTGGTACAGGTTGACCTTGACCGCTCCTATCTCACATCTCCGGATACCGCCTTAATGAATGCAAGCACTATAGTAGGTCAGGGCGACCTAGAAGCGGAATTCCTGGAACCCAAAGATTTTCCTGCCTCCTCGCTGCCAGCCTTGCCAATCAATTTTGACTATATGTCCTGCCCGCGCAGCATAAGTGATAGGTCTTCAAGAATAGGCTTCGGCCATATTGGCCCCAAGGTGAGACGCCTGGTTAATGCCGCTCGTTTCCCGGTTCTTATGCCCAGTTCGGCCTACAAGGAGTGGCATAGTGTAGCGGTATTTTTCGGGGGCGCAGCCGACGCCATAACTGCTCTCAGACTGGGGTTACATATCAGCACCACCTGTAACATACCCCTCGACATTTTTACCCAGGTTGAAAACGACACTCCGGACACGTATGGAGAAACCATAAAAGACAGCGGTCTAGACGGGGAGGTGAAAAACTCTGTTAGAGAGTGGCACAGGTTTGAGATGGAAAAATTGGACGACAACCTTTATGCGGTGCCCCATGACGCCCTTGTGGTTTTTGGGACCTACGGACATCACCCGCTCAAGCAGATCTTTTTCGGAACCAAGCTGGAAAGGATATGTGCGGCGCTTCCGAACAATTTTTTGGTTGTGGGGCCGAAACATCTTGCAAGAACCTAATCCTGTCAGGAGATAATTCGAGCTGCACCCCTTGAAGCCTGAGAACCATTGTTTCAGCAAAGTACGGAATCCACAGCCGCAGCCTCAAACAGGAAGAGGCTCTGACGGAAGATATTCGTGAAAGCTTTCTGATTTGAGATTGAAAATCACCGTGAATGTGAGGTGAACATGGCACTCAATGACTCTCAAAAAAGGGCCCTTGAGGTCCAATTAAGAAACCTCGAACAGGTGTTGTATAGAGTGGGGCATCGCATCCGCGAAAGACCCGAAGAGGGTCTTCTGACTCACCATATCCCTATCCCGGAGACTGTTCGTCGCCGATTTGAAGCGTTGATTAAGCAGATGCACGAAGAACTCGCAGTCCTCATCAGGCAATTTGAACTGCAGCCTAAGGCAGTGGACTCGCGCAGTTATGTCAATGCAACGATGGCTTTGACGTGGTCTAGTCTCAACGAAGTGCTCTCTTCGAAGCTAAAGCGTTATGGCGAGGTAGACCCGGCGCTCTCAGAGAGCCTTGACCCTTGTCTCAACCGCCTGATCGACCTGGCACTCCAAGTAGCGGAAGTTGCGAGAGAGGGTAAATGATGACCCGGAACCCACTACACTGCCGAAAAGAAATGCAAGTCAAAAGGCAATCCCTGGCCTCCCTGGATGAGCATTCCCCAGGCGGAGAGAGCCGGGGAGGGAGAACTCATGAAGAACCGGACCTACGTTAAACAACTCCGGAACATCGCGGCACGGGGAAGCATAATCGTCTTTTTCATCATGGCCTTTGAAGTCATGATCATGATCAGCCCTTTTGCCTTTTTCTTCTATTCGGTCTTTAATCCGGTGCTCCACTGGCTGGAAAGGTATTCCGCCACAAGGTGGCTCACCAGTTTTTTCCTGCCGCACATGATCCTGCCGCCGACCCTTTTTCTCCAGGCTATTCGTATCCTGGGCTCGGTCCTTTTCGTTGTCGGCGCCCTGACTTTCACGATCTGTGCCCTTCAGGTCTATCTTGGAAAGATATTCAAGTGGGGTATCGCCGATAGGGGATTGTACAGGATCATTCGGCACCCGCAGTATCTCGCCCTGGGACTCTGGGGGATCGGGATGAGCATCCTCTGGTCGCGATTCCTGGTCCTCGCTTCTCTTTCCCTCATGTTCATCCTTTACTACTTTCTGGCCAAAGACGAAGAAAGACGGATGCTCAACCAGTTCGGCGAGGGATACCGGCACTATATGGAACGCACCGGCATGTTTATGCCGCGCCAGGTTGAAGCCCTGCTGTCGGCCCCTTTGGGAAGGGTTCCGAACCCCGCTCTAAAATACGTCGCCATAGCCCTCGGTATTCCAGTTGTAGTCATCGGCTCTGGATTTCTCCTGAGGGTAATCACCCTGAGCTCACTCCCAATCCAGACCAGCCGGAATGTGACGCTCGTTTCAATTCTCCCGGAAGATGATTCCCTCAGCCAAAAAGCGCTTGTTGAGCTCTTTCCCGGCCCGGACGCGCACCCCAATCTCTCCTTTTTCAAAGCCAACAAGGACTACCTCGGCTATGTCATGCCGGTGGACTACGTGATGCAGGGGATGATTGCCGATACGGGCGGTGAGTTCCACTTGCACCAGCATCATGATACCTTCGCCCTCATAGCCGACTGGGTGCTGAATCCCTTTGAGCATCTTAGGCGTTCACCCTCCGCCCAAATAGCAGCAATCCACAATGTCGACCCGGCCATGGCAAGAAGGCACCATTGTCCGCTTGCTATAAACGACCCGGCGCTCCGGTGCGAAGCCTGTCCTTTCAGGCGGATCGTCTTTGTCGAAATAGATCATAGCAACAAGGGACATCTCTCAGGAGAAAAGTTGTTTTCCTTTGATGCCGCAAGAGTACCGGTCTTCTTTATCGACCTAAATGTCCAGACCGGTGAAGTAGTAAATATGAAGCGGGTTGAGAAGGCAACCGCGTGGAGAGATGTCCCAACGCCTGCCATTTGAGAGACGCGTCCTATCAACTCTTTTTCATTGGGAGACTTGTGAGTGAAACCTGCTGAGTTCAAGAGCGAGCACAGGTGAGTCCTTATTCTCGCTCAAAAACTCTTGCCGTTGCATTGAGACAAATAAGATTGGCATTTCTGCCGCCGTAGGACGGAGTCCGCGCCGGAGATTTAACCTCGAGCGTTATAGGTGTCAATTCCCCAGGAGATCCCTTGGTTTTCATATAACATACTTTTATCCACAGTCACGCCCTTTTTGCCCCGTCCCATCATATAGTACTATGGTCCCCAGAGCTAAAACTTTGAATTAAGGGATGTAATCCACAGTTTGTTCTCTCCTTTTGACTGCGCCAATCTTCTCAAAAATGGTGGTTTTTCGTATTGATTGGAGGCTTGCTCGCTATTACTCTAACTTTATAAAATCCCATTCTCAATTAAAAAGAGTTAACAAGATAGGGAGATGAAGCCATGAAGGTTAATCTGAAGTGTTTTGCCGAGCTTTCGGAGGGCGACGTGTGTGATTTCACTGGTAGTGACAAATACGAGATTTCAGAGGGAGATACGGTGGAGAGTTTGGTTGATCGCTTACGAATGCCGAAAGAAGAGATCAAAATCATTTTCCTGAACAACAAAATAGTTGATTTCGATGCGGTACTACATGACGGCGACCAGTTGGGTCTTGCCCCACCCGTGGCCGGAATGTGAGTTTTGCAGCCAGGGAAAATCTTTGTTTCAGGCGAGCCAAGGCTTGTTTTTCCAAACCTTACAAGATCTATTCTGTGTTTGAATGAAGTGTGATTAAAGCAGACCTTTACCTGGAAGTTTAAATATCATACTTCAATACACACCTATGCGTCTAAAAAATGCCCACTATACTTTGGGTCATATCAATCCAGGTATTCTCCTACCCCTCAGAGCAGCCTCAATTGGCCTCGGCTGTTGGACTGGTCAGTGGGGGCTTTTTCCCTCTTAAAAGAATACGGCATAGACTGACGAGAGTATGAGCTTTCCGAAAACTCCTCCATACTCTATAATAGGTATTTATGGAGGAACACACACGCCAACATCGCAGAGCCAAAGTCAGTTTGCCTGTAACCATTGAGACTGAACAAGAGACTCTTGAACGGATTACTTACAACATCAGTCCTGATGGCGCCTTTATTCGCGGTCAGTCTCCCCTTGAGCTGCATGAAGTCATCGATATGATCATCAGTGGCCCTGACCGCCGAATAACGGTCAAAGCAAGGGTGGTCTGGTCGAGTAACCAAGTTCCTCCTGAACAGGATATGCCGCGTGGCATGGGTGTCGAGTTCATTAAGATCTCTGATGAAGACCGAAAATTCATTTCCTCTTTTATTTCAGGTCGCGATTTTGCCGTGTACTTGAAATCCGCGGCTTCGGACAAAGATGAGAGCCCGGAGAGTTTGAAAGAGGAACAGCTGGTAGAGGAAGAGAAAGAAAAAGACGAACGTACCCCTGCCCAAGAGCCACCCAAAAAATGCCCTCGGGGCCACAAACATTTGTCCTGGTCTGCTGATGAAGACTATCTTTTCTGTTGGGACTGCAATAGGGAGTATTCTCTCGCTGAGTGCCGTGACCAGGAGAATGCCGGTTCCGCTGAATGAACCTTACATACTTAGATATACATTCTGCGATTTTCGATCCTGCCACTCAATATAGTTTCAGGTTTTCGGGTAGATGAGACGGGGTCAGCCCTTGACCTTGGGCATTGAACATGTCCAAGGTCAAGGGCTGACCTTTGCATTTAGTGGGGCAAACATTATGGGCCGATTTTCCGTATCATGGACGGTATATCTCTTGTTGTTCCTTCTGCTTGGTGGATTTACTGCCTGCGTACCTGCCATCTCCAAAAAAGTACGGGAAGAGGCCGGAGAACCGGTTCCCTTTGAAACACTCCTGCAGCGGACTGATAGCTTTAAAGGCCGCGTGGTAATTGTTGGAGGGTATATCCTGGAAACAATAAATGAAACGGATGGCTCTCGGATCACCGTGTTGCAAGCACCCCTGGATTCCCAGAACAGACCGAGATCATCGGACTTATCCGAAGGACGTTTCATGGTTGCGAGTGGCGACTTCTTGGATCCGGTGGTTTACAGTAAAGAGCGAAGGATTACCGTTGGCGGCAAGGTCATTGGAAGTCAGGAGAGGAAATTAGGAAATCTCACCTATGCATATCCTGTTATCGAGGCCATGGAGATTCATCTCTGGTCCAAGGAGGGAGAGTATATCGGGCCCTATTACCCTTATTATGATCCCTGGTACTACCCGAGGTACAGACGCCCGTACCTTTATAGATATCCGTACTGGTAAGCTATTCGCGGAGTTCAGAGGCAAGCAGGCAGATTGCAGAGGGCAGCCGAATCAACCAGGCACAAGGAACCAAAGCAAATAAGAATTCAGGAGCCAGAATTCAGAATCCAGAATAAAAAAACACAACGGAATACTTCTTTTTTACTGACTTCTGTCTGCTGACTCCTTGCTTTATGCCCTATGCCCATGCTCTATGCCCCCTACCCAGCATTAACCTTCTGCCTGCGCTCCCTGTAGATCAAATGGAGATTGCGGCTATAGATGAAAACGCCGGTACACTGACCCAAGATAAATACCGGATCGCGCCTGTGTATGGCGTAACTAAATAAGATGACTCCTCCGGCGAGGCTCAAATACCAGAAGGCAACTGGGATCAAGCTGCGACCGTATTTTTCGCTGTAAAGCCACTGAACCAAGAAACGCATGCCAAAAGCTGCTTGACCGATGAAACCAATGAGCAACCAAAGGGTATCAATTTTCAAAGTTTATTACCTCCTCGATTTCAGCGACCTTGCTCCGCCTTTGCAGCCACATGACCCCGCACAGGTCCACAAGTCCCACCCACAGGCGATCCCAAATACCGTAGTGACTCCGGCCATGCTTGCGTGGTCGATGGTTGACTTCCACTGAGACTACAGCCCCTCCACTTCGTTGAATAAGTGCGGGGAGAAAACGATGCATGTGATTAAAAAAGGGTAGACCCAGAAAGATTTCACGGGGGAACAACTTGAGTCCGCAGCCTGTGTCCGGGGTACCATCCTTGAGCAGATAACCCCGGACCCCGTTGGCCACACGTGCCGACACTCGCTTCACCCAGCTATCCATGCGCTTTCGACGATGGCCGACAACTAACTGCAAGTCAGGCGGACTGTTCGGTGCCTTGAAAACCTCCACTAACGTAGGGATGTCAGCCGGATCGTTCTGTCCGTCACCGTCCAGAGTGACTATCAAAGAAGAACGTGCCGCTTTGACTCCTGTAAGGATGGCATTGCTCTGACCATAGCTTCCCCGGTGACGAATGATTGTGAGCTGAGATAATCCTTTGCTCAAGGCGACAAGGCGTTCCCAGGTTTCATCCGAACTCCCATCGTCTACGTAAACAATTTCGTACTGGTAAAGACCATCGAGAGCAGAACACAGTTCATCCACCAAGGGATCTATATTTTCCTCTTCGTTCTTGACCGGAACCACTACTGAAAGATCCATCTCTCTTACCTAGATTTATGGATACTGGATGCTGGATACTAATTCAAGGAGCCAGGAGTCAGAATCCAGAATCCAGGAGAAAAGCAATCAAAATAGAGTTTTTCCTAACTACTCGTGTCGTCTGTCATCTGTCCTCTGTCCTCTGTCGTCTGACTTCTAACCTCTTTTTTCTGCCTGCTGTAAGCTGTCCGCTGCCAGCTGTATTTCCCCATGCTCTATGCCCTATGCTCTATGCCTGTGCAAGTCTATGATCTGATCCTCATTAAAGAGCTTTGCTATTCTTGAATCGCAATCCCACGCTTGTCCAGAAATTGCTTAAGACACAGGGTGGCAATTACGGCTACATAAGAACCGACAACCACGTCAGTTACATAATGGTGACACACCAACACTCTACTAATAACAACTACAAAAGCAATTATAAAATAGATCACTCTGTATTTAGGACTGATGAAATAGAGCGATAACATCAAGGCAACGATCGTGGTGGCATGTCCGGAGGGCAAGGAAGTTATCTTGCCTTTCAACTGGAAAAACTCAAAACCATATAATTGCTCTTTGAAAAACATCTTTGGCCGGTATCTTCCAAAAATGAATTTAATTATAAGTATCAACACACCCGACAATGATATGGATAAGAACACAAATAAACCTCTATTCGACCATAGTGCTCTTTTCCTTATAAATCTGAAAAACAAAAAAATTACAGCTGAAAAAATCAGGTAAAATGTTGCTATTCCTAGTTTGGAGATATCTTTGAGGACTCTTCTGATTTTGATATTAGAAAAAACTGAGTTACAGTATTCAGCTATTGGCAAGTCAAAGAAAAAATAACCAACAACACAAAACAACACTACAATTGGAAAGGAAATTAATATTATTTTTGTAGTCCGATTCATTGAAGTCTTATACTGAATATTATTATTCATCTATTCTGAAGGTGTTGTTGATGTTGAGGATTCGGGTGTCAGGTGTCGGGTGTCAGGGAAGAAAGACAAAAAAACTGAAACCTGAACACTGAAACCTCCATCGAAGCCATTCGATGCTAATCTGGCCTGGAGGACCAGGTTCTCGATGTTGAATACATCTTACTCATTTGACCTACCATAGAGATTCAAAGTCATGCGTTTACCCTTTGTGTAATTAAACCCCTTTATCCTCTCCAGAAGTCGAACTGTCCCCTGAGAGCCGGAAAGTGTTTTATGAAAGAGATCATCTTTCCCTTCTTTTATAAGGGCCAATCCGTTCGGATCTTCCCGGAGGTGTAATGCTGCCTGAACCGCGTTCACCAGTTTGGTATCCGTACCACAGAGGAAGACGAGACTGGGCTCATGGTATCCGGCGGCGGCAACCACTGGTGGCAAACCACTGACCGTCTCGCCATACCGCTCTACAGCTCTTGCCACGCTCCGACTCAGCCAGAGTCCATCCGCATTTGGTATGATAGCATGTAAGGTTGGAGCAAAAATGAGAGCCGCCAAAATCACCGCAGCAATTGCCGCCTCAACTAAACGGTCACGAAAAGCGTACCAGGCAGTCAAAACGAGCATAAGAACGGTTGCCAAGGCAGGCCAGAGCGTGAGCATATCAAAACGGCCGTCGATGTAAACCGGGAATGCCACTATTGCAGCTCCCAGGGCTACGCTTACCAATACCCAGAGGATAAAGCCAAATCTCGCAAGTCCCCAACGCGACAGGTCCCATGTATCTTTTGTCCCGGTAAGAAGCAGACGCGCTGTGATCAAGGACAGTGCTGGAAATATCGGCAAGATGTAATGCGGCAGTTTCGTGGGAATCAGTTCGAACACTAACCAGACCGGGATTACCCACGCCAGACAAAAGCGTTCTTCCATCCCAGAGCGTCGTTTCCAAGCCTGACGCAATGCCGGTCCCAGAAACAGCGATCCCGGCCAGAATGTCAGAGCAACCAGCAGCAGATAGTAACCAGGAAAAAATCCATGTGATTCGTGCCCGGAAATTAACTTTGGCAGCAAATCCGACCGAAGAGCGTCACTAAAAAATGCGCCGTCGGTGGCCAGGGTGATGGCAATTGCCCACGGACAGACTATTACTGCTACCAATGGAATCCCTAGATGCAACCGTAAAGCGCGAAGGATCGATGCCTGTCGATCCACCGCTATGAGAGCAAGGATGGTAACCAAGCTGACCAAGGGTGTTATTGGTCCTTTGATCAGGATGCCGATGCCCTGAGCAGTCCAAAAGAGTATGGGCATCCCCCAGCCAACAGCCCCGCCACGTCGAGCCCTAGCATACAGGTTTGCCAGCGATCCTTGCGCCGCCACGACTGTGGCGAGCAGGGCTGCGTCTGTGGTTGCCTGATGCGCTTCCACCACCAAAAGAAGAGAACTCGCCGTGAGCATTGCAGCCAACAGTCCGGTGGTTCGATCAAACAGGTTCTTGCCAAAAGCAAATGTGAACAACACCGCCGCTAAGGCTCCCAGTAGGGACGGTAAGCGATAGGGCCACACTTGGTTTGTACGGGAGGACCCAGTTATCGTTACCGCTGCCGCCTGGAGCCAATAGATGCCAATCGGTTTCTTGTTACGAGGCTTGTTTTGAAATCGGATCTGTACAAAGTCCTTGCTCTCCAGCATTTGACGCGTAGCCTGAACGAATCGTGCCTCGTCTCGATCCACCGGGGGTAAAGTCGTCAGCCCAGGTAAGTAGAGCACGAGACAGAGCAGTATCAATCCGAGATAGTGTTTCAGGTTATTGCCATCTGGCCGCGCCATAAACTGCTACCTTTCGGACTCAGAATCAGAGCAGTCTATTTTCACAGGAACCATGTGGCATGTGCAAGGAAAAAAATAGTAGATCTGGTGGCGAAGGTGGACCAATCGTAATGAGAGTTTGGCACATCGGTGAAGCATTTCGAAAAGCACAAGTTTTCGAAAAGAATAAGACAATGTTTTTCACTTCGATATTCTGCGGTTCCTTGTTCTGCGGTTCTGCGGTTTATATCTTCAACCATTTGATAGCTGAGAGTTGAATGCTGCGCGTTGGGGGAAGACCAGGTCTCGTCGTCTAGAAGCCCCCCCTAGGGGGCGGCCGAAAGCCGGGTTCT
Source organism: Deltaproteobacteria bacterium (assembly GCA_022340745.1). Classification (GTDB taxonomy): domain Bacteria; phylum Desulfobacterota; class Syntrophobacteria; order BM002; family BM002; genus BM002. Next base: position 10,063 of record JAJDNL010000257.1, read on the forward strand.
TTGCGTCCGGATTTATTTACGTGTAGCAACGATGTGTCTAGACTTTCCTGGTGGGGGAATGGGGTTAGATTTTCTTGTTACATCGACTGCACAGATAACTGTCGCCATCGAGGATTTTATCCTTGGTAATAGCCTCTTCCTCCGCAATGTGAAAAACCTCTTCTTCTGTCATGCAATCCTTGCAGATTATCTCTCCCTTATTTGAATCAACTATTCCCAGTATGTCGTCCAACTCTATATTTGCCATTTCTGCAACCTCTCTCTGCCAACACCTAGCCCGGATTATTCATGAACTAACTTTGCTTTCATGAATAATCCATCCTCCGGGCCCTTCGGCTTCGCTCAGGGTCTTGAGCCTGTCGAAGGACTTCGACGCCGACCTTTACGGGCCTTCGCTCAGGGCTAACCTTGAGCGGTCGCGAAGCACCCTGTGGAAACCCGCAACAAAGATTTTCTATTTGTTGCGGGTGCTTATTAGCGAATTCTAAAGATTCGTGAATAATACAGGTTAGGCCTGCAGTGGCAGAATAGACCGAAGCCGCAAAGAATGTCAAACCGAGTAGTCATTCAACACCGAA
>JAJDNL010000262.1 GCA_022340745.1 Deltaproteobacteria bacterium
TACCTGCCTACATCACCTCATTGGAGGGCGGCGAAGGATTCGCCGAGTTTGCCAAACATATACTTAAGTACCGGCAAAAGGCGTAAGACGCAAGGCTCAGGGCACAGAGTAGAATTCAATTTCGCAATTCGCAATTCGCAATCCGCAATTTCACTCTATGCCCCATGCTCCAGGCCCCATGCTTAGACCAAGATCATACACTTCTCCGGATTGAGAAATAGGTAGATTTCATCTCCCTCTTCTCGCGGCAGGTTATGTGGAGCCTGCACCCTGATCATCGTTCCATTTACGCTGACAAAAAAGTAGAGAAAGTTACCCAGGTATGCCTTGTGGGCAATGGTTCCCTTAAACAGGTTCTCTTTATCTTGAGGTGGTTCCGCAAATACTTCCACATCCTCTGGACGTATCGAGGCAAAGACATCTTCCCCTCGAGCTGTGGCCGTTATACTGGGCGTCTTACACAGCATCTTGTCGCTGAATTCGGTGCGCACATAAACCGCCTCCGTGTCCTGGAGGACCTGGATCACCTCCCCGGCCATAAAGTTCATAGTACCAATGAAATCGGCAACAAATCTGTTGGCGGGCTTATCATATATCTCCTGGGGAGTGCCGATTTGCACCACGTTTCCTGAGTCCATGACCGCAATTCGATCTGAGATGACCATGGCCTCTGCCTGGTCGTGGGTGACGTAGACCGAGGTGATATCCATACGTCTTACCAGACTCTTGATTTCAAATCTCAATTCTTCTCTGAGCTTGGCATCCAGGTTGCTCAGGGGTTCATCCAACAGCAACACTTTGGGATTCCCCACCAAAGCCCGGGCCAGAGCCACTCTCTGCTGCTGCCCGCCGCTCAATTGGCCTGGATATCTCTCTTCCAAGCCATCCAAACCCACCAATTCCAATACCTGTTGCGCCCTCTCTTTTATATTCTTCTTAGGTATTTTCTGAATCTTCAAGCCGTAAACGACATTTTTGTACACTTTCATATGTGGCCATACGGCATAGTTTTGGAACACCATGCCGATTCCCCTTTTTGACGGCTCGACAAATCCTTGCGAAAGCATAGGCTTGCCGTCAATAATGATGTCTCCCTCCTCCGGTTTCTCCAATCCTGCGATGCAGCGCAAGGTGGTTGTCTTGCCGCAGCCGCTGGGCCCAAGGAGCGTTAGCATTTCTCCCTCATTCACTTCAAGCTCTATGTGATTGACTGCCACTACTTTCTTGAAGCGTTTGAATAGGTTTTTGATCTCTATAAATGCCATTCAAGTTGTCTCCGTAGGTAAGAATCCACGCGTCCATGTATCCATGAAGGGTAGGCCTTTTCGCAAAATCATGTCATTACGTTCAGCGCAATTGCGCTTCGCTGTCACTAGGCTTTGCCGTCATTCGGGCTGCGCCCGTCATTACGTAGTCATTAGGTTGTTTCAAAGCCATAATACAGTTAACAATGAATGACAGCGTAGCGTAATGACAGCCACTTTAGTGGCGTAATGACGGCCACATTTGTGGCCAAATGACCCTGATCTCCTTGGACCTTGAACCTTGCACCCTCTCTAGGTGCCACCGGGACCCCAGGCTGCTTTGAGCACGCCGCCACTGATTCTTGATATGATCAGCAGAAGGATAAACGTGATCACAATCATCAGAAAGGCCATGGCGGCGGCTATTCCGAACTCCATGCCACGGTGCCAGTTCAAATAGATTCCTATGGGCAGGGTTTCCCATCCGCCTCGATAAAGGAATATGGCGGTGGAGATCTCCTGAAACGCCATGATGAAAAACATCACCACCCCGACCAGCACCCCTTTGAGCAGCAACGGCAATGATATGTTGAAAAAAGTCCTGATTTTACCTGCGCCTGATACTTCGGAGGCCTCCTCGAGAGAGATATCTAACTGCAAGTAAGAGGCATGAGCCATCCGCAAAAAATACGGGAGTCGCCGGGCAAACAGGGCCAGCGCCATGATGATCCAATACCTGGCTAAGGGGATGGTTTGCCAAAATCCCAGGAGATAACTCACCCCAACCGCCATGCCCGGAAAAGCCAGCATTAGGGTGATGACAAAATCGAGGGCATTCCTTCCCGGGACACGGGTGCGCACGATGAGATAGGCCGCTGGCAACCCGAAGGTGATTCCAAAAAGTAAGGCTAACCCACTGAATACAAAGGAATTCTTTATCAGGTGCGGGGTTTCCAGAAGGATCACTCTGAAATTTTCCAGGGTCCAATAGGTTGGAAATGGTTCGAGGACCCATCTTCTGGAAAAGGCTGCTAATCCCAGCACGATAGGAATGAGCAAAACGAGGGCGGCGATAAAGCCCATGTACACATACGAGCCCACTTTCACCACCGGTCCTGGCTCGATCACCCTCCCTTCAGAGGTTGTCCCTTTTGAGAGGCCGGTATACTTTTTCCTCTCCACCCACCACCTGGCAAGCAAAAAGAGGAGAATGCAAACGATGGAAGAAACCACCACCGCCACAATCCCCATGTACTTGCGATGTAAATCGGTAAAGTGATAGGCGATATTGATGTATGCCACCGAAGGGAGAAAATCCACCTGCCCCAGAATCAAAGGCGTCAGCCAGTCCGTAAAAGGCCAGAGGAATACGATGACAGCGCCCGCCAAATAAGTTGGGGTGCACAGAGGCAAAGTGACTGTGAGGAATCTCCAGAAGCCGCTGGCCCCCTCGACTTCGGCGGCCTCTTCAAAGCAAGGGTCTATGTCAGTGAATCCCGCGGAAAGACTAAGGACAATAAAAGGGAGCATGTGCAAGGCTTGAATAAATACCAACCCGTGAAGACCGTAGATGAAATTTATGGGTTCATTGATCAGCCCCGTTCCAGTAAGAAGCAGATTTACCGTCCCAAACCTGCCTAAAAAGATGATGAAGGCGAAGACGCCGGCATAAGCGGGCAAAACAATCGGCAAAAGGATCAGGGCTGTAAATACTGTCTTCCCCCTCTGTCTGTATCTCGCCAGAATGTAGGACAGGGGTATGCCGAATATGGTGGTGGTCAGGAGCACCAGCGTGCTTAGTAGCAGGGTATTTCCAAAGGTTTTCAGATAATACGCGTCCTGGAAGAACTCCAGATAGTTGCTAATGCCCCAGGTATCGGTCCCGGCGATTTTGAAACTTTCCACCAGCAGAATCGAGAGCGGATAAATCACGAAGAGGGCAATAATCGACCACAGAACTGCTGACAGAAAGATATTGCCGCGAGTCACCTCACATCCTTTCCTATCTGCAAAGAAGGTACGGGCGAGCGCTTGCTCGCCCGTACGTCAATCCCGGACAGTATTCTGATTGTCCCTTATGGTTACGGCGCCACCAGCAGAGATCGTGCCTTCAATGCGGCCAAACGGGCTGCGGCATAATTGCCGTCCATTGCAAAGAGCTTTCTGGCTTCTTTTATTTGCTCCTGAGCCGTCTTCACGTTCATCATCTGGGCTTTCGCTGCCTCAATTTCTCCCTCGACTTCCTCTATGAGGAAAAGACTGCTCTTCAACTCGCCCCACTTTCTGTAGATCTCGTACTCATAGTATTTGTTGACCTCGTCCCACCTCTTGGTGGCGAGATCCAGATCGTATTCAATGAAATCGACCTTCAGATCCCAGAACGAATCCACACCCAGGGCCTTTTTGGCGTGCTTGGCCATCTCAACGCCTTCTTTTTCCCACACAGAGAATTTTATGTCCGTTCTGGCCGCAAAGTAACCGCCATTAAGCACGGCTTTTTGTCCGTCCATGCTGAACAGCCAGTCCAGAAAGATCTTTCCGACCCTTTCGTGGGGTGCGTTTTTCAGCAAAGCCACAGCCTCTGGGACCAGGATCGTTCTGTCAGGCAGCAGGTCCCGGACGGGATAGCCATCACGGCGAGCGACCATGGCGTTCATCTGTGGCTGGGCGATGCCAATGGGAATTTCGCCCCGGCTCGTTATGTGGGTGGTATCTGTACTGCCGGTGGAGAAGCGGGCTAAGTTAGCCGCCAATGACCTGAGATAGGCCCAGCCTTCCTTTTCGCCAAAAGATTGCAGGATGATCTCCACGGTTTCATGCATGGTGCCGGAGGCATACGGCAGGGTATGTACGACGTTCCCCCGGTAGATGGGGTTGATCAGGTCCTTCCACGTTTTTGGCGGCGGCAGCCTGAGCTTCTTTAGAACCTTCTCGTTGTACAGATTGGTCACGATCCAGGGGGCAAAGCAGGTCCAATCCCCCCGTTTATCTTTCACCTTCATGCCGTGCCATGTGGAGGGGACCTTATCCCAGTCCTTTGGTTTGTACGGGACGATCAATCCTTCTTGCTTCAGAACTTCATGTGCTGGAGCGCCCGCACCCAGGAAGATGTCCGCATCCGGTTTGCCACCCCACGCTCTTACCTTATCCAAGCAGACCGGCCAGCCGCCCGGCTTCAGGAATGTGATTTCCACGTCCTTACCGTAGGTTTTCTTGTAGAAGTCCTTAAAACCCCTGGTCAGGCTCTCGGACAACTCCGTGTAAACGGGACCGACCCAACCGAGTTTGTCTACAGCTTGCGCTTTGGTGGCAAGGGTTGGCACGAACAGCAGCGCCATCGTCAAGACAGCGGAGATTGTGATGGCCACGGTTCTCTTTCTCATTTTAACCTCCTTTCAATGACATATCTGAAAAGACAAAAAAAAGTTGTTCTCACTCACCTCCTCCTGAAAAGAATTTTTACCTCAATTATATGCAAAACAGAACTGAAAAGGGTTTTGAGCTGCGATTGTGCTTCAAGGAGCTTTAAATAGGATTTTATGCTTAGATTGTAATGCATGTAGGATAGAGATAAATGGGAAAAAAGACGAGTCCTTTTTTATCTTTCGCGAAAATAGAAGACAGACGATGGCAGGGCCTCTTTTTTCTCTTGCTTTTTCCCACCGCCTTGTAGTAGTAGAGAACAACACAATCTGGGTACCCGAAAGGGTTTAATAGGGAATCCCGTGGAAGTCGGGAGCGGTCCCGCCGCTGTTATCGGGGACGAAAGCTGCAAATTCGCCACTGTCACGTTCGAGCGAGATGGGAAGGCGCGGCAACTAGGATGATCCGAGAGCCAGAAGACCTGCCCAGGTGCTAGTCGATTATAGGCCACGTGGACATGGCTGAGATTGACGATCCTTAAGGATCAAGTAAACTGGGTGCAATCCTTAAGCTGGAGACAGCTTAGGGATTTTTTTTTGGCACCAACCTCAACCCCCACTCTTCCCGAGGGCGCCTGCCGTGGGCAGACGGCAGGTGTCCTTGGGAAACACTTTGCCCGGCCCCTAACTAGGCACTGGGTGCAGTGGGGCGACTCGGGGACGCGGGGATATCCAGGTACAAGGTGCAAGGTACAAGGAGGAAAGCTGCACAAAAAACCAGTAATACCCTGTACCTTGTACCCTGTACCTTTACTCCTGGCTCCATGCTCTATGCTTTTTCAAATCTGATAGACACTAACCAAAAGGAGGAGAGAAGATGAAAAAAGGATTAATAGTTTATCTCACCGACAGCAATGCGCTACCAATGACCTTTGATGCCGACGAAGCGCTGGCCGGTCTATCTCTAGGGTGCGATCACTCAGTACTGGCCGCTTCCGCGGAAGGCTTCTATGACATTCCTGAGGCCTGGCATTTGATGCTGACCCGAGGCGTGCAGTATATTTCATGTGTCAAAGGACGGTTCAATGAATCTGGAAACATCGAGCTCTATGGAGAAGCATTGAGGTTGTACGGATAGTCACGATTGTAGATTTAAGATTTAGGATTGCAGATTTAAAAAAGACTAGAATGATTTGATAGTACTAATCTGCATTCTGCAATCTTACATCTACAATGAAAATTGTCATCTTCAAGCTCATGGATTACAATTCAGCAGAAATGAACTTTCGCGGGCGGGGATAAACGGCTCGACTGAGCGACTCGACTGAGCGACTCGACCCGAGCGACTCGACCTGAGCGACACGACTTGAGCGACACGACTTGAGCTCGTCGACAAGTCTCGTCGACAAGTCTCGTCGACAGGTCTCGCCGAACGTCCCCGCCCCTACTCTGCTCGATTGGTTTATTCTGGACTATTTGTTGCTGGCGAGGGCCTGTGCTCATGAAGATAACCTGGGACAGTGAGGCTGAGAAGACGCTCCGCCGCGTTCCCTTTTTTGTCCGCACCAAAGTGCGTAAAAAAGTGGAAGAAGAGGTTGCCGCTGCCGGCCGTAATCGCGTTACTAAAACCGACCTGGAAGAGAGCAAGCGCAATCACTTGAAACGTCTGAGCGAGGGAGTCAAAGGTTACAGCGTCGAGGCCTGTTTTGGCTCCAGTGGCTGCCAGAACGCTGTAGTTACTTCTGCTGACCTGGTTTCCAACCTTGAAAGTCTGTTGGAAAAGGCAGACCTGCTCAGCTTTCTCCGTTCACAATTGGGCGAGCATGTGAAGTTACATCACCAACTTCGGGTAACTCTGGCAGACTGTCCCAATGCTTGCTCCCAACCACAAATCAAGGATATCGGTATTATCGGCCAATCCCAAGTTTCTTGTGAGCCTGAGGAGTGCACTGCTTGTGGTGAGTGTGAACCTGTCTGCCAGGAATCAGCCATATTGCTAGATGACGGATTTCTGGTGTCCATAGATGAAGATCTCTGCGTTGAATGCGGTGCTTGTGCCCGAGTCTGCCCCAGTAACGCTATTACGAACACCTCTAACACTTACAGGGTCTTGGTCGGCGGCAAACTGGGTCGCCACCCGCAGCTCGCCCGTGACCTGACGAACGGTCTCGATGCTGAACAGGCACTGAATCTGGTGGGTGACATCGTTGGATTCTACAAGAATAACGCCCGGAGGGGGGAACGATTGGGAGCGCTCATCAATAGAATAGGGTGGGAGGAGTTCAAAGGCGCGGTTTTGTAGAAAAAGAAGGTAACTCTCTGATGTGGGATGTGCGATGTGAGATAGAGATTTGCTTCTACCATCCCACATCTCATATCTCACATCTTTCAAGCCTTGTAAGATCCAATCTTACCAAATGGCCTCTCTCAACGTTTGCTCGAGAGAAATCGGAGTAAGTCCCAAAAGTTCATAGAAAGGTTTCTCGTCACAGGTGCTGCCCTCAAGCAGCATGGTGATCTGATCTGTGGTGAGGGGATATCCGGGAGCGTGCTGGAGCGCGGTAGTGGCCAGTCGTAAGGGCAGAACCGGCATGTGAATCTTTACGATAGACTTACCCATTACCCGGGCCAGAGTATCCATGATTTCATCGAAGGTGACATTGTCAGGACCGCCTACATCCAGCGTCTGCTCTTTTGCGGTTTCCGGGTCAAGCCCCTTCTCGAACCCTTGAGCTACTGTGGTAACGCTAACCGGTTGAAAACGGTATTGACCATCCCCGATGATGGGAACCACATACTTCTTTACCATATCCCCAAACATCTTGATGGCTTCCCCGCCCCTGCCAAAAATTAAAGACGGTCGAAAGATAGTGTAGTTCAGTCCGCTCTGGCGCACGGTCTCTTCAGCAGCGAATTTGGTACGAAGGTATGGAGTGGAGCCATCTTCCCTGGCCCCCAAAGCACTCATATGAAGGAGTCGCTGAATCTTTGTTTCTTTGGCAGCTGCCACAACATTGGCCGCGGCTTCGGTGTGCATCCTTTCAAAGGTGATATCTTGACTTGGAAAGGCTCGAATAATGCCTACCAGATGAATGATCGCATCACATCCCTGCATTCCTTGGACCAGGTCGGCAACCTCTTCCACAGTGCCGGGTATGGTCTCCACATCATCCGGTCTTTTCAACTTATGCTCAGAACCTGGCCTCACCAGCGCCCTTACCTGATGACCTTTATCCACTAATTCATGCAAGACATGGTTGCCTACAAACCCTGTACTTCCTGTGACAAATACCTGCATGGCAAGCTCCTATTTTACTGGCAGCAGAGTAGATAAATCAGGAGTAAGAAAAGAGTGTAAGGCACGAATAATCTAGCCAGCATATTTCACGAGTTGGATTAGCGATGCCTGCAGGCATCTTATAACAAGCCTTAGGATTAGGCAAGGGAGACAAGCGCTCCTTGCAGCCAGAAAAACGATTACGGTCATTTAGCTCTGCAGGATAACTACATGTGCCCTCTCCCCTCCTAAAGACGGTGTCGCAATTCGTCATCCCGGCCAAGTCAGCCTGAAGCGGACGCGAGCCGGGATCCAGAAAGAATTTGATTATATTGATCTTTCACTGGATTCCGGATCTCGCTCCGCGAAGCGAAGCTCGTCCGGAATGACGGGTTCGGAGAATTGGGCAATAGATTCCGAGGGGAAAAGAGATTTTTGCGGAGTTGGGTTAATAGGTGTTGAAGAATTTAACAATGGTTACTTGACGTCCCACGAGACCAGTCTTATGCTGTGGATGATGTAAAAAACCATTTTGGAGAAAGATATACACTATGCCTTTTTCACCTATCCAAGTAATAATGATCCTTGTAGTGCTTCTATTTTCCGTAATATTGCATGAGGTGGCCCATGGCTACACCGCCCTTCGTCTGGGTGATCCTACTGCGCGCGACGCCGGCCGCCTTACCTTAAACCCGATCAAACATATTGACCCGTTCGGAACCGTGGTTTTGCCTCTGCTTCTTCACCTCACTCATTCTCCCATACTGATAGGTTGGGCCAAACCAGTTCCGGTGAATCCCCACCTTCTGAGAGAGCCGAATAAAGCAATGATGCTGGTGGCTGCCTCTGGACCTCTCACCAATATCACCTTGGCTGTACTCTTTGCGCTGGGACTTCGAAACCTGCCAGCCTCAACGGCCCCACTGTTCGTCGACATCCTGGTCTTTTCCTGCTACATAAATATTATCCTTGCCCTTTTCAACCTCTTGCCGGTGCCCCCTCTGGACGGCTCTAAGCTATTGGCGGGCCTGCTTCCGGGTAGACTGAGAGAATACTACCTGCGATTGGGGCGCTACGGCGTCTTTGTCGTCCTCCCCTTCATCTATTTAGCGCTCAAATATGGGGTGCTCACTACAATCGTCGAAAGAATCTTTTACATTCTGGTGAGGGCATAGCTTGTCACTAGGAACTAGGGACTAAGCACTAGGCACTTGGGGCAGAATACGGCTTACCCTATGCTCTATGCGCACTGATACGTGCAAGGCGAGATTTTCCACAAGTTTCAGCTTCTATGTTCTTTCCCTGACACCCGAAACCTGACACCTGAAACCTTTAGATTTTGTGCAATGAATGTTCCTACATCGGAGGGTTCTGGCCACTTGAGGGAAGGGTCCTGGCCATTGCAGCCAGCGTCTCGGGTTTTTGTCGAGTCAGGTCGGTGTTCTGAATGAGGATGCCGTAGTAGGTCTTGATTCGGTCCACATATCTGACTGGTTCTGTTCCTCTCGCATACCCGTGGGGCAAGTTGCGATAATACTTCTTTTGACGGAGTAACGGCAGAATAGCGCTCACATCCTGCCAGCTATTTGGATCTTTCTCCAATCTTTCGGCCAGCGTTCTTGCGTCCTCAAGGTGCCCCCACCCAACATTGTAAGCAGCCAGAGCCATGTATGTCCGGTCCGGTTCGGGCACATCATCGCCAATTCGTTCGTGTATCTCAGCCAAGTAACGGACACCACCCTCAATGGATTGGCGGGGATCTACTCTGCTTTTCACGCCGAGAGTTTCAGCGGTCTCCTGAGTAAGCATCATCATACCCCGGACCCCGGTAAAACTCACCGCATTTGGATCCCAGTGCGATTCTTGATAAGATTGCGCTGCCACTAACCGCCAATCTAAGCCATGCTTTTCTGCAGCCTCTTCGAATTGATCGCGGTACAGCGGCAAGCGGTGGCGCATCCTATTGTGGTATTTCACCAGATCCACATAATCAAAAACTTCGAGATGCCCATAGTAGTGCTCTTTGAGACGCTGGAGCAAGGAAGAGGTTTCCGGCCGGGAGAACCATCTTTCAACGGTCCTCAAAAGGTACTGGTGCTGCGGATGCACGGCCCACGCCAGATGCTGGCCTTCTTCAATTGCAAACTGAATTCTTAGCTGAGGATAATAGCGCCGATTTACCGCAACGATGTTCGAATCAGCAATTGTTAGTGGTACTATGCCCCGCCAGACCATCTCTAGGATTTCCTCGGTCTCGTATCCTGAAACCGGCATCCATGACAATTCAGGATACTGCTGTTTGAGCTGCCTGAGCCGTTCCTCATATGAAGTGCCGGCATTTATCCATAAAGGGTGACCAATGAGATCTGCCACCGTGTCAGGTGACGGTCCTCCCCGCCGCCCCACCACCTGCTGCTGGACTTCCATATACGCAGGCCCGAATGCCACTTTTCGTCTTCGCTGTTCCGTGACCGTAAAGCCTGCGGTGATGAGGTCAGCATCCCCGCGAAGGAGGGAGGGGATCATTTCTTTGAAATTGTGGGTGACAACACAGACCAGCTTCACCCCCAGATAGTCCGCGAAGGCCTTGGCCAACTCGTATTCAAAGCCGGCAAATCCCATAGGACCCTCGTAATAGCAGGTGGCATTGTTCCGGATGAGCACTCGAAGCTCGCCCCTGGCCTTTATAGCCCCCACTTCATTCTGCGGGCTAAGCTGGTGGCAACCTGCTCCAGCCACCAGCGCCAGACAGAGGATGGTCAAGCTCGCCAGCTTCATCCAGGTCATAGGAGTTGATTTCTTATGGGACTGTGCCATCACTGTAACTTTTACTCACTCTTTCTTACGCAAGAGATTGCCCCACAATGTGAGAGCAAAATTCGTTCCGGCTCCTCATGTAAGGTCTTTCCTTTACCGCCAGCGATTTTATTTTATCGCGTTTTTACCAGTAAGCACAAGGCCATCCGAAAAAAGAACTAATCAGATAATACTTTTTTCAAGCTTGTCAAGAGCTCAACCACTACCAGTTTACGATTCTGCCTTGGGCCTCTGCAGGTTGCGAAAACACTATTAATCCAAGTCGTTATGCGCTACCGTACCCGCTACTAATATTCCAACCTGAGTCTACAATTGTATACCACAATGGACCATTGGCAACCCACAATTATTAACCACGGAGACACGGAGAGCACAGGGGGATGCAATTGCAGATTGTTGATTGCAGATTGCAGATTGGTGAATATTAGGGGTCAGATTTGTTTACTTCTACAATCCACAATCCAAAATCTAAAATGTTCTCTGTGCCTCTGTGGTGAATCTTCAAGCAGTTCCCTCAGGTTTGCATTATGCAGAGCAAAGTAACTAACCATTTTTCTATTTTACTAATACAAGGCGAAGGTCCATGACATTGGTATTGGTCGGACCAGTGATCAGCAGGTCATCGAGGTGTTGAAAAAACAGATATGAGTTGTTTTCGGCAAGGAACTCTGTTGGATTGAGTCCTTTCTCCAGGGCCCGGGCTACCGTGTCTCCATCCACCACTGCGCCGGCGGCGTCAGTGGGGCCATCCGTACCATCTGTTCCTCCACTAAGCAGGCAAACTCCTTCAAGTCCTTCAAGGTCGAGGGCTGCAGCCAGAGCAAATTCTTGATTTCGTCCACCTTTTCCTTTGCCTCGAACCACCACAGTTGTCTCTCCCCCGGAGATGAGACAGGCAGGCCGAACCACTGGATGTCCGCTCATGACAATTTCTTTAGCGAGGGCTGTATGAAAGCGAGCCGCCTCCGTCGTATCACCTTCGATCAATGAAGAGAGGATAAGGCTTGTATATCCAAGCTGTTCTGCTTGCTTTGCGGCAGCCTTCAACGCTTGCATATTGGTTCCCACTAGAATAGATAAAGTCCGTGAGAACAGTGGTTCATCCGGCTTCGGTGTCTCCGGAATCTTTCCTTCCACTCCTTCCTCTAGGTGAGATTTCACTGAGGCCGGCAACTTGTCGTGGAGAGCATAGCGTTCCAAAACTTCCTGACATTCCTCGTAGGTAGTGGGGTCCCCCACAGTGGGTCCCGAAGCAATCACGTCCAGGGGATCTCCAACAACATCAGAAAGGATGAGAGAGATCAAAGTAGCCGGGTGCGCCAACCGCGCCAGTTGCCCCCCTTTGACTTGAGAGAGATGCTTTCGCACCGTGTTCATCTCTTGAATGGATGCTCCCGACTTCAGAAGCAGGTTGGTGGCGGCCATTTTCTCAGCCAGAGTGATTCCCTCTACCGGCATTGGCAGGAGAGCTGAGCCGCCACCAGAGAGTAGAAAAAGCACCAGGTCTTGTCGCCCAAGGTTTTCCACCAGACGTACCAGTTCTTGGGTGGCTCGCCAGCCATTTTCATCCGGAGTGGGATGTCCCGCCTCCACCAAGCGGATCTTTCTTAGAGGTGCCAGATGGTCATATTTGACAATAATTAACCCGCCGTTTATCCGGTCCCCCAGCACTTCCTCCACTGCTTGAGCCATCGCTGCTGAGGCTTTGCCCGCGCCTATGGCCCATATTCCCTCAAAGTCCTCCAGATCCAGTTTTTGCTCTCCAAGCACAAGCGTATTTTCCTCCAGGGTCAGAAACCGCTTGACAACTTCGATCGGATCTACAGCACGCAGTCCAGCTTCAAAGATATGTCGGGCCTCTTTTTTGAGATCCGTTCGCATGGTAAGCTCCGTCATGATGGAGATTTAGGTTGCATCTAGCGAAACAAGGTTTCTTATCGAATCCTTTTCTCTCCGTGCCCATCATTACATGCGGTCCGTTGTCCGCAGTCAGTTGTATTACAATTGTCCTATAGGTTAATCCTTCCTGAAACCGTATACTAGCAAATATTCAATTGGGATATATACAAACTTAATTTAATCTGCACTCTGTGCACTAGGTGTAGAATGTATCAAGCTAAGAATACAACGGACCACTGACAACGGACATTCTAGAATTGACACTCCTCGCACCTGCCAAGTAGAATCATTTGGGTCGTACCTAATTGAAGCGCTATTAATCGTGCCCATGGAAAGAGATTCTGGAGGTATTCAATATGGAAGATTGTATCTTTTGCAAGATCATTCGCGGTGAAATTCCTTCAGCAAGAGTTCTCGAAAACGAGACTGTCTTTGCATTCTTGGACATTAATCCGGTGAGTAAGGGACACACACTGGTAATCCCCAAGGATCATTACGCCACTTTTCCTGAAATGCCTGCTGAGGTAATCGCTGCACTGGGACAAGCCCTGCAACAGATCGGGGAGGCTGTCAAATCCCAACTTAATTCTGCGGGTTTTAATATTCTGCTCAATAATGACCGCGCCGCAGGCCAGCTCATCGATCACTCTCACTTTCACCTGGTTCCCAGAAACCTTGGCGACGGAGTAATGGAATGGCCTCCGGTACGTCCGTACGCAGAGGGTGAAATGGAAGCGGTGCGTGCAGCACTGGAGAGTGAACTGTCATAAAGCTTTCGAGCACAGGGCTCAAAGAGTCCCAGGGGTCATTTGGCCACAAATGTGGCCGTCACTACGCTACGCTGTCATTGGGTAGTCATTAAGTGGTCATTACGCCACAAAAGTGGCTGTCATTACGCTTCGCTGTCATTAGTGGTCATTTGTTTTAACAACCTAATGACGGCCGTAAGGCCGAGTGACGGGCGCAGCCCTTATGACAGTGAAGCGCAACAGCGCTGAGCGTAATGACCTTTATACTCCTCGCCTGTATTTGTTTGGTATCGCCAGGTACCTTTCGCCTTCCTCGACCCTCCCCCTTTTAAAGGATCCCTCTCCATAAATTTGACATTTGCGCTGCAAGGCCGTCCAGGTCCAGTCGTATTGTTCCGACGATAGTCTGTCACTGTTAAGGAGCTTCTCTAGGGCCTCTATTCGATAGCGATCTATCCCTTTTCTGGCAGACAGCTGACCAGGGTGGCCGCCCCGTTTTATCACCAGGGGCTCTGGCAGTAACACCACTGGATATTCAACTGCAACTCGCAGCCAAAGATCATAGTCTTCGGCCATGGGTAACTCTTCGTCAAAATAGCCCACCTTTTCAAAAAGCTCCCGACGTATTATCACCGCTGATGGGCTTACTAGACAGAGTTCCAGACTGCGCTGAAAAATATCCCCCGAAGGTTTCTGATGGTGTTTCTTGGGATTGACCCTCCGGCCATTTCTCCACCAGATCTCTTCTGTCTGGCAAATATGAACCTCCGGGTTTTCAGTCATGTAGGTATGTTGAACCTGTAATTTAGAGGGACGCCACAGGTCATCTGAATCCAGAAATGCAATCAGTGGAGCAGTGGCAAACGTAATACCTCGATTTCGCGCCGCGCTCACTCCTGCGTTCTCCTGCTCATAATATTTGAGATGCGAGCCGTAGGCAGAGAGTCTTTCTTCGGTCTTGTCGGTGGAGCCGTCGTTAATGACTATGAGCTCAAAGTCCGGCATGTCCTGAGCCAAAACCGACTCCACAGCCTCAACCACCATGGCCGCACGATTATAGGTGGGGATTATGACGGAAACTTCAGGAGACATGAAGCAATGCCTAAAGTGAACTAAAGTGTCTAAAATGCCTAAAATGAACCGGATTCCGCAATCTCATGTACTGTAGCCGGTAGTCAGTAGTCAGAATCCAGTAGTCATCCGTCGATTCGAAATTGCGTTAATTCATCAAATCGTAAAAGTCATAGAAGACGTAAATGGTGAACGGTGAACGTTCAACTATTTAACTAATTATCTAATAAATCTATGCTGTTCCCTACCGATTACAACAAATGACAGCGAAGCGTAATGACCTAATGACTATAAATGACGCCGTAGGCATAATGACAGCGCAGCGTTATGACAGCCACCTCAGTGGCTTAGTGACGGCCACATCAAGTGGCCAAATGACCTGGAGTGTCTTGCATTTGAACACTCAAACCACTAATTGATATAGAACCGCCAGCCCACCAGAAAGGTAGAAGCTATTTTCCACGAGTGTTTCGAAGCGGAGGCTACCGGGCCGCAGTAACTCCCGTCTGTGTACGAACAGGGATAAACCCATATAACCGCAGGTAATCAGCAGAATATAGCTGAAACCCGTCGCCAACCCGAGGAAGGGTGCCACCACGAACGCTATGGCCAGACCGAAGACCAAATAGATTAAGAGCCGTCTGGTACGTTTCTCACCTATAACAATTGGCAGAGTCTCCTCGCCGACGAGTCGATCCCCTTGGATGTCGACAATGTCAAAGAGAGCCGAGCGCAGAAAAACAAGAGCAAAAACTGCAGCGAATGCAAAAAAAGCCTTAACGTTCAAATTATTACCTTCTCGCAAAGCCGGCAACAGAGTGGCCACAACGCTCCAGCCGCCAGCAACAAAAATTGTCTTGGATGCGGGAATATCTTTTAGTTTGGCTACTCGAACAATTTTCAACCAGCTTTCCGGGAAAATGCGCACACTGTAGAGGAGTCCTAGTCCGGTCATGGCCAGCAGTGCAAAGAAAGCGCTCTTGCTTTGAGCATTGGCGATGATGAGCGCCGCACTTACTCCACTGAGACTGGCCAGGAAAAAGCCGAACTTGTAACGCTCATAAAGGGCGGCACGCGAAGGATAGTTAAAGCGGGACGCCTTATCCGCATAGCGGTTGAGCACATGCATGGCAAAGACATAGAAAAAGGTTATGAAGAAATCTGCAAGCCTCGGTTTGATGCCCTGAAGCACAGCTGCCGCATAGCTTAAACACCCTGCACCGCCTGCCACGTAAAGATTGCTTTGCAGAAAAAACCGCAAGTAGTGCTCAAAATTCCTGCCCAGTGGCCTCACTCCTCTCGGTTGTATGCTTTCCAGCTCGTGCACAACTCTCCTGAGCAGCCAGTGGGGCGTCGAGGCGCCGGCAGTAACACCCACAGTCTCAAAGTCTTGCAAGCGCTCGCGATCCAGTTCCTCTTCGGTCTCAATATGAAATGTCGAAATACCTGTTGCCGCTGCTATCTCTGCCAATCTCTTGGTATTTCCACTATGGCGACCGCCCACTACCACCATGGCATCCACTTCGTTGCACAGGGCTCTTACCTCATCCTGGCGATTGTGGGTGGAGTCACAGATGGTATTGTAAACGATGGTCTCGGGATAGCGTTCTTCTAAAAGACCAGCTATTGTCTTAAAAGCACGCTCATCCTGGGTGGTTTGCGCTACCACCAGGAGCTTGTCCATGGAGGGGAGTCGGTCTACCTCTTCCGGTGTCTTCAGGACGTAAGCTCGCCCATTGGCAAAACCTTTTAGCCCGATTACTTCAGCATGGTTGTCATCGCCAACGATAACTATATCGTAACCCTTCAGTGAATGTTTTTTAATGATGCCCTGCACCTTCCCCACTCTGGGACAGGTGGCATTAATAATCTTAAACCCTTTGTCTTTAATTGCTTTTCGTTCCTGGGGAGGAATACCATGGGCTCTTATGGCAATCCGTCCCCCCTCCTCGGCCTCTGTCAAATCTTTTGAACAACGGATCCCTCGCCTCTCCAAGATCTCCAAGACTTGATTGTTGTGAATAAGAGGTCCATAGGTATGGATAATCTCGTCCGGTTGGCGGTCTCTTGCGGCATTCAGCACCAGATCCATGGCGCGCCGCACCCCCATACAAAAACCGGCATTCTTAGCTACTCTAACCTTCATCTAAACACCTATATCTGTCTTTGCTGCTCGCACGACTCGAAGGCATAAAAGATGTGAGATATGGGATATGGGATGTGAGAAACAAAACTCTATCCCACATCGCACATCTCACATCTCACATCTCACATCTCACATCAGCTTTATTTTAACATTCATTTCTTGCCTTAGCGTTCTTCGCAGGTAGAACTTTCTTTCTCTAGACTTTCAAAAAACTCCTCGCACAGTTTAATCATGTCCTCCAGGTGGTGACAATTACTAAGAGAAGCACGTAAACGTGCGCTTCCACGCAGCCTTTTACTATACCACATCAGCCGAGAGCGGACACCGGAGAGCGACTGGCGGCCATGAAGCGACTCTTCATAGAGTGCCAGGTGGCGTCGCACCACATCCAATCGTTCTTGCAGCGTGGGGCTGGACAGCGGTTGTCCTTTTGCCAGTTGCCGGGCCTGCCTGAAAATCCAAGGGTTACCCATTGCTCCACGGCCGATCATTACCCCGTCACACTGCGTCAGTTTCCTCATTTTTCCAACATCTTCCGGGCGGGTTACGTCACCATTTCCAATCACCGAAATACTCACAGCCTGTTTGACTTTGGCAATGAGAGGCCAATCCGCAGATCCAGAAAATCCTTGCCTTGCTGTACGCGGGTGAATGGTTATGGCATCCGCCCCAGCATCCTCTACAACTCTGGCCACTTCCAAGACGTTGATTGTGGATTTACTCCAGCCGGATCGAGTTTTCACCGTAACTGGAATGCTCACCGCCTGCCGTACTGAATCAACCAGGCTTGCGACTGTTGCTACATGTTGCAGGAGGGCAGCGCCTGCACCCTGGCGTACTACTTTGGGTACCGGACATCCCATGTTCAAATCGATGATGTCGGCCCCCTCATCCTCAACAATACGCGCAGCTTCAGCCACTACCCTGGGATCTGAGCCAAAGAGTTGGATGGCCAGCGGCCGTTCCTCTGCATTGCTTTGGAGCAGCATCTTGGTGCTGGCCCTATTTCGTACTAATCCCTCTGAACTCACCATCTCTGAGACCACCAGATCGACGCCAAAGCTTTTGGCTATTCTACGGAAACTCAGATCAGTAATCCCCGCCATAGGGGCGAGGATAAGACCTTGCCCCAGTTCAAGCGCACCGATTTTGAGTTTTGTCGTCGTCACGGTCTATTGCTTTCTGTTTTGTTTATTTTAACCGCAGGGGAAAACCATGAACAATCATAGATGAGCAAGGGTGAAAGAGCAACTGGCCTTACGGGGTCAGTAGTCCGTTGTGGGTGGTCCGTTGTCAAAAACTCATTAGGCATGAGGCATAGAGTTAGAGGTCGGAGATCAGAAGTCAGAGGTCAGTTGGAATCTAGGAGCCAGAATCCAGAATTCAGAAGAAAGGCACTCAAAAAATATTTGCGAATTCAACGATTTGAACGGTTTGAACGACTTGAACAACGGACCATGGACGACTGACAACGCACGGCATCGCCTTCTCGGGCGATGCCTAAACCCCTCGACAGAGGGCACCATTTCTGTTATAAAACGCCCGGAAGTGCCAAGCTCACTGGTGGGGCTCCCGGACTTCAAATCCGGTGTGGGGCAGTGAAGGCTGTCCCAGGTGGGTTCGATTCCCATGCACTTCCGCCACTCGCCGCACAAAAAAACCCCGGAGGTAATCTCCGGGGTTTTTTCTCTTTATTAGTCAAAACTGACTACCCAAACAATCCCTTTTATTTAAAACACTTAAATTATTTTTTACCCATTTCTTGCCGTACCACTTTTGGGTAACTATTACCCATTTTTGGTCAGGGCAAGTTTTGGGTAATTTTTCATTGGGATGATGCAAGGGTAGGCAGACAGAGGGAGTGGGGAGGTTTTTACAGAGCCAATTTTGGGGTCAAAAATGGCCTTTTAAGCTCTCAAACCGGCTATTTCTTGAAAGTAATCCTTGATATCTTAGAGCGATAGCTTGGTCCGACCACCGACTC
>JAJDNL010000265.1 GCA_022340745.1 Deltaproteobacteria bacterium
CGAGGACAAGCCTGAGGTTGTCCGAGGCAGCCCTGATGTTGTTCGTTATATTGATCATGCCATGAAGGGTCATTCCTTTTCGCCAACTCATGAGGCTATCCATCATACATTTGGCGTCATTGATGAGCCCCATGGCTTCCAGGGTGAGCTCTTCCAAATTGACATCCGACTCAGTGTGGAGACGACAACAATTCACTTTGTACCAGGCTTCCGCCAACCGCTCTGAAGTTCTCACCCCTCTAATGGAACCATTTTCAATTTCCTTGAGCACTGCCTCCAAGATTTCTAGGGCTTCATAAAGGTACTCAATGGCCTCGTGAAGTTCCGCCAGGCTTAGCTTCAGCATCGTGTTTCAAATTCTCCAGGCTCAGGAACATAGATTACAAACGCTTTTCTATGCTGCCTTTCTCATCTCAGCTGCATCTGCTGCCAGATTCATCTCAGCTGCATCTGCTGCCAGTAACATAACCAAACGTATTGGCAAATATCCGATGACCGTGGTGGTTTGGCGGAGATCCATGAGCTCTTTCAAGTCATCATAGCTGTACCACCTCAAGCCTTTAGCGCGAGTTTCGAAATAGTACTGAGCATCAATAGGTGAGATCTCGAGTCCGGGTTTCACGAGACTTTCCTTCTCTTTAGTACCCCAGAACACCTTATGGTCATTGGGTGCTATCCTCGAAGCTTCAGCCACAAAAAGCGTAACCATACGGTGGTTTCTTTTCACTCTTATAGGAGAGCAAATGAAATATTTGTGCCAGCTGGCTTATCTACATATCATATTGAAATAACAGTATATTTTCAAATTTAAGAGTGTGTGGAAATCTTTAGAAACTATACAATCCGTAAAAAATCCTGACAGTCACACCAATTTGGCCATCAGCTTTAATCCCGCATTCATTTCTTAATATCCTACTATATTAAGCACTTAGCATCTCGATTTTCCTGTCCTCTTTCTGGCACAACCTTTGCCTAATCTTCAATCAGCATCGTGAAAAAGATGTCAAGAGTTAGATCTCGATATCTGTTCAGGATGAAGAAGACAATTTAGTTTGTGCCTGGGGAGGGCACATAAAGAGCGAGAAGGAGGTGAGTCGCATGGAATTGGTACCTTGGAGACTGTTGAGGGAACCAACTACAAGGCGGAAGGAAATGGAAGATCTCTGGAAACGATTGTTCGGAGAAGTTGATTTTCCCAGACCTTTTGGGGAAGAGTGGCTGCCCGCGGTGGATATTTCAGAAACCAAGGATAAACTCGTCATTAAGGCAGAGATGCCGGGTTTGGATCCCAAAGACGTCGATGTCAGCATCTCGGCGGATGTCCTGACCATCAAAGGTGAGAAAAAAAAGGAAAAGGAGGCGAAGGACGAACACTACCATTGTGTGGAGACGTGCAGTGGTTCCTTCCAGCGCTCATTCCGTCTGCCGCACACCGTGCAGACCGGCAAGATTGACGCGATCTTTGACAAGGGCGTTTTGAAAATAACGCTTCCCAAAACAGAGGAGGCCGAGAAGAAAGAAGTCAAGATCAAGGTGAAATGATCAAACTGCGGCCCCTCCCCGGGCCTCAAACTTCGGAGTTTGATAGCAGTAAAAGGGTCGATTGTGAAAAAGGAGGTGGTGAAAATGCCTAGAGGAGATAGAACAGGGCCAAGAGGCCAGGGGCCTGGAAAAGGTAGAGGCAGGGGCCGAGGTGGTGGTCGCGGTGGAGGAGGTGGCTTTGGAGCAGGCCCTGGTGGAGACTGCATCTGCCCTCATTGTGGTGAAAGACGACCTCACCAGTTGGGAAGCCCCTGCTTTGAGAAGAAATGCCCCAAGTGTGGGGAGGTTATGACACGAGAATAAATCTTGCTGTGTCTACAAATGAGTCTCAGTTGGAACCAGCAATGTGCAGCCAATAAGGACGGGGGTTAAGCAAAGGAGGTAACTGAGATGGAACAGAAAAAAGGAGAAATGCAATGCGCCTTGTGCGGCTACACATCGTCGGGTAAATTTGTCGGCGATATTTGTCCAGATTGCGGCTTGACGTTCTGGAAGTGCCATAAGTGCGGGTACACCATCACCGCGGCACTTCCCCCTGGCGTCTGTCCTGAATGCAAGGAACAATGCGATTTCCTCAACATCACCTGTTACACCCCGGAATGTGGCGGTCCTGGCCATATTGACCCCAGATTATAGCGCCAGATCGCATCCACTCTGCCATTTTTCACTTCAACGAAAGGTGGAGTGCCGATTTTTAACAGGGAAGAAGAGGTGGTTCAGGGTTCCCAAATCAGGGAGGAGGGAGATATAATCGAGATCAAAAGCATTTTGTATCCCACCGATCTTTTGGGATACTCCTACCACGTCTTGCCCTACGTCCTTTTGATGTCGGAGAAGCATGATGCCGAAGTTTACCTGCTTTATGTTGTTCGAGACTTACACCATTACACCGGATTCCAAGATCCGCACACGTCCATCTCAGCCTTCATGAAGGAGGCCTTGGAAGGGGCAGAGAAATTGATGGACGGGATTTGTGACCAGCACCTCCAGAGTTGCCCCAATTTCAGGCGAAAAGTGGTAGTGGGCGACCCTGGCCATGAAATTGTCAAAACAATTGAGAGCGAAAACATTGACCTGGTTATCATGGGGAGCCACAGCCGCAGGGGCCTTGAACGTGTCATCTTCGGCAGCGTAGCGGAATATGTCGTCAGGCATTCTCCCATGCCTGTCTTGGTTGTTAATCCTCACAGATTTAAAGAGAGGCAGTAAGTGAAAGTATTCGGGCCGGTCCCATCAAGAAGATTGGGGCGCAGCATGGGGATCAATAATATCCCTCCCAAATTATGCACCTATAGCTGCGTGTATTGTCAATTGGGCCGCACCCGTCGAATGGAGGTTAGGCGCGCTCCTTTCTATGAACCAAGGGAAATTTTACAGGAAACGGAAGAGAAGATAGCACAGACCAGGAAAATTGGACTTAGCATTGATTATTTGACCTTTGTAGCTGACGGCGAACCTACCCTCGACATCAATCTCGGTGACGAGATCGAGATGTTCCAGCCGCTGGGGATCAAGGTTGCGGTTATCACCAACGGTTCCCTGATCTCCCTCGAGGACGTGAGAGAGGACCTCGCCAAAGCCGACTGGATTTCCCTGAAAGTGGATTGCACTCAGGAAGATCTTTGGCGCAGGATAAACAGGCCCAAGCCGACCTTGCAACTGGAGGCAATTTTAAACGGTATGCTTGAATTTGCCAGGGCTTTCAAAGGAGAGTTGGTCACAGAGACAATGCTTGTTCGCGGTGTTAACAATAACAGGGATTGTCTTCAAGAGGTTGCTGAGTTCCTAGAGAGGTTGCAACCGGCCAAAGCCTATGTGTCCATTCCCACCAGACCACCGGCTGAAAAGTGGGTAAAGATTCCGGATGAAGAGAGTGTCAACAAGGCCTACCAGATCTTCACTGAGCACCTCGATAAGGTGGAGTGCCTAACAGGTTATGAGACAACTGATTTCTTGCCAACAGGGGATCCCTCCGAAGATATCCTGAGCATAACCGCGGTGCATCCCATGCTCGAGGAGGCTGTGAAGGAGTTTCTCCATCAGGCAAAGGCTGACTGGTCTATGATCGAGCGCCTCATACGCCAAGGTCAGCTCATTGAACTACATTACCAGGGCAAAAGGTTCTACATGAGAAGACACTCCACGAGATAGAGTTGGTAATGGGATAAACCAGGACCCAGCTTTGGGCTGCCCAAAAGGGAACGGCTCAAGGCTTAAGGCACAGGGCACAAGGCAAAAACAATAGAAAGAAAACGTATACTCTCCTTATGCCTCATGACGCAAAGCGCTAAGCGCAGAGCGCAAAGCGAAAAACTTTCAATGTCACGACTCCTGGTGTGCGCTATGCTCTGTGCGATTTGACCTGGCCCTAAGGACCAGGTTTTAGATGTTGAATAAGCATAAATCAGGATGGTCTTTACGGCCTGTAAAAAATTCTGACAGGCTCCTGTTTTGGACCACAGACACCATACCCAAATATCCCTAGACTTCCCTGTGATATTAACCGCTTAATCGCTTCTCATTCCCCTGTGGTTTTTGGCACGTCCCTTGCCTTATCCTTCATTAGACTCGTGAGAAGGATCTCATCTGACAAAGCTGGAAATGAGTTTAAGATGGAAACAACAGAGAAGCATTCTGACCTGACCTTCTATAAGTTTGTCATTCGCAGCCTGCCGGTGGCAGTAGTTACGGTGGACTCTGAATTGAAGGTCACTGGTTTCAACCCATGGGCAGAGGGATTGACCGGTTATTCAGCAGAAGAGGCACTGGGCCGATATTGCGGCAAAATCTTACAAGGGGGTATGTGTCAGACTGAATGTCCGCTAAGGCAAGTTCTCAAGAATCAACATCGGATTATCAGAATTGAGACTACGGTACGGAGCAAGTGGGGCGAGACCATTCCAGTCAGGATGAACACCGCTGCCCTATTGGGTGAAGATGGCAAACTCATTGGCGGTTTGGAGGCCTTTCAGGATATCAGCCGATTGAAAGCGCTGGAAAGGGAAAAGGCCAATCTCATCTCCATGTTTGCCCACGACATGAAATCTCCTCTTGTCACCATTCAAGGATTTGCGAGCCGACTCCTTGCCAGAACCTCAGACTTGGGTCCAGAAAAGCAAGATAGGTATCTTGAGATTATCAGAAAGGAAGCGGCCAAACTGGAGTTTTTAGTCGATGATTTCCTTGAACTTTCCCGTCTGCAAACTGGCAAGCTGAAGCTGAACTTCTCCGCCACATCTTTGGATAAGCTATTGCTGGAGCTATTTGAAGCTTATCAACCTAGAGGCGCACAAGCCGGAATCGAGCTCAAGCTCGAGAGGAAGGAAGCCTTGCCCATTATTGAGGCCGATGCCGACCGTCTGCGCCGGGTCTTCAGCAATCTGCTGGATAACGCCCTCAAATTCGCCAAAGAAATAGGGACCGTTACCATTGCCACCGAGCAGACTGACCGTGATGTCAGGATCAAGATAATAGATGAGGGAATAGGCATAGATGAGAGAGAGCTTCTTTATGTATTTGACCCTTTTCATCGAGGGAGAGATGTAGACGATAGGGAGGGGTTTGGTCTGGGTCTTGCCGCGGTAAAGACCATTGTGGAGGGTCATAAAGGAAGGGTGATTGCGGAAAGTGAGTTGGGTAAGGGTTCGGCTTTCACGGTAGTTTTGCCAAAGGGCAGGATTAACGAGACGTTTTAGAAACCGGAAGTAGCGTTTTGTATTCAGCACCGGCACCTGTTAGACAGGGCTACCGCAACCTGGCAATCGACAAGAGGATTCAGACTGACGTGGACCCTGACAACAATGAGGAATACCAGAGTTCGCATCATTCTCGTGGACCAGTGACATGATGATAAAGACGCAAGTAAGACGCAATGACCAGCGAAAGCCAGAGCCTGCGTGCCTTAATATCGCCATGGTAGGCGGGAACTCCGCTGGCAAGTCGCTCATTAAGTTTCTTGAGACCCACAGGCTGCGCCACTTTCACGTTCGCGTTGTCGGGGTGGCTGACCTGCGTGTAGACGCTCCTGGTCTAGTCTACGCACGCAATAAGGGAATTTACACAACCCGAGACTATAGGGATTTCTTCGCCCTCGAGGATCTGCACTTACTCATTGAGATCACGGGCCGGGACGAGGTTTTAGAAGAAATCATGAGAACCAAGCCCGAGCATGTCAAAGTGATTGATCATCTCAGCGCCAGGCTTTTCTGGGACCTCATCGAAGTGCAAGAAGAAAAGATAAACTGTGAAAGGAGGTTGGCACATTCAAGCCGATTGGCGACCGTAGGACGCATGGCCTCCTACCTGGCCCATGAAATTCGCAATCCCCTGGTTTCCATCGGTGGCTTTGCCGCTACTATCCAGAATTCGTCCGAGTTGCCTGAAATGCTGAAGCCGAAAGCGCAGATCATTATAGACGAAGTCAGGCGCCTCGAAGCTGTGCTCAAAAGCATGCGGGATTTCGTCCGCCCCCTGAAACAGCATAAGACCAGATACAATTTCAACACGTTAATACAACGGGCACACGGCTCCCTGGAGCCAGAATTTAAAGCCATTGCTTTAGAATGCGTCATGGATCTCGACAGTGAGATGCCGGATTGCCTCTTTGATGCAGATCTTATGCTAGAGGCGTTAGTCACCATTATCAGGAGGCTAATGGAATTCATGGAACCGCCCCAAAGACTTTCACTGAAAACCGAGGTGTGCTGGGACACCATAGGTATCTACATCCAGGGAAATGGCGGCTGGATTCCGCCAGATCTTTTACAGAACATGTTCAACCCTTTCGCAAACCAGCACGAGGGCGATACTGGCCTAGACATGGCGATGAGCAAGAAAATTATCGAAGATCACGGCGGCGAGATTAGGATAATCAGCGAAAAAGACACGGGGACCACCGTGATCATTGAACTGCCCATTGAGGCGGCCTGGTAAACGTAGATGGTTTTGAAGGTATAACCCGGATATTTCATGAATTACTTGCTGCAACCACGGATATGGTCGTCCTTCCTGACGTCCTCGGATGTCGGCCCCTGCGACGTAGCGTTCAGGTACGCCTCTGAACCAATCCCGCGGTACCGCGGGACGGTTGCCAGGTGGCACCCCCATCCTCTTCGCGCTCGCTGCGCTTCCGTCTTCGCAAAGGCTACGACGAGACAAGCCGCTCAGTCCCGCAAGCGGGTTCCCAGTTTCTTCGCGCTCGCTGCGCTCCGCTCAGTCCCGCAAGCGGGTTCCCAGTTTCGCGGTCTCGCGACAGCAATTCATGAAATATCCGGGCTTAAGGAGCAAACCATGCAGGTAACAGACAAACGGATACATCAGGTGAAATTGGAGCTCTCTCTTAAAGAGTGCAAACACTTGCGCAAAGCCATCGATCACTATCTGATGCTTTATGATCTGATTGATGATCCTGAAAGGATCTACCCGCCGCTTGAGACTGATCTCGACACTCTGAAAGCCATGTCAAGCCACCTGAAACTGGTTGAGACTGCAACTGTCGTTGAAGAAATTGGACTTTAGCCCTGATTGGTTACGAATCACTTGTTACAAAGGAAATTCGTGAAACATCCGGGCTCGGCCAGGAGAATGTTTATTGTTATTAAAGATGAGATGGCTTCCCCTGAGGCCTTCTCCTTTTCGGTCGAGGGGCGGACCTATGAATATGAAAAAGAGAGTGTTGTTTGGCATAGATGACTCCGCATTTGCCAGGCAGGCCATAGCCGGGGTAGGCGGCCTACTGAGACATAGTGCAGATGCAAAGATCACAATATTCCATGACGCTCCTGACCCCGGATTCTATCTATTCTCAAAAGTGGTTCGGCTCAGTCCTGCGGTCATGGAAAATTATCAGAACCTGTTATTGTTTTCTAGATCTCGATGACCTTTCCAACTCCACACTTAGTAAATATTTCGGGATGTGCCCCCTTTATTTCTGACTTGTACTGAGTGCAATGACAAGGGCAGACCAGGTTTAAGTCGGCAAGGAGTTCGAGTTCTCTGAATCCGTGGAGACCTCCGATGAGTGCATAGGGCTTTCCAAATACCGACGCAGCTTTAAAAATACTTCTCACCCCCGGATGAGAGCACCCAGTTACCAAGACCAAACCTTCCCTGGCTTTGACAACAAGGGATTGTTCCATGTTTTGGAGCTCCCCTGTGGAAAAAACGTTTTCTTGGATTTGGCAATGATTTTTAATTGGCACCACGTGAGTCGCGCCAACTGGTAGAGGGCAGGAATTGGGGATGTAGACTGTGGCGTTTTTATTGAGCCTGAGTAACTCCGTGAGTCCTCCAGTGTGATCCCAATGCGCGTGGGAAATGAAAATTTTGGCGAGCGTTGAAGGCTCAAAGCCTAGT
Organism: Deltaproteobacteria bacterium; assembly: GCA_022340745.1. Taxonomy (GTDB): domain Bacteria; phylum Desulfobacterota; class Syntrophobacteria; order BM002; family BM002; genus BM002. The sequence continues at coordinate 7,897 of JAJDNL010000265.1, forward strand.
TTCCGCAAGTTCTCTATCAGCAGTGAGCCTTTAGCACCGGTATCGAAGAGCAGCCTTTGGCCATTTTCCACCTCAACGAGGCAAGCAAAGCCCCAGTCAGCACCGAAGCCTTCCTCCACCGTGTCGTTGTCATATACAATTGTGATTTTCATCTGTGAACAATTATTTTTTGCATATCATCAGTCTGCTCTTGCCAGATTGCGAGTGAGTCAAATCAACCCGGGAGAAGATTTTTCTCAATCGCTGCAGTCCGCCCTTGACAAATTCACGGGCGTCACCGGACCCCATGGTGATCAATCGCACCTTGAAAAGGAACTTAACAAAAGGATGGCTTGGTACTTCATGCTCCATAAGCAAAACCACGCCATCGGGATGTGTCACCCGTTTCATCTCCCACAGGGCCCTTTCACGAGCCTGCCCCTTTAATTCGTAGAGAGCGTGGGAACAGCTGACTACGTCGAAGCTTCTAGCGGAGAAGGGCAGTTCCGCCGCATCCCCTTCGACGTAAAGCGCCCGGGTGTCAGCCTCCTTTTCCTGGGCTTTACGCAGCATACCGTGGGAGAAATCGTACCCCACCAACAGAGCTTCGGGATATCTTTCGGCGAAGGCTAGAATCACCGATCCTGTGCCGCAGCAGACATCCAGAATGCTGGGAGCGGGTTTCGTTTCAAGCTGGGCAGCATCTACCAGAAAATGTCGGGTATCGTCTTCATCTTGCCGGGCATGAAGCCTAATAAAAGCATCGTAAAAATAAGAGAAAAGATTGTAATATTTTCGTCTTCCTACCCTGAGACCTTCCATGGAAGAACCTCTTATTGATCGGAGCAGATTTTGGCCAGAATATTATTAATTCCCAAGCCACGTCCCAACCTTCGGGATGGAACGGGCCCGAACACCCTCACTCCGTAAACCTCCTCAGCAGACATGACGCAACAGAACAATGAGCCTAGCCCGGAAGAATAATCAAAATCAATTTCCACAGGCTTAACCCGACTTTATGCACCAGCGGGCTGCGAGGTTATACGGTCCTGATCGTCCACAACTTCGTCAAGCAGCCTGGCAAAAATCTCATTGGCCGCCTGGAGAGCCACTGACTTCGACGGTAGTTGAATGGTTGGTTTTCCTTCCAGGTCAAACTGGTAGATGAGTTCGTCTTCAGGGATGGTGGCTACAGATGCAGGACCAAGGCCTTCTATCTGTTGAGACACAAGCCTTGTCAGTCCTTGCCGATATTGGTTGATCACCAGGAACTTCCGACCCACTCGTATACCGAGTTCATCCACTAGGTCACAAATCCTTCGGGCGGAGAGCATACCTCGACGGCTGGGATCGCTCACCACTAATAACACATCGATGTCTTTGCTGGTCAGCCTGCTGAAATGCTCCATTCCTGCCTCATTGTCAATGACGAGGTAAGGGTAGTTGCTTAGCAGCCGGTCGATGCACTTACTCAGAAGGTTATTGGCAGCACAATAACAGCCCGGCCCTTCAGGTCTGCCCATGACGATAAGGTCGAAATCCTCAGCCTCCACCAAGGCCTGCTCCACCTTCATCTCAATGAATATATCCTTGGTCATACCCACCGGGACACTCGTTTTCATCGCTTCCCTGGCTTGACCCAGGGTCCCTTCCACCGTCAGCCCCAGGACCTCGTTGAAGTTGGCATTGGAATCAGCATCCACCGCCAGGATGGGGGTCATATCATGCTCTTTCAGAAAGCGGACGAGCAACCCAGCCAGCGTAGTCTTCCCTGTCCCTCCTTTGCCGGCCAGAGCAAAAGTGTATGCCCTTTGCCTTAACATTGGAATTCTCTTTGCTGAGGTTTTGGGTGGTTCAATACCTTAAGATACCGGTTCTCTCATGTCTTGATGTTAACCCCAATGTTGCATACCTACATTGCTACGCAACATCAAGGTTTATTGAAGTGACTCAAGCCCTTCAATTGTTTTCTCTGCGATGGTTCTTATCCTGTTATAATGTTTGATCCATCTTGTCAGACACTTTGCAGCCTCCTCGGCGTCTCCCAAGTGTCTTTCACAGGCCTCCATGCATTCCTTGGTTTTTTCTATGTTCACTTCTACATCTGCCGCCACTCTTTCGCCGTCATGCCTTATTGCCTCTTCTGGACACAAGTCATGACAAGTTCCACAGCGAATGCAATCTTCCATATTGATGGATGCCGTGTCATTCTCGAGTAATATTGCCCCCGAAGGACATTCCTCAACACAGTCACCACAACCTGTGCACATCTCTGACTGTACCCATGGCATACTGCATCCTCCCTCTAAAATTTTTGCCTGCGCCGCTCTGTCGATCACACCAAAACCCCTGTCGAGGTGATTATTCGACAAGCATTCTCACTTTTGAGGAGTCCTCTGACCCAGCCGCTTCGGAGTACTCCGGTTTCAGCACGAGGGCACCGGTGGGACAAACGTTGGCGCAGGCAAGGCAGTGATGACAGGATAGATCTGCCGGGTCACCACTACCGAAAAATGCGATCATCGTGTCAAAGCCTCGGTTGGTAAAGGTCAACAGGTTCTGGCCGTTTCTTTGCCGGCAAATGTAAACGCACTTACCGCAAAGCACGCAGCGGAAGGGGTAGTAGGTGAAGAAAGTGAGATCGACTTCCTCGTCAACATCACGCTCAAGAAGCTCCAACGGCCTCGATTTCAAACCGACCTTGAGATGTTTGGCGATACGGATGAGCTGACAGCTACCCTTGACCGGGCACTCCTTTGGGTCACGGTGGTGCGCGGACATAAGCAATTTGAAGCCCATACGCTGAAGGCGCCTGACTGCTGGAGTGTCGGTCTTCACCAGCAAACCTTCGCGAACTTCCTCGGTGCATGAGGTCACCGGGCGGTCAAGACCGTCGATCTCCACAAAGCACAACCTGCACGAGGCGTGGGGATGCTCCCTCGTCTTGATAAAACACATATTGGGGATAAAAATCCCATTCTCAAGACACGCCTGAAGAACGGTTTTTCCCTCTTCTACCTTGATCTCTTTGTCATCGACTATTAGATTGATCATAGTTGCTTTGGCTTCAACGTGATCCGGTACACTCCTTCAGTGGCGATGGAGGTGACCTTTGCTCAGTTGCTTGCCGATTTCTCCTCAGGAACTCGCTCGATAATGGGTGCCAGCTCCGGCGGCGAAACCTTTTCCACCGCGTCGTATTCCGGAGGACAAACCACCATACATTCCCCGCATTTGACACATAACTCTTGGTCAATCGCCTTCTTTCTTCCCGTGGTTGTGAAAATAGCTTCCACTGGACAGCAACCAACACAGACATCACAGCCCCGAGCGCACTTTTCAAGGTCGATATAGTAAGCGGTGAGGGGCCGACACTTGAGGGCCGGACACCGCTTTTCCTTGACGTGTGCCTCGTATTCTTCGAAGAAATACTTAAGCGAAGTAAGTACCGGATTGGGTGCGGTTTTCCCCAGCCCACAAAGGGAACCATTCTTGATGTCCTCGCTTAGCGTTTGAAGAAGCTCCAGGTCCTCCTCCTGTCCTTCGCCCTTGGTGATGCGGTCCAAAATATTGAGAAGATGGCGGGTGCCGATTCGGCAAAAGGTACATTTGCCACATGATTCCTTTTGGGTAAAGTCGAGGAAATACCGGGCCACGTCAACCATGCAGCTGTCCTCGTCCATCACTACCATGCCACCTGAGCCCATCATCGCCCCTGCCTCGGTGAGGGAGTCGAAATCGATGGGGGTATCAAGAAAGCTTTCTGGCAAACAGCCCCCTGAGGGTCCGCCGATCTGTACTGCCTTGAAACCCTTCTTTTTCGGAATTCCGCCGCAGACATCAAAGATGAGTGTCCTCAGGCTTGTTCCCATGGCAATTTCAACCAGCCCCGGGTGTTTGACGTTGCCGACTACGGAGAAAATGGCGGTGCCAGGGCTGCTCGCAGTTCCAATGGCTCTAAACCACTCTGCGCCTTTTTCTATGATAGAGGGCACGGAGGAGAGAGTCTTAACATTATTTACTATTGTCGATCGCCCCCAAAGGCCTTTTTCCACCGGATATGGCGGGCGGTGCTGTGGCATTCCTCGCCTTCCTTCAATAGACTGAATAAGCGCAGTCTCCTCGCCGCAGACAAAGGCCCCGGAGCCCTGGAACACAGAAACATCTAGAGTGAAAGATGTGCCCAGAATGGAGGTGCCAAGGAGAGTAAGCTCTTTGCCGCTCTGTATCGCTTGTTTCATGGTTTTGACCGCAAGGGGGTATTCCGCCCTGACATAAATAATGGCCTTATCCGCCCCAACTCCATAAGCACAGATGGCAAGCCCTTCCAGCAACTGGTGGGGGTTGCTTTCAAGAATAGTGCGGTCCATATAGGCGCCGGGGTCCCCTTCATCAGCGTTGCAAATCACAATTCTTCCGTCCGTCTCCACGTCTCTTGCGATTCTCCACTTGCGGCCGGTGGGAAAGCCAGCACCGCCTCTGCCCCTCAGTCCCGAGGTTTCAATTTCACTGATCACTTCCTCGGGATCAGAACCCAGAGCCTTAACCAACCCGGAATAGCCCCCCTCGGCGATGTATTGATAAATGTCATCAGGATCGATGCGACCGCACTGTTCCATTACCAGTCGTTGTTCGAGATTAAAGCGCGGAAAGTCCATCACCGTGGGGAGCAAGTCGTTTGCCTCCATGGCGCCTAGCACGTATTTCAGGACGGGATCTCCTAGCTCCAGGTAACTTTTCACCAGGGTTCGCACCCTGCTTTCGTTGATTTGGTAATAACAGATGGGGGGAAACCCCGAGGCGGGATGATCGATTATGACTAAGGGTTCCGCATAGCAGTGGCCAAGACAGCCAACGGAAACGATCCGGGCTTCTATGGACTTGAGGGCAAGCTCTTGTTCAAAGGCCTGCTTGGTCTCGGCCGCCCCTGAGGCCAAGCCGCAGGTGGACATGACAATATAGATGGTGGGAATACCGTCGGTTTTTTTCTCTTCAGCCCGCTGGGCCGCTTCCCCTTGGATGGGTGCAAAACGTTTTTTGACATCGACCCTACTCACCGGATTCCCTTTCCGCTTTTTCCCTTTCCTCGCGTTCTCTTTCAACCTGAAATTGCACGAAAATGCCCTCCACTCTGCTTGGCTGGATGTGGCCTTCCACGGTATCGTCAACTACAGCAACGGGGGCCAAGGCACAGCAGCCCACGCAGGCTACCCTTTCGATGCTGTACTCACGGTCAGGGGTGGTTTCCCCGTCCTTGATTCCCAACTTACGTTCAAAATTCTCCAGAATGATGTCCCCGCCAGCCACGTGGCAAGCGGTACCCAAGCACACTTTGAACTGGTGCTTGCCGGGCGGATGAAAGCGAAACTGGTTGTAAAAAGTTGCAACCCCATACACCTCGCTGGGAGAGATGGACAGGTGCTCTGCGACCATCTCCATGGCAGCCCCGGACAGGTAGGCATGCTTCTCTTGGATAGACTGAAGAATGGGAATGAGGTTTCCTCTCGACTTTTCGAAAAGAGGCAGCATGGCCGTTATCTCTTCGACCATTGCTCTTTCTTCACCAGCCAATTCGGGAGTTGTCATGTACACGAAAATCACCGCCCTTCAACAATAATGAGCCTCCTCGTTCTCAAAAAACCCTCAAAAACACGATCATAGCCACCCTTCCGTGCTCAAATCATTGGATAGCCACCATCCCTCACCGCCGGATCGGTATACACCACCTTTCCGATTGTTTTTGCTCCTTTAGGCTCTCAACTTTTGCAGTGCCTGCTCGGCGCAGATGGTAACGGGTTCAAGGCTCGGTTCAGAAGAACAATCCGGATTACCGGCACACATCAAGGTAGTAAGCTCTGCAATTGTTTTCCCCCCCAGGATCAGGGCATTTACGGTGTCGATCTCCTTTACAGGGGCTTCACTGTCGCTGATGATTTGACCCCCGATTACTTTTTGGCTTTCTTTGTCAAAAATCAGTTTTAGGGTCCAGGGCTTAACCCCTGGTATCATGCCGTGCTTACTCCTGGAATTCACCGTGGTGCTAATGGTCTCAAATCCTTCCTGATGGGCCAGCTCTTCAGTCAACCCCACTGAAGCAATAGACTTATCAAACAGCTTGACCGCTGAGTTGTTCATCACCCCGGGAAACTCGATATCGTATCCAGCCAACCGCTTTGCCGCGAGCCGACCTTGAATCACCGCTGGACCACGTAGTTGCCCGGTAACCGGTCTCTTGGTAACAAAATGTTGCTTCTCCACACAATCCCCAGCTGCCATGACATCCGGAACCGAGGTTTCCAGGAATTTGTTCACCTTTACCCCAAACTTACCAATCTCTACTCCGAGGTCCTTTGCAAGTTCCAGATTTTGCTTAACACCTATGGATACCAGAACCATTTCCGCATCAATCTTTTCTCCCGTTGCCAGCTCTACACCGGCCACCTTTCCATTTTGCCCGAAAACCTTTACTACCTTTTGACCCATCTTCATCTTGAAGCCTTTTTCAACAAGATATTCCTGGATCTGCACAGCCATTTCTGCATCCAGCATCAGCGGCAGCGGGTGACTCAAAAGTTCAATCACCGTTACATCATAATGATCCGGCTTGGTGCTGGCCAGCAGCGTAGCTACCTCGAGATTGATAAAACCAGCGCCTATCAATACTAGTTTCCGGCGGTTCTCTTTTTCGAGAAAATTGTTGATCTCGACCGCATCAGGAGCGCTTCTCAGCGAAAATACCCCCTCGAGATCACAACCTTCAATGGGAGGAACCACCGGACTTGCCCCTGTCCCCAAGAGCAGTTTGTCATAGGGCAGCTCTCTTCCATCTGATAAGGTTATCTTTTTCTCCTCAGCATCTGCATGGGTTGCCCTTGCTATGACTAGATTAATGCCGGCATCCGCAAACATCTGGTCGGGGTTTGTAATCGAGTCTACGGTGGCCACACCGGCCACCACGTGAGGGAGAGCTCACCGCACAATGAAACGCTCTTCTTCCCGGATAACGGTGACGTCCACCTCCGGCATCAATCTCTTTGCCAGCATTGCTGCAGGGCCTCCTACCCCTCCCATTCCTACTATTACTAAGTGGTCTCCCTTCTTCATAATTGGCACCTCCCTTTGAAAGTTTGCGCTGTGATCTTCATCTGGCAAGTCCTTCAGTAACTTCCCAATGGTACCAGCGCTCATTGGGCAGCTTCACATAAGTCCCCACAGTGTTCTCCTGAGGCGGACCCCCTGCCCACAAGGGTTTCGCAAGCTATCTCTTCCTGATAACATTTATCGTCCAAGCGCTTCTCGCTGAACAACAAGCCTCTCCCATGGTTTTTTTCATTTTCTAACGAGTTGTGACATTCATTGCCAAGCATTCTTACTTATTGCTTATGATTCGACATTTCGCTCACTGGGATGAACTCATCATAATTCTGCTCTAACCACTTGTGCAGCACTTCATCGAGAGCCTTATCCAGCCCTGGAGGACAGTCTCGAGCCCAACGGGCGATGTATCTCATGGTTTCATATTTTCCCATTGAGGGCTCTCTGAACGCGATGATGCAGGCTACTGGAAGTAAGCCAGTATCAACGACTTTCATAAGATCATCCCTGAGTGTTTGGACGAACGCAGCCACAGCTCTTTCATGTGCGAGTTGCTCTACCATCATTTATCCAAGTACCTCCTATGAGGTTTGTAACACTCGGATCTCCTTAGCCATCTGGTGATATGCCAATCACTTCCCGCCGCTCCGACCTCTTTCGGCAGCCGGGCCTCCTACCCCTCCCAGCCCTATAATCACCAGCCATTCACCCTTTCGCATAATTTGCCCCTCCTTTTCGATTCTACTCTTTACTGTTCTCAAGCTTTAACTTTTTCAACATCCACTCATGCAGGGCAACCTGGAGGGTTTCTGCGGCAAGCTTGGCACAGTGGACCTCTTCCTCTGGCAACCCTTTCAGGGCCTCGAGAATGGTTTCACCTCCAATTTGGGCAGCTTCGTCCAGACCCTTGCCGCCAGCCAGTTCGGCGGCCATTGAACCACAGGCTACACTGGAGCCGCAGCCGTCCGTAAAGAAATTTATCTCTTCAATGTGATCATTCCTTATGCGGAGATAGATCTCCATGGTATCGCCGCAAGGGCCGGTAATTCTCCCGACACTTGAGGCATCGGTCATTTTCCCCATGAACCTTGGGTTTTGCCATCTTGAAAAGACCTCTTCCCCATAGGTCTCTTTCGACTCTTCAAAAATCTGCTCCTGTAACTTGTCAACAAAATCGTCCATCGCATCTTTCATTGGAAAAATCCCCACCTCTGCCGTTGCTATGAAGTTTAAAATTTTCATCACACTGTTCATGTCCAAAGCAAAATTTTTCCAAAATAACACCTTCCCTCATAGTACCTTGATGACTACAATCGTGACGTCATCCTCCTGGGCGATGTTCCCGCAGAAGTCGCTCAGCGCTTTAAGCACCGCCTTTTTGATTATTTCCGCAGGTTTATCAGCATTTGCACGGATGATTTCATAGAAACGCTGTTTGCCGAACATCTCTCCATCTGCGTCATGGGCCTCCCATATGCCGTCCGTGCCGAGACAGATGACTTGACCTTTCACCAGACCTAATTTTTCGTTTGCCTCATATTGCCAGTCTTTATCCACACCGAGAGCCATGCCCAAACCCACAAGTTCTTCGAACTGGTCGGTATCGGAGTTATAGAAAATGGCCGGGTCATGTCCTGCGCGCACCCAGCGTAGGACTCGATCTGCTTGATCGATAGCCAGATAAAACAGAGTCATGTAACTCCCGCTTTCATAGGTGTCCACGGTCAGTTGCTGATTCACGCTTGTGACAACTTCAGCAATAGTCCCAGGTTGGACCGCCCGCATACGAAGAAAGGCCCGCGCCGTGGTCATGAGCAACGCTGCCGCCACACCGTGACCGGTCACATCTCCCACTACCACTGCAACTCCTTTGCAGTCCTCCCCGCAAGGGAAAAAGTCGAAATAATCCCCTCCCGTCTGCTCGCAATAGACAGTTGTCGCGGCTATATCGAAACCGGGTATACTCGGAATCTCTTTCGGCAGCAGGTTCTGCTGCACCTCTTGAGCCACTTGCAGCGCTTGGCAGATGTTCATTCTGTCCTCGAGCTGGGGCACCATCTCGTTGAAGGCCCTGGCGAGCATGTCGCGTTCGTCGCCTGTGGCCACGTCCATCCTTGCTGAAAAGTCACCTTCCGTGAGTCGCTGCAGCTCCCCAATCATAACCTGCAGAGGCCTGGTCATTCTCAGGGAACTCCAAAAAGCCGTTACAGTCACGATGAGAATCACCACGATTGCGGCTATTCCCGTGACGAACCACCGTTCTTGGAGGATTAGGGGAGTGAGCACGACTAGTGGCGTTATGCTGAAGACCAACAGAGTGATCAAAACTCGCCAACGCCTGCTCATTAAAAGACTCCTCTCAATTCCATCTCTCACTCAGCTTTTAAAAGATCCGGAGGTTGGTTACTTCGCACCAGGTTCCCAGCCATTTGGCCCGCCCAACTGCTTCAGAACATATACAGTCGGAGGCGGTGATCCAGTGCGTGAAAGATGTTAAAGCGCGCCTCGAAACATTTGGCCAATCTTAGGGCCATGTCAAAAGCGTTGTCAGTTACATGGGAAAATTTTAAGGGTAACAATATTTTCTTGATCATGACAGATAGTTCCGTCCGATTATCGTTCCCGGCTCATAACTGTGCCGCATGCTGGGCAATGGGTCTGCTTGCACGGAACCCCGCGCTGGTGAGTGGTTTTCTCGCCACAACTGGGACAGACGCACTCCCCATTGCTGCCCCCACCTAGACTACCACGGCGCGCGCGTCCACCTCCTCCACTGCCGCTGCTGCTCCGGCCACCGCCACCTTGTCTTGGTCCACTTTGACCTCGTCTTTGCATCACTATCCTCCTGACTGATTGCCGGACCTCAACCCCGGCGGCAGCTCCCCCCAGATGAACAGGGTGGAGTATCACATCGTTCTTCCTGCCCACAACAGGTATGGCCTGTGTTGCTATTCGCCTTGTTAGTAAAAAAAGAGGCAGCTGACAGAATTCTACTCATTCTCTGTGAGCCACAGTCACTGCAGCAGATATGCGTAGTGCTCTCCCCACCCACCAGCAGTTTCTCTGAAATAGTCCCACATTTCTGACACTGATATTCATAAATCGGCATGGTAACTTCCTTTATCCATCTTTAATCCTTCTCATCCAGGATCTTCTTCAGTTGCTCGCCGTGGATAAAACCATCCACGTGAACCTGTACACTCTTGACTCCCGGCACATTCAGGACTGCTTCTTTGATATTGATGCCCAGTTGAAAACCCAGCGGACATAAGACCGAGGTGGGGCGAAAGGTTAGCTCAACATCTCCGTCCTGACCCACCTTCAAATCTCGAACCAGTTTCATCCGCATCACATCCATACCGGTCTCGGGGTCTATGACCTGGGCTAGACTTTCCTCTATCTTTTCTGGCAAACCCATGAAATGTGTTCTCCTAGCCAGCGACTCCCAGAATTTCTGCAAGAGCGCGCCACATCTTGTTGATTTCATCAGAGACGGTTCCATTACCATATTCAACGATAATTTTTTTCTCGACCAGGGCCTTGGAAACCACAGTATCGTAGGGAATCATCCCAACGAAATGAACTCCTGTTTCCTCACAGTAGCCACGAATCCTGTCACTCATCTCATGATTCAGATCGTACTTGTTGATGCAGGCTGCGGCAGGAATATTGAAGTGTTTGGCCAAAGCCGCCACCCTCTGCATATCATGTATTCCGGCAAGGGTTGGTTCTGTGACAATGAACACCAGATTGGCACCGGTAACCGCCGAGATCACCGGACAGCCAATGCCTGGAGGGCCATCCACGATAATGAGATCCAGCCCCTTTTCCTCGGCTATCAGTTTGGCGTTGTGGCGGACTATGGTAACCAGCATGCCGGAGTTTTCTTCGGCAATACCCAATTTCGCGTGGACAAAGGGACCATAGCGGGTGTCCGACACAAACCACTCGCCACAGATGTTTTCCTGCATTTCGATGGCCTCAGACGGGCAGAAGTGGGCGCACACTCCACACCCCTCGCAATCCACCTTGTCCACCACATAGTCCTGACTGATGGCATCGTAACGGCAAAGCTCCAGACATTCGCCGCACTCCACGCATGCGTCCATATCAATGAAGGCGGTGTGTCCGCCGCGAAAGGACTCTCGTGACCGAATGCTGGGTTCCAGCAGGATAAAGAGATCCGCGGCATCCACATCAGCATCTGCCAACACTTTGTTTTTGGCCAGGGCTGCAAAGCAACCGGCGATGGAGGTCTTGCCGGTCCCCCCCTTACCACTGATAATGACAACTTCTTTCACAGCATTATCCTTGTATCTCGTTGGCACCCTCTCCACCCATTGGGGGGAGAGGGCCAGGGTGATGGGGGGTAACGATCTGTTCACCCCTCACTCTAACTCTCTCCACTCGAGGGGAGAGAGAACTAAACCACAGTAGTACTACCTACATTTGTCTCGTATCGTTGCAAAAAGATCCTGGAACTTCACCCTGTATTCAGGAATAACGTCGATGATCATTTCGCCACGCGAGTAGGCCTCAGCTATCTGCCGATCCTCTGGAATCTCCATCAAGATAGGGATGGATCGCCCCTCGCAGAACTCTTTGACCGCCAGGTCACCAATGTCAGAGCGGTTGATCACCACTCCTGATGGTATGCCTAGTTCCTGGACGACTTCCGCCGCCAGTTCTAGGTCGTTGAGACCGAACGGTGTGGGCTCAGTGACCAGAATGCAGAAGTCACTCCCTTTCACCGCTGCTATTACTGGGCAGGAGGTGCCTGGAGGGGAATCAATGATGACCAGACCGTTGACGTTGGCCAGTGCTCGGGCCGCCTTGATGAGGGGAGGAGACATGGCTTCTCCTACCTCAAGACGCCCATGGACGAAGTCCACAAAATGAGACACCCCCTGTTCCACAATCCCGATGGACTTTGGTATTTCCGAGATTGCCTCCTCGGGACAGACTTTGCTGCAGCCACCACAGCCGTGGCACAGCTCAGGAAAGACCAGCACATGCTCTTTGACCACGACGATGGCGCTGAAGCGGCAAATCGTGGCGCATTCACCGCAGTAGGTACATTTGTCTAGATCCACATGAGGGCGAGGTACGTAGACTTCTTCACTCTTTTCAAGGTGCGGGTTCAAAAAAAGATGACTGTTCGGTTCTTCCACGTCACAGTCGATAAGCTGCACCCCTGCGCCGATTGATTTGGCCAGATTGGTCGCTATGGTGGTTTTGCCGGTTCCGCCCTTGCCGCTCGCTACCGCAATGATCATCCTCGTGTCCCTCTCTTATCTGCTGGTCTCTCACCACCTTCGGCCAAAAGTTCTTCCAAAGCCGAATCCTCCACCCCGAAAGCGGCTGCCGCCGCGGCCGCCACTCCGACGAAATCCTCTCCACCCAAAAAAGCCAGGGATGGGAGAATCATAACGGGGATCACCATAACCATCTCCCCGTCGCCAGGGCAGAAAGGATGGACGGTTATAGCGAGGACCTCGCACGGGCATGGCGCAATAACCACGTCCTCTGCCCGTCATGGGTCCCATACCCCCCGGTCCGGTTCCGTCAAATCTTGGCATGTTGATCACCTCCTATTTCTTCTTTTCCAGCTTGCTTATCCTCTCCTCAATCCGTTTCATCTGCTCTTGAAGTTTGTCTTTCTGGTTTTTCAATTCCACCAGGTCATTGGCAGAAGTGACCTGTGGCTCAGATGAATAGTCTCTGCCCATGCCCCGGCCCATGCCCCGGCCCATGCCTCGACCCATGCCCCGGCCCATGCCTCGACCCATGCCTCTGCCCATGCCTCGACCCATGCCTCTGCCCATGCCTCGACCCATACCCACACCCATACCGGTTTTATCGCCTGGGGTGGTTGTGCCGAAATTGGCTTCCACTGAGGGGCCAGCGGCCTCCTGCAGTTGGCCTTCGATATATTGCTGCAGGGCCTGGCGCACGGTTCCTGTCGCTCCGAGATAGACCTTCAGGCCGGTTGCCTCCAGGGTATCAGCGGCATTGGGACCCAGATTCCCGGTTATCACCGCATCCACTCCCGAGTTGGCTACCATTTGAGCAGCCTGTATCCCCGCGCCACCGCTCATCGTAGCGGCCTCGTTGTCGAGCACTTCCAACTCTTCGGATGCGGGATCAACCACTACAAAGCATTGACACCGACCAAAGCGTGGATCAACCTCGGCGTCGAGATCTGGTCCGGTGGATGAAATTGCGATTCTCATAACGGTTCCTTTTTTGTTAAATTGATTGTTACTCTATTTGACTGACTAGTGATCGCAGATATTTTGACCCGCGATCAAAGTTCCTTTCAGATAGTTCTCCACCAGTGCCTCTGGCGGAGAACTGGGAGCCCCGACAGTCACCTGAATACCCTTCTCATTGAAGAGGCCAAGCGCTCTCCGTCCCATACCGCCGGCTATCACCACGCTTACTCCCAACTCGGCCAACCAGTTAGGCAGGACTCCAGGTTCGTGGGGTGGCGGAGTATGCAGTTCCTTCTCCCTGATTTGACCATCCTCTGTCTCAATAATGGCAAACTCCTGACAATGACCGAAGTGAGCACAAAGCACTCCCTCTGCCAACGGAATAGCGAATTTCATATCTTTCCTCCTTTTTTCCCAAGGTTTTCATGCGTTCCTACAATACCCGCGTTAACAAGACTCACTCACATCTCCGCGTCTCTGTATCTCCGTGTCCTGCTTTTCACACCCAGTGTCCCTCAACGTTAGCGTCTTTCGCATGGTCAAATTCGCCCCGGAGGTAAGCCTGGATGGCGTCCTCTATTGTGCCGCTGACCCCGACAACAACCTTGATCCCTGCGGCCTGTAGGGTCTTAAACGCCTTGGGGCCACAGTTACCGGTCAGAACCACTTCCGGCTCGTGGTTCGCCACGTTTTGTGCCGCCTGAATACCAGCCCCCTGGGGTAAATTGAGGCTTTGCTGATTTTCGGCCACCTGAAAATCCATGGTCTCAGAATCCACAAGCAAGAAGTGATTGGCCCGGCCGAACCGCGGGTCTACCTCTCCTTTTAAATCTGTCCCTTGCGCTGTCACCGCGATAATCATAGGTCACCTCTCCATACTTTCAGTGAGCTGCAGAAGTTATCTTGTCTTCTGCTTTCTCCGTTGCCCTGACCACAACTTGAGTTAAATTCTCAAAGGCCTTTCTTACCTCTGATGGGACTGGATCAATCACGAAGGGTGTCCCTGCATCGCAACTGATCACCATCTTAGGGTCAATGGGGATGCGGCCCAAAAAGGGAACTCCCAGCTCCAGCGCGGCCCTCTCTCCGCCTCCCACCTTAAAAAGGTCGATCTTTTCACTGCAGTGAGGGCACACCATGCCACTCATGTTCTCCACAATCCCCAGCACTGGAATATTGAGCAGCCTGCTGAAATTGACCGCCTTTCTGGAATCCAACAAGGCCACGTCTTGAGGGGTGGTCACGATGATGGCGCCATCCACATTCTTGATCAGGTGGGCAACGCTGAGAGGCTCATCCCCAGTTCCGGGTGGAAGATCGATCACCAGATAATCTAGATCGCCCCAGTTCACATCCCCGAGAAACTGCCTTATGGCCGTGTGCTTCAGCGGGCCCCGCCAGACGATGGCTTTGTCCGGATCTTGCGACAGGAGTCCGGTGGATATGGTCTTCAAACCCTTGAAGACCTTTATCGGCTCTAAACCAACTCCATAACTCACGAGAGACCGGCCTTCCACCCCACACATTCTGGGGATGTCTGGACCGTGAATGTCCGCATCCAGGACGCCCACCTCGTAACCCTGTAGGGCGAGGGAAGCGGCGAAATTTACGCTCACAGTGCTTTTTCCCACTCCACCTTTGCCGCTCATGACCATGATCTTGTTGCGGATGTGAGACAACTTCTGCCCGAGCCTCGCTTCTTCATGGTCCTCCTTTTCCTTCGAGGAACAGGCAGTTTCCTTTTTGCAACCACTGCAGCTTTCAGTCAGATCACACTTTTCCTTTTCCATATCTATATCCTTAGTCATTATCTCTCCTGCCCAGTTTCGATCTCGCTTAGTCTCTGCTCGATAGCGTTTAGCTCTTCCTGCAACCAGGCGGCCTCTTCCCGGAGGATAGCCAGTTCGTCTTCTTGGGAATGAGACGGGCCGTAGTCTGGTTCCCACGGTCCGTGATAACCTCCCCGCGGAGGAGGGTACATCCCCCCCCACCGAGGCATGCCGGTTGCCCAGTATCGGTGCCGCCAGCCTCTGCCCCAGCCTCGGCCATACCCTCGGCCGTAGCCCCAGAACCGCTCGCCGCCGCCATAATAACCACGCGAGCCACACAACCCACGTCCCCATCCTGTCATAGGACCCATCCCTGCAGGTCCTGTTCGATCAAATCCTGGCATGATTCATACCTCCTGGTTTAAGGCAGGTACCTCCCGCCCCGAAAACGTCCTTGCCTTTGTCTTGGTCTGCGTCCCTCTGGACAGCACCCCATTCCCGGGGTTAGCTGCCCATCCTTAAAAGCAGCCAGGGCATCATTTGCCTCACCTATTATGCCCCATATCACTTGGATACCCTGCGAGCGGAAAAGATCTTGAAAATGCCTGTTCATCCCGCCAGCAATCACTACCTCAACCCCCTCCTTGCCGAGAACGACGGGGATCTGTTCAGGGTAGTAATCCTCAGTCTCCAGCGTCTTTTTATGGATTTCCTGGTGGTCACCGACCTCTACGATCATGACCCCCTGACTGTACCCGAATCGTGGGGAAACCCTTGTGCCGTAAAGCATAATGGCCAGTTTCATGATCAACTCCGAAAAATAAACTCCCATTGTAAAAACCCACCGTCCACTATTTCTGAAGGGCAATACCTGTGCCATACGGGTGTTTCTTGATTAACTCATTGATATTCCAGAATAATCCAGCAATGATAGTAAATTGCCAGGTAGGGAAAAGAGGAAAAATGGTTGCAATGTTGCAACTACTCACATATAATTATCAATAATATTAAGTTTTTATATTTTTTGCATTTATGCAACTAGACTATCGATATTGAAGCTCCCTGCAGCAAGACCTGTCGACGAGACTTGTCGACGACCTCAAGTCGAGTCGCTGCAGGGAATCTTCGACTGTAAGGAATGAGTCTATTTTATAAAGTTCGCTCGCTAACCCCGCAGTCCGCCTTCGGCGGACGGGGAATGCGCTCGCTGGTTCAGTTCAACGTTTTTTAAACCGAAGGATGGAGCAATGGCACATGACAATACGAATAATGGAGTAATACAGGACAGTCCTTCGTGGACCCAGCTCATATTAGATAGTATCGCAGACGGTGTTTTTACGGTTGATCACGAGGGCCGGATTACCTCCTTCAACAAGGCCGCCGAGACAATCACCGGTTTCTCAAAAAAGGAAGCTGTCGGTCAATACTGCCATGAAATCTTCAGGTCCAATCTCTGCTTTGAAGCGTGCGCCTTAAAACACACCGCCGAAACCACTGAACCTATTGTCAATCTAGAAGTCAACGTCCTCAATCGAGACAATAGGGAGATCCCAATAAGTATCTCCACGGCGGTCGTCAGGGATGAAAAAGGCAAGGTGGTTGGAGCTGTGGAGACCTTTCGAGACCTCTCCCTGATCAAAGAGTTGCGCAAGGAAATCTCCAGCAGTTACTCATTCCATGACATTCTGGGACGCTCCAAGTCCATGTTAGACCTCTTCCACATACTGCCCGACATAGCTCAGAGTGACGCCACTGTACTCATAGAGGGAGAGAGCGGCACCGGCAAAGAGCTTTTTGCCGCGGCGATCCATAACCTGAGCACCCGCAAAGATAGGCCACTAATAAAAGTGAACTGTGCCGCCCTCCCGGAAACTCTGTTGGAATCGGAGCTTTTCGGCTACAAGAAAGGGGCTTTCACGGATGCAAGAAGGGATAAGCCCGGACGCTTCCGTCAAGCCAACGGGGGCACAATGTTATTGGATGAGATAGGTGACATGAGCAAGGGAACCCAGGTGAAACTGCTTCGGGTTCTCGAGCAAAAAGAGTTCGAGCCCCTCGGCAGCACCATGACCGAGAAAGTTGACGTGCGTATCATCGCAGCCACCAACAGAGATCTGATGGAGATGATGCACCGCCGCGAATTTCGCGAGGATCTTTTCTTCCGGATCAATGTGATCCGGCTCAGTATCGCCCCATTGCGTGAACGGCGTGAAGACATCCCCTTGCTTATTGATCATTTCATGGAGCGCATTAATCTTAAGCAGTCCAAGCAGATAAAGAAGGTCTCGCCCTCAGCCCTGAGGCTCCTTTTGAATTACGACTTTCCGGGAAATGTTCGTGAGTTGGAGAACATCATCGAGCACGCAATTATCCTGACGAAAGGAATTGAGATTCAACCCCGCAACCTTCCTTCCTATTTAACGAACAAGCAAAGAGATCCTCTACCTCGTGCCGAGATCTCGGAAGAACAGGATCTCGCCGTTCTCGAAAAAATTGAGCGTGATCTCGTCGCTAGTGCTCTAGAACGAAACGGAGGCAACACCGGGGCGGCCGCGAAAGAACTGGGTATCCACCGGACTACCCTTTGGAGAAAGATGAAGCGCTACCACTTGCCCACCTCATAACTGTTTGGTTGCCTGCCGCTGCAAAGGTTGCAAAAATGCAACGTCTTTAGTTTGCTGATATTATTACCTAATATCACTCTTATCCCTATATCCCTTACCAATATCCCCCCCTCTTTCGAGCTGGCACATTTTCCAAATTTATAATTATTCTTGTTAAATCAATATGTTGCGATAAAAGAAGTCCAATGGCACGATTGTTGCCTTTTTAAACATGCAATTGAAGCGCGGGGGCATGTATCGCCTGGAATTGAATACAGGAGGTGAAAATGTTGAAAGCAAATTCGCCCCAACCACTTAACAGCGACGGCGGCAAAGCCATTGACTGCCCTTTTTATAGTGATTGTCTGATGCAAGCTGCCAAGCACAATTGGCCTGTTTGGACCTGTGAGAAATGCCCAAACCTCAGATTAGACTTGGTCTGTAAGAAGTTCAAGTTCATCGCGCCATATTATGAGCTACTTTCAGAGATCTATCCAGAATTCAGAAGAAAGTTCGAACCAGCCATTAGTCTTTTTGATCTGGTACACTGAATGAAAGTGGTGGACGCCCAACCTGCGACAAAGGTCAGTCAGAATGATTCTGTCACTGCCATTCTTCGGATCTTTGAGCCCAGGTCGAGTCGCTACCGGGAATGCGCTCGCCCTGTTGAATTTCCCGCAAGGAACCCTATGCAACTGAGCGAGCTACAGCATTATCATAGAATATCCGGGCGAGGTGGAACAAAACGTATGGCAAAGCGTCGGGTCTTAATCATCGACTCCCAAGAACAAGACGTCCGAAATTTGAAAGACATTCTGGAAGATGACGGCTACCAGGTAGCTGTGGCTTTCAACGGCCAAAATGGCCTAGAATTATCCCAAACCTTTTTCCCTGGATTAGTGCTCTTGGCGATTCAGAGCCAAGGTCTCAGAGGATTGAAGATTCTCCAAAGTCTGAAAAAACGAATGATCACGAAAGATGTGCCGGTTCTTATCCTTCTCGAGAAATTTGATGAGGAGTATGCAGCCCAGGGGTTGCACATGGGAGCGGCAGACTATCTGCTGAAGACTGCCAGCAAGGACTTGTTGCTACGCAGGGTCGGCGTGTTAGCCCGAATTCGCCAGCTGGATCGACAGAGGCGGGAAATCATTTCCAGATATCGGGAATTTTTTGATGGTGAACAGTACGGTTTGTTTCTGTGCAGCCGAGAAGGGCGATTTCTGGATGCAAATCAGAATCTGGTCAGGATGCTGGGTTACGACAGTAGAGAGGAACTGCTTGACTCAGACATCACCAAAGGTCTCTACTGGGAACCGAAAGATCGTGAGCACCTTCAAAAGGTTATCGAGACACAGGGCTCTATCAAGAACCATAAAGTGAACTTTAGACGCAAAGATGGCCAGAAGGTTACCATCTTGCTCAATGGCCAGGTTGTACGCGATCAAAGTGGCGCCATAATAGGCTATGAGGGCTACGACATAGATGTAACTGGGCAAACAAATGCTGCAGAACCTTCGGAGGACCATCCCGACGAACACCGATTCCTCGGCAGATTCCTAAAACAGTTAATTCCTAAGGTGCTACCTTTCAGCGGTGATTTTTTCTCCTTGATGAAGATGACTGAGTTGATCGCCGAACGTTATGAAAAAATTGAGCGTCTTGGACGTGGTAGTTACGGTGAGGTCTGGAAGGTGCGAGATACAGAAAGGGAAGGGCGTGTTCTGTATTACGTGGCCAAGATCCCTAGGAATAAGAACTTCAATGATAAATTTCGCAAAGAGGCAGATATTTGCCAACAGTTGGAAGGCCACCCTAACGCCATCAAGATAGTCGATGTGGTGGAACATCGTGGCCGGGTTGTATTAATCCAAGAATTTGTGGAAGGGCGCTCGCTGCTAGAACTAATGTTCGGGTCTATGGAGGAGTCGGAGAAAGAAAGAATAATCCTTCAGTTGGTGGACGTTGTCGCCCACGCCCACAAGAACCGGATTGTACACAGGGATATCAAACCGGAAAATGTACTCATAGGCAGTGATGGACTTCTCAAACTCTTGGATTACGGCGTCGCCAAAGAATTGAAAGATAAAAAAAGTAGTAGCACCATGGTCGGGTCCAGGCCCTACATGGCTCCTGAGCAAATTATGGGTCAGAGTCAGATCGCGAGTGATGTCTGGGCTCTTGGCGTCGTCATCTATATGTTTTATACTGGTTTGCTACCTTTTGTTGAAGCGAATCAAAAGGCCTTGATGGACCTTATTCTCACCCGGGAACCGGATCCTCCCAGACAGATCGAGCCTGATATCCCAGCGGAACTCGAGCAGATTATCCTGCAGTGCCTCAAAAAGGATCCGAAAGAACGGTTTGCTGATGCAGAGGTTCTTAAAAAAGCCATACTGGATACTTTTCCCCAGTTCGGCAGGAGTAGTTAAGCGGCATATTTTATGAATTCACGCCTTGGCGTGACTGCGACCACGGATAGTGCTGTTCTGCTCTTCTATTGTAGTTCGTTCGCTATCCCCGTCCGCCTCAGGCGGACTACGGGAAATGCGCTCGCTATAGCATTTTCAACAGGGCGAGCTCGAACATTTTCTACCTACTAGGAAACCGCACATGCGCTTATCGGAAACAGGACTGGTCTATAGCGAGGTATATCTGAAGCACGAAACCGGCCGCCACCACCCCGAAAAGCCTCAAAGACTCACAGCTATCATTGAGACTCTTGAAGCCGTGGGGCTTCTGGATAAACTTCTCCGGATAGAGCCTGCGCCTGCGGAAAGAAACGTTCTCGAACTCTGCCACACCTCCAGGTACATAGATGAATTCAAGACTGCGGTGGAGCACTCCGATCCGTTTCTGAACACCCCAGAATGCATCTTGAGTCCTGCAACTTTTGAAGTTGCCCTTTGCGCTGTTGGGGGAGTGTTGAGAGGGATAGACAACGTGATGGAAGGCACGGTGCGAAACTGTTTTTGTGCGGTACGGCCTCCTGGCCACCACGCAGAAAGCTATAAGGCCATGGGATTTTGTTTTTTTAACAATGTGGCCATCGCAGCACGATACCTTCAGCAACAATACGGTATAGAGAGAATTCTGATAATAGACTGGGATGTCCATCACGGCAACGGCACTCAATACATGTTTGATAAGGATCCAAGCATATACTTCGCCAGCTTCCACCAAGACCCTTCCTCCTGTTACCCCGGCACGGGAAGGGGATCAGAAACGGGATATGGTCAAGGGAAAGGATTTACCCAAAACTTCCCCATGCCTGCGGGCGCAGGAGAAGAAGAATATCTAAGAGCACTGGGAAAGGTTGAGCAAAAGATGGAGAAGTTTAGGCCCCAGTTTGTCCTGATCTCTGCCGGCTTCGACGCCCACGAATCAGATCCTTTGGCGCATGTAAGCCTCACCACAAACGGGTATGAAGAGCTGACCCGAGGGATTAAGCGCATCGCCGAGGATTACGCTCAGGGTAGGCTTGTCTCCGTGCTCGAGGGTGGCTACAACCTCGAGGCACTGGGAGAGTCAGTTGAGAAACATATACGAGTCCTCATGGAAGAGTGAGACCAAAGAATCGGGGGAGCCGAAGCCGGCGTTGGTCTACTCATATTAATCAACGGCATTAGAATCAGCATAGAGCATGGGGCATGGAGCATGGAGAAATCAAAACCAACTAATGAGATTTAGATCTTTTTCCCTCTATGCTCCTCGCTCTATGCCCTATGCCAATTAGGAGCATTCTATGGCCGAACACAAAACAAGAATATTATTGGCAGTGGATGGTTCGGATCAGGCTTTGGAGGCGGCGCATTATGTGAGCCAGTTGTTTGCACCAAACCGAATCGACGTGATTCTTTTCCATGTGGCTACCAAGATTCCAGAAAGTTTCTGGGACGTCGAAGAAGACCCCAAATTGATGCTCAAGGAGGCCTCCCCACGTGCTTCGGAGCACCAGCAAGAGGAAAAGATTCAGGAACGAATGAAACGAGCGCGTCAGCTATTTCTGGACCGTGGCATGCCAGAGGACGCGGTAGAAGTCAAAATTCAGGAACGGAAGGTGGGCATAGCAAGAGACATCTTTCATGAGTCACAACATGATTACCACGCAGTAGTTGTGGGACGCTGGGGAATGAGTTTGCTGAAAGATTTTTTGTGGGGAAGCATTGCCGATAAGCTTCTTGGACGTCTTACCCATGTTCCCCTCTGCGTGGTGGGTGGAACTCCTCAGGTTGGTAAAGTACTTGTGGGCTTAGATGCTTCCGAAGGAGCAATGAGAGCTGTAGATTACGTTGGCACCATGGTAAGCGCATATTTAAAGGTCACCCTCTATCACGCGGTCAGAGCACTTGATGAGGAGATCTTCCATAAAGCTGAAGAATCCATGAAGTCTGTTTTCGAGAAAGCCACCAATCGTCTGGAAACTGCTGGCTTTGGTCGCAACCAAATCACCACGAGGACAGCGACGGGAGTACTCAGTC
This sequence comes from Deltaproteobacteria bacterium, assembly GCA_022340745.1. Lineage (GTDB taxonomy): Bacteria > Desulfobacterota > Syntrophobacteria > BM002 > BM002 > BM002. The sequence goes on from JAJDNL010000265.1 coordinate 30,036, forward strand.
GGGCTGGAGCTCTTATCCACTACGCTCTGAAGGGTGAATATGGGACCATTGTTGTGGGGCGAAGAGGTCTTTCCGAGGTGGAAGAGTTCCCTATGGGCCGGGTAAGCAACAAAGTCATTCATATGGCGAGGGAACTGGCGGTTTGGGTGGTGAGCTAAAAAACCGCAAAATCAAGCTGAATCACCCCAGGTCTGACCTCAATAACTGTTTTACTTACGACCCATTCCAACAATTCCCACCTCGTTCTCAGCCGCAAATTAGGCGTAAATTTTATTCTTGACAGATAATTAAGCATCGTGCCACTATGATTTAAATACGACCCTAAGATAGCACATAATTAATACACACCTCTATGAGAGTTTTATTTTCCCTGGCTTCCTTCTCTAGCTGCACAGCGAATGTTCAGCTCAGTAGTTATTCAACTCCAGCGCTTTTTATTTCTAGTCCTCACTAACTCTCGAACGGTGTGGCGACGACTTGCCAGATTCAGAGTCCTTGGAAAAGGAAGGCAGAGATGACTACGTACGATGAAAGATTCCTGACCAGAGTTCTTGACAGCGTCACCGACCCTTTTGCCATTTATGACCGGGAATTCAAAATTCTCAAGTGCAATCAGGCGGTGATGGGCCTCTTTCACTTGCCCGAAGAACAACTGCTTGGCAGATTTTGCTATGAGGTTTTTTTCCACCGTGCGGCCGTATGCGAGGAATGTCATGTGCAGGAAGTTTTTCGCACTGGTGAATCGAGCATGCTCGAAAAGAGCATCACCTTGCCAGATGGAAACCAGCGTATCTTCGAAGTGCATTCTTACCCGATCAAGGACCATACAGGCCGAACAATACAGGCCGTGGAGCATGCGCGAGATATCACCGAGCGAAAAAGCCTCGAAAGCCAATTACAATCGACCCAAGCTTTCAGCGAAAAGATCATCAACAGCATCACCGATAATCTGATCGTCATTGAGCCTAAGACCCACACAATTGTCCAGGCGAACGATGCCTTTCACTCTCGGATTGGCCTGCAACCCCCTGCCGCAGTGGGAATGAGGTGCCACGAGGTTATGCTCGACAGGCCCACACCTTGCCCCGAATCTGGCATCGCGTGTCCAATGGAACAAACTATTCGCACCAAAGGTCCCGCCATGTCGGACAGACTTTATCCGAACGCCGCGGGAGAGGAGCGGTTGCTCGAAGTCGCAACCTATCCACTTCTCGATTCTCAAGGTGAGATAAGCTCAATCATTCGACTGGAGCGGGACGTTACCGAAAAGCGTGAGATGGAAGAAGCCCTGGCCTTTCGTTCCAAAGAACTACAAAAAACCCAGCATCAACTGGAGACACTCTTTGACATTTCCCGGCAGGTGAGCGCTATGGACTCCCTCCCAGAGATTGTTCATTTTGTCCAGCAAATCGCTCAGGAAATTTTCCCGGAATCAGAGATGCTTTTTTTTCTTTCGGATGGTGAAAAACAGCGGTTTCTCGAGCTGGAGGAATGCAACTTCAGTGTGGTTGAACCCCTGGGGAGAGGTATGCAGGAACTCGAACAGTCTGGATTGATTTCGGATTTTGTCCAGTACGTACGAAACGTAAATGAACCGCACATAGTGAGCTCTGAATACAGCAATGACATCCCCGCTTTTCTGAGATTAATCTCAAAAAGCTATCCGAGTTGGTTCAGCCTTCCAATCGCCACGCCCAATCAATGTATTGGTTACTTCCTGCTGGGCTCAACAGTCTCACAGGAATACTCTCGCGAGGATCTGCACTTCTTTCACAATTTATTTAACCAGATAGCAGGAGACATTGATCACCTGGTGCGCCATGACAATGAGATAAATCTGCTCCGCCAGGAAGTGACTAAACGGACATCTCATGGAGAAATCATCGGTCAAAGTGACGAGATGCAGAAAATCTATGAACTTATCGATCTGGTATCCGGCTCCGACGCTACCGTTCTGATTGCCGGAGAAAACGGCACCGGCAAAGAACTGGTGGCACGGGCCATTCATCGAGAGAGCCATCGTGGAAGCGGCCCCTTTATAGTGGCCAATTGTTCAGCCTACTCGCCGGCTTTACTAGAAAGCGAGCTTTTCGGCCATGAAAAAGGCGCTTTTACTGGGGCGATCAAGAGGAAAAAAGGTCGCATAGAAAGGGCCAAGGGTGGCACCTTGTTTCTGGATGAAATAGGCGACATTGCTCCTGCCACTCAAGTTCTGCTGCTCAGATTTCTCCAGGATCACTGTTTTGAACGGGTAGGTGGCGAGCAAACCCTGGAGGCTGATGTGCGGGTTTTGGCGGCCTCTAACCTCGACCTATACAAGGAGGTCGAAGCCGGTCGATTCAGGGACGACCTTTACTACCGCTTGAACGTCATTACCATAGGCATGCCTCCCCTCCGCGATCGCAAAGAAGATATTCCCATGCTCTGCAAGCGTTTCCTGGAGAAATACAGCCTCAAGGAGGGAAAGCAAATCCAATCGTTTTCCTCCTCTGCCATGCAAGCATTGCTGGATCACGATTGGCCCGGCAATGTCCGTCAATTGGAAAATGCGATTAGTCATGCAGTAATCCTTGCGCAGGGCTCAGTGGTCGAGGGAAGACACCTGCCACAATTCCTCAAACAGGTAACCGAAGAGCCGCCCTCAACTTCCATCGCAGAGAATGAGCGCAGGTTGATTCTTGCAGTGCTGCAGGAATGTAGCTGGAACAAACACGAAGCAGCGAGACAATTACAGATCAGTCGCAGCACCCTGTACAGCAAAATTCGGAGGTATAACTTGATGAAGACCACCTCCTCTGTCTGAGATACGAACAGAATGGGGTCCTTTTTCCGACAGCCCAAAAAAGCCCAGCGTGATTAGATATTCAGGAGGGCCTTGCGAAAATAGGGTCCAATTTCGCACAGTAAAGCTGATTTTGCCTAAGATTCGACCCCGCCGCAGGCCCCAAACTGTTCCCCCTTCCAGCCAATAAGTACCTAAAATAACGTCAGATTAAGATATATTATAAAAATTTGCTTTGATGCTCTATTCCTGGCAGGAAACTTGTAACAAGTCCACCAGTAACACGTAGGCCGTTTTACTTCTTATTCGCCAATAGGCATCCGGGCCCTAAGGGAATGGTTCAAGGCTCAAGGTACAGGGCACAAGGTAAAAACAATAAAAAAACTCATTCTTTCCTTATACCTTGCGCCTTGTGCCTTAAACCTCTTCTGCTGGTAAAGCCATTGCACTCTGCCCCCGGTAAGGCGGGATCGTGGACTGGTCATGAGGACCAGATTTTCAAATTTGCATAAAGGGAGCGAACATGAGCACGGCAGCAAGAGACGAGGACAAGTTGGAATCACAACGAGAGCTGGACTCACAACAGGAAGATGAATCCGAACCTGAGGAAGAGCCCGAGCACCCTGGGTGGTTATCCCTCGCGGAGATTCTCAAAAACCCACATCCAGTCTTTGAGAACGGAGTGTTTCTCATCGGCTATCATTTCTCCTCTAATATTTACGTGCTGGCAGGAGATTATCTTACCGTTGTTGACTCGGGCAACGACTACACCTCCTTCATCCAATTTTTCAAGCTCGGGTTCAACCCCGCGGATATCAAAAAGATCGTCCTCACCCACGGACACCGCGACCACGCCATGGGCACGTTCGAGTTGCTGAGATATCCTTCTGTCATGGAGAACAAGGACCTGGAGGTCATCATTCATGAAACGGGCCCTTACGAATTCAAGAAAATGATAGGACAGCTCGAACATCCCCTGATCGAAGTTAAGGGTGGAGAAACCCTGGAGTTGAGCGGCTCCGACTGGGAGGTGATTCGCACCCCCGGCCATACCATAGACGGTATATGCCTGTATCACGCTCCGACCAAAACTGCGATTACCGGCGACACGGTCTTGCCCCATGCCATGGCTGGTGTTGACAAGAATGCGGGAGGAAATCTGGAGCATTACCTGTACGGCTTAAGGTCGTTGCTAAATAGGGATATTGAAATCATACTGCCGGGTCATGGTGTACCCATGGCTCTTCATGGCGGCAAAGCTGTGGAGCAGACCTACGAAGGCGTTATGTTGAAAGTGCTTGGACTAGAAGAAGCTGAAACCAAACCTTCATGGCTGGCTGGGGCGGGCAAATTAGCTGAGAAGGGACTCTTGCAAGAGGCAGTTTATTGCTGCGACAAGGAGTTGGCGGGCAACCCAGAAAACCCAATGGCTTTGCAGCTTAAAGCTTACTCCCTTACTGATATGGGCCGATGCGAGGAGGCTCTAAAGCTTCTGGACAAGATCTTATTGCAGCAAGTCGACAATGTTCACGCTCTGCTGGGAAAGGGCCGCGCTTTGCTGGGATTGGGGAGACATGATGAATGTTTGAAATACTTCGATGATGTCCTGGGAATCAATCCCGATATCAAGGAGGCCCATATTTACAAGGGCATGGCCCTGCATCTTGCTGGTAGATTTGACGAGGCCATGGACATAGAAAGTTTCAGGACGGAGTTCGCCGAAGGATTTAAGGCGCAGCTTGCCACAGAAGAGCAGCAAGCAAGCAAGGGCGAGCCTGAGCAAAGCTCATAAAGGTGCTACACATACCTCTTGTAATCATGGATCAAAATTAGGGTCATAGCCAGTCGGTTTGGTTACCCTCTGGGATATTTTTCTTTTTGCAACGCATCAAAGATTGTGCTAAACTTCACTTTCACAGATTTATAATTTATGATAGCTCACACGGGGCTAGGCAAGCCAACATTTTTTAGAGTAGATGGCTATTGGCCTTCGCCTATCGGTAACGGTCAAACAGAAGGAGGATGAGACAATGGCAGAGGTTTTTTCGGCGGTTCAGGTTGGAGATGAGGTCGTTTGCAGGAATTGTCTCAAGATGGACGAAATGGTCTCGGCGCAAAGGGGTATAACGGATTCATATTCCGCTGATGATGTGAGGGAAACTGAATACATCTGCTCCCGTTGCAATAACAAGATCGAGCCTTTTGAGATTAAATTCTAATGCGAGATCAGGGCCCCAGATGTTCTTGGGGCCCTGAAAAGGAAAGAATTGTAGTCCACATCTCCCAGACGATTCACACCTAGTGACAGCTCCCGGCCCATTTCCCCAGTCCGCAAATCCCGCTTTGTGGACATCGGCTTGGGGGGGGCCTCTCGTTAATCTACTCCAGTGAGATGAAAAATCATTTCGCCTTTTATCCACGCTTCGATTGGGCTTGGATGGTTGAAATAGTCTCGTATGGCCTCAGCAATCTGTAGAGGATCAGATTGACATCGCATCTCGTGGCATCTAGTTAACAAGCCTGTATGGACAGCCTGAAAGATCTGGCGCATGTGGGGATAACAACGTAGCCTGGCCAGAGGATCTTTAGACTCAAAAATCATTCTGCAGTGCTCAGCATCTGTTGAGCTGCAGGTTCTACAGACAGCAGGCCTCACATCATAGACTGAGCACATCCTGTCTTTCAGGAAGATACAAGGCAGCTCATACCTCATCTTCACTATCTCTTCATGGCTCTCGCCATTTGTGAGTTCAAGAATCCTCTCTATTTTGTCAAGCAGCACCCGTCTCTCCTGATCCGTGAAGTTTTGCTCAACATATTGACCAACAAGTAGAGCCTCTGGGGGGGTCGCCATTGGTTGATTGAAACAGCAATAGTGACATCCTGGTTTGCAGGCCAGGGGTTTATTTAGAGACTCTCGTGATGCACATTCCTGGATAGCGTCATCTGTCCACCTAAGTCCATCCAGGGCCAGTTCTAGAATCCTGTGCTTTCGACTATTCATTCTAGTTTTATTAACCTTAGCCGTTGGCCCATAGGGTTTCTCCACAAAACCCTTTCCCTCCTATCCCCAATGCTGTTTCATGAGGGATCAACTCATAACTCTCAAACCCTCTCAAATCCCCCCCAGCCCCCCTTTACTAAAGGGGGATTTATGGGGATTTCTTAGCCAGTCAACCCTTAAGTCAACAACATTTCCTCATATCTTCTCCACTATGCTGGCCACGCGGCCTTTGCTCCTTATTTAAAGGTTGGGGCTGGAGCTCCGTTGTAAGCCTTTCTTTACTCGAATCTACTAACATATCAAGTAATCTAGCTTTCTTTCTCGCTGCTTTTTACTACTTACACGGTAGTACGAGGCGGCCTTCAACACTCACCCTCTTTTATCTTTCTGATCTCTTCTCGACCTTCCTCACGGCTTTTCACAGGAATCAACATTTCCTGCCCCACCACATAAAAGTCATTTTCGATCTCTAAAACTCTGAGGCCTCCGGAAACATCGATCTCAACACCGTTTGTGAGTCTCGCAATCCACATTTTATTCAATCCTTCCAAGCCCGATATTAAGATGAGGCAGGATTTGTGCTTCAAATATATAAGAATCTAGCTCTCGGCAAGAATTAACTTCATTACATGAAAGGCATCATCGGAAAGATCATCTTCATAATCCATGTGAATTGTCTTCGTAATCTGAAACCCGAATTTTTCATATAAGGCTATTGCTGGTTTGCGGCTCATTTCAACATTCAAGCAGACATCTATGATTCCTTTTCCCTTGAGTATTTCCAAACAGTGCTTCAGTAAAGCTGTGCCTACACCTTTGCGCCTATGTTCAGGATGTACAGCGATTTTCATAATAGTACCTCTGATATTCTTATAACAACAAACAGCAATTAAGTAACCTGAAATGTCTTGCTCGTCAAAGACCAGGAAGGTATGCTTTAATGTTGTTTTGAAGCCATGGTGATCCCACGGATCTGAAAAGGAAAGTCTTTCTATTTCCAAGACTTTCCCCAAATCCTTCTCGTCAGCAAATCTGATGCTCATGGCTGATTTTCCGTCGATGATTTTGGCTCGGGATGTAAACCCGTACCAAGGTGCCAACGTTAACAAATAGGATGAGGACAGATCAGCGAGAGAATATTCTTTACAGTCGTCTCTGATTCTTCGAGGGTGTTGGAAGAATATGCGCGAGGATGCGTAGGATTTAGGTTTTCTAAACTCGGACCAACTGGAAAACCAAAGCTGCTTACAATTAGAATAGTGGGAAGCTCGATAAGCTGTCAATGCTAAAAGCTAGAGCCAACATGTACATGGAGGACCCGTGGATATTTTAGTAGAGCTTTTTTCTCAACAAATAAAAACGATTAGGGAGAGAAAGTTCCATGTACCTGCTGGTCTGAGCGAAAGTGATTTCATCAACCGCCTCATTATGCCCTTAAAGCAATTGCTCGTTGAGAATGACAAGGATACCAAGATAGACGAGAGCCGTATTCCGATCTTAGTTGTTGTACCTCATACTATTGTGCCTCTCAGTTACCAACTCGAAAGGATAAGAGAAAGTATCAATGATATTCAATTAGAACATCTCATCAAGCCCGAGTGGTTCGAGAACGCAAAAGGTGTGTCGACTCCGGGGAAACCTTATCTTCTCTTAGATGTCGAAACCGGCTACGCCATGAAAAATACCACACCCAAGAAGTGCGTTCAGACCTTCAGTGATGCAGGAAGATCTGCTTTGACTGTTGACGAGGGCATCGCGCTCATATCCCATTTCCCGGAAGTTCTGGAAAGCCACTGGGTAGATTTACCGGGCTCTGTGTTAATCCATAAATTTGTCGGAGAGGACGTCATGAAACGTGGTATGCTTAGCTCGTTACCGCCTGCTTTTGCTAAGGCAACTTTTGTTCCAACGCTCAACTACCTCTACTACAATTACTTGAGGCTTTACTATATCTACGAAGTGACCGAAACTCCTTATTCAGGATCTGCCTCCTGTGCGAAACGTTTATCGTGCTGATTTTTCGCTTGAAATTATGCGGGCTGGAAGGAGATGCTCAAGAAAATATGGAGATGATCTCTTAAAAATGAGTAATAGTGAAACTAGAGCTAAGGAGATAAGGAAATGACAGAAATAAACAGCGATTTCTTAAAGCAAGCGGTTGAGACGCTACAGAGCCACGACGTTGAAAACTTCCTGATCATCGCTGAGAATCCAGGATCGGAACGAAAACCAGGAGATGAGTTCCGGGCTGCTTTCGGTGGCAAGCAAAGTGTGATAGTAGCAATGCTGATGGAGGTGTTCCAAAGTAAAAAAGATAATCTAAATTTCATACTGGACGCTTTTGTATCGCTCGGCCATCTTGACAAGACAGGACAACATGAAGAACTCGAAAAAGTGCTTGAACGGCTCAGGAGCGAGTGAAGAATCAGGGCCCCAAAAACCCGCCTTCGCCGAGGCTACGGCGCGGCAGGCCCGGCTTTGCACTGCCCTCATGACGCAAAGCGCTAAGTGCAGAGCGCAAAGCGTGAGGTAAACAGTAAATGGTGAACGGTAAACCGAACATGCGTTGGTTCCGCGACTGTTCACCGTTTACCATTTACTGTTCACTCTTTTTTTCGCTATGCGCCATGCGCTATGCGCCATGCGCTATGCCCTATGCGCTCTGACCTGGCTCTAAGGACCAGGTTCTTGATGTTGAATAGAACATTCATGAAAAAGTGTACCTTGATCAAGACCACCATCTCTGTCTGAGATACGAACAGAAAGGGGTCCTTTTTCCGACAGCACAGAAAACCCCACTACGAGCAGGTATTCAGGAGTCTTCTGTTAGAATCGGGTCCAATTTGATACAGCATCGCCCACCTACCCCCTAATTCCAACCGGCAGTAGCACCAAAATCAGTTCCACCATCCCCAACTAACTACCTAAAATCACATTAAATTATGACATATCGTAAAAAGTCGCCTTGATGCCCTATTCCTGGCAGGAAACTTGTAATAAGTCCACCAGTAAGACGCAAGCCGTTTTACTTGTCACTCGCTCATAAGCATCCGCTTCAGAATATTAAATCAAAAGTAATTGAATCCCAAACTCTGATGAACGTGGGATCGACTTCTTCAGGGGTGACAGAAAGGCCGGGTCATATCTGCTTTTCCCACTTGATTGACCCAATTTAATATACAACCATTCGCACTACCAGAAAGGAGGTGACAACGAAAACAAAAGACCGCCTCCTCCCACAAAGGTTGCTATCAAGCGAAAAACCTTGTCGATTCTAGCGGTTGATCTGATTACTGACTACGGGAGGACTGTGGCATTGGTTTCAAAAAAACCAACAGATGGGAGGTCAAAACATGGCAGAAAAGAAAGATGTAGAAATAAACAGCAGGGCCGACACCATCGATCTGATGCATCCGGACATTAGGCCCTGGCCGGTGACGCCGCCTCCTTCGCCGGAAGAAGTGGCAAAGGTGTACGCCAAAAGGAAGGCGGAAGACTTCGGCAAATGGTGCGAGGACAACCTCAGGTATGAGTACTGCTTCGGCAAACCTGAGGCCCTGCAAGGAATGAGAATCGTCTGTGTAGGTCTCTGGAGACTGGGCAACAAGTTTGCCTCTGGTCTTCTCTGCGAGGCCGGGGCCGAGGTAATCAACGTCGAGCCACCCGAGGGGGATCCCCTGCGGCAACTCACTCCTTTTGGCAGGAAAGAGTATATGCTCGAGAGCAGGGTTACCGGCGAGAAGTGTGGCCTGGATTTCATCCACGAGATGAGGGGGCAGAAGTCCGTAACCCTGAACCTCGAGACCGAGGAGGGGAAAGAGATTTACAAGAAGCTGGTGGGCATGTCCGACGCGGTGATCGACGAGATGCCTGCGGGCTACATGGACGGTCTTGGTCTGGGCTACAGGCAACTTTCCAAGGAGTTTCCCAGGCTGGTTTACTGTAATGTGGCTGTGCGCGGTACCTGGGGCCCCTACAAGGACAAGACGTCCAAGTTCGGGCAGTGGACCCTGGAGCCCTTCGGCGGCTGCGCCAACGCCTTTGTTCACAACACCGGTTTCCCCCAGGACCAGCTCCCCAGGGAAAGCGGCGGCTCCCCCACCAGGTCCGGCGTCTGGTTCGCTGATTTTGTCGCCGGCGAGCAGACGGCCAACACTGTCCTCGCGGCCCTTTACTGGAGGGACGAGTTGGGCGGCGAGGGCCAGTTCTGCGAGGTGACCGGCGCCGAGAGCCAGATGGATATCCTCGACTTTGACATCAGCTGGTATATGTTCAACGCCTCCATCAAGGCGAGGACGGGCGGCTGGGACCCCAACCTGAACCAGTACGAGTGGAACCCCTGCCGGGACGGCTACATGATGATCGGCGGGCAGACTGACCGGCTGTGGTACCGTATCGGCATGTGCATTGAGCGGGACTTTCCCCAGTTTGGCCGGCTGATCCACGAAGACCCCATCTTGAAGGAGATGGGCGGCAGGAACGCCCTGGAGATGCTGATCAAGACCTACACCCTCACTACCAGGTGGCTGAGGGACATCAACAGGATCGAGGCGGAAGAGAAGCTTTTGGAATTCGAGATCGCTGCCGGTCCAGTTCTGTTCATCGACGAGGTCGCCGAGTTCCACCACTTCAAGTACCGCCCCTGGGTCTGCACCATTGATACCGATCATTACGGGACCCTGCTTTTCTCGGTGCCCCCGAACAACTTCCAAATGAGGACACCGCACCGGGTCAAACAGTTGGGCAGGCCGCTCGGCTACGATAACTACGAGATCTACATGAAGTTGGCCGGTATAGGCCAAACCGAAGTCAACGAACTCAAGGAGAAGGGGGTTATATAAGATGCATAAACTCAAGTATAACAAAGATCCACGTGA
>JAJDNL010000266.1 GCA_022340745.1 Deltaproteobacteria bacterium
GCTGACACTGGCCTCTCTTCTCTATCTGCACTGATTGAGGCACCACGCCCACAGAGAACTCCTGCTGCAGCGTGGCACTGCACCACCTGCACGTATGGCAACCCCTCAAGGTACCTCCAGTGTAATATGTGCGGCGAACAACGCTCTTCTTCCTCCTCTTCCACTCCTATAGCTACCCGGGATGCGTCTGGTCGCGACCCCGCGCCCGCCCAACAGGAAGCGTCTGGCTGTGCTGCTCCCCATGGAGATGAGTGTATCACCTGCTTCGACTCCTCTGAGCTTGTGGTCCAGCACCCGTGTGGGTGCAGAGTAGTATGCCAGCCATGCGCGGATGCGTGCTACAACATCGACTCTCGATGCGTCTGCACTGCTTGCGGGAGACGCCAAGTAGCTACAGCTGGTTCTTCGAACTACGCTGAGAGGCGGAGATCATCTGAAAGAGGCGAGTACCACTCGGCACGCCAACAGTTTCGTGCTAATGACGTCGCCTGTGTAGTCGCAGGGTGTGGAGTCATCATCGACCCTTATGATCAAGTTGCTGATACCGTGTGCGACTCCCATGATGACCTCTGGGTATGTGGCCTTCCGGCCCATCAGTCCACCCTACAAGTGTGTCCGGTGTGCAGCCCGGGCCCTGCCTCCCCCGCTCTGCCTCTGTATGGACCACACCCCCTAGCCCCTGCGGAGCCTCTACATCAGACCGCCAGCGCCAGCGCTAACTCTGCTTCCCCAGCTGATACTGCCGCCTCCGCTCCTGCGAACACTATAACTACTGACGCTACCACATGGGCGCAGATAGTTGCCAATGCACAGGCCTCCGACCAGCAAACAGCTACCTCGGGCGCTAGCTCCCTGCAACTGGAGACAATTGCTACAAACTTAAACCATGATATGCAGCACGTCCACCCAAGCCGCCAGCACCTACTCATGCCTGCATCCGGATCTCGCGAGACCAAGACGCGGGAGACCAAGAGCTTGGACGCGGTGCCTACTTTACCTTCTGGATCCCCAACTGCCAGACCTACAGCCACCAACAGTGACAACAGGCCCACAGACGAGCGAGGCCCTGGCCATCGTATACGTAGACAAAGCAGTGCCAACCAGACGCGTCCGACGCATCCTCGCCAAGGAGGTAGCAGTGACAACCAGACGCGTCCGACGCGTCCTAGCCATAGAGGTAGAGGCCGTGCGCGCCAGATACGTCCCCGCCTCACTGCAGGAGCCCTTCGTGCCGCTGCTAGTACAGTACACAACACTGCAACAACGCAGCAAGAGAACAGACACAGTGAGTACCAGCTCTGCAGTTGTGTCCTACCTAGGAACTCCGGAGCTCCAGCTCCCACGTCCAGAAACAGAGCTGGCACCTTGGCCACACACTTGAACACTAGATCTGCTCATACCTTTGAAGAAATCATCAAGAAATATTCACCAGAAGACCTACACAAGGCAGGAGTCATACCCTGTGCGGAGTGTCAAAGAATCTTTGCGCGCTCTGGCTTCGCCTCTCACGCTGCCACCCACACTGACGGGAGAGCCACTACAAGGAGGAGAGGTCGCAATACCAATTACAACGCTAGGAGCTCGAGGAGTGACGCAGACGCCAAGGAAGCCTCCCCCCACCCTCCAGGCCCCCGTACCAATCCTCTGCTAGGACCCACACATGTCGCTGACCCATCCCCTGCCTCTCTCTCTGATCATCCCCCTCTATTCAGGTATGTGCCAAGAAGGTCATGGAGAGTGCTACAACAAGCCCTGCGCCCTCTGCTAAAGAGCTATCTCGACGCTTCCACCATCCAAGACAAAGCCAGCGCAGGAAGCTCATTTCTCTTTGCCTTCAGATACGTCCTATGCAGGGGAAAGAGAGGAGGGAAAGGCAAGCAGGCCCAATCCATTCAATCCCAGCTTCGTAAGAATGCTGCCATCATCCAGGGGCTTGCAAACAGTCATGACCCTGCTGCTTCTCCCATTCCACAACTCCCCGCCACACCCCCTTACAGCACAGAGGAAGAGATGGTGGAGAGAGACAATGAGAGAGAGGTTCTTACAAGAGCCATCCTGGATCTACTCAACCAGGGGTTTGTGAGCAAGGCTAGGCGCAGAGTGACAGCTGATGGAGTTATGGATATTGATGCAGATGTGTTAGACACACTGAAGCGCCTGCATCCCATCCCCACCGACACCAGCCCGATGCCTCGTCCCCCCAAAGCGTACCTATATCCAGACCTGTCTCTTGCTCAAGTAAGGAGAATGGTGAAGTCTGCTGCAAATGGTAGTGCCCCCGGCCCCTCAGGGATCACAGGCGCCACCCTCCTGTCCCTGGTTGGAGATGACACCTGCGCGCGGGGCATCGGTGCTATTCTCAAGGATATTCTGAATGGAGAGGTGTCCCAAGGCTTTGCAGCTCTCCTAGCCTGTTCCTCTCTGCTTGCCCTCAAGAAAGAGCTACCTGGAGATGCGAGACCACTTGCTCTTGGTGAAGAACTTACTAAGATTGCTGCGAAGTACTCTCTCACCAGAGTCAAGGATGACCTGACTGCCATCTTTGGGGCCTCTATTCAGTTTGGGATTGGAGCTCGGGGAGGCGCAGCTGCTGCAGCCCAAGTCATCCGCATTAATCTAGAAGCACTAGAAGCCAAGTACAAAGATTCCTTCCTAATGCTGTTTGATCTTGCTAATGCTTACAACACAATCTCAAGACATAAGTGCCTGGAAGCCCTATATGCCCAAGATTCGCTGCGCCCCCTGTGGCCTTTAGTTGACCTGCTATACAAAGACCCCAGTGCTCTGGTTGTCAGAAAAGTGGAAGGGTCCTTGGAGATCCTCTCTTCGAAAGAGGGCGTGAGACAAGGCTGTGTCTTTGGCCCCCTCCTCTTTTGCCTAGGTATCTTCACCCTGTTCCAAGAGTTCACCTCCCCCAAGACTAGCACTAGCACTAGTGCCACTGATCACGACCTTGGTAAAATCCTTGGGACAGCTGTTGTGGATGACCTTGCTGTGGCCACTACAGCTGACAATGTCCTGCCTACCCTTCAGAAGATGGAGAGGCTTGCCCCCAGGTATGGAGTTACTCTCAACTACTCCAAGATCCTCATTGTTGGAGGTGGTGCCACAAAGCTCCCTCCTGAGACGACTGAAGCTCTCCTTCGCCAAGGAGTCAAGGTGCAGCACAACCGCCAAGAAGTGACCAAACATCTGGGTACAGCCCTCCTTGGCTCTAGCCACAGTGCTAGCAACTGGCTGAACAAAAGGGTTAAGGCGAAGATCCTGCCAGCCATTGATCGAGTTGTCAAAGCGCCCCTCCCACTGAGATATCGTCTGATCCTCCTCAAGGAGTTCAGTCGTTCTTCTTTCACCTACTACAACCTCACCCTCCCCCTCCAAGCTCTACAGACTCCAGGGCACACACTCTCCGATCACCTGACGAAGGCTGTCCATGACTGCCTTGGAGAATTTGGAGTGACACCGGTCGCGGCATCCTTACCCACACAGCTACGGCTGTGGCAGCCCTTCCCCACTCACTCCTTCTCTCTCATGATCCCTACTGCTTCAGCTGCTGCGTTGTATGTTTCATCAGTCTCTGCTGCCATCCACCGATCTGCAGTGGGGGAGCTTTATGCCAAGCTCCCTCCTCAGGACCGCTCAGCCTTTTTCTCTGCTCTCCCCACACTGAGCACCTCTCAGACTTGTCTCAAGCTCATTGCAGAAGATGCCATTAGAAAGTTTCCTGAACTACGCCTCAACTTCCCTACCACGCTCCCCAGGTCTATGAAAGCCATGCTTGAGCAGTTCCATCATGCGCCCCCCCGCCAGGGCTACTCTAGATTCCTGAGATCCTTCGAGCAGAAGGCTCACCAGCAGCAAGCCACAGCCAATCTCTCTGACATGGATCCGAGTTATGCCGCCGCCTGTCGCAGCAGAGCGCCCTCTCATGCCTCACTTTGGTCCTCTTCTCTTGGTGACCTCCTCCACATTCCTGACCACCTCACTGCGCTTGCCATAGCCAACCACCTCTCCTATGCTCCTGTCAGCGATATGCCTGACCACTGCCCTTGCGGGGCTCCTCTGTCCAGTTGGTCCTCCCGCATCGCAATGGATCACATTCTCTCCTGCCGCAGAGCTTCTGGCAACACCTTCATCCAGTCTCACAACATTGTTGTGGATGTCCTTGCCGAGATTTGTGTTGAAGCTGGTGCCTCAGTTCAGAAGGAAGTGGCCCTTATGGATGACCGGCGGGATAGACCAGACATCACTGCCACCTTCCATGACAAAGCCTTCTACATAGATGTAGCTGTGACGCACCCAGGAAAGCCTGGCACTTTGCCTGCTGCTGCGAAGACTGATGGTGCAGCTGCCGAAGCCCGACACAGAGTCAAAATCACCAACCCTACCTACGCCCATATGGCAGCTGCTGACAATGCTGCACTCCGATCCTTCGTAGCAGAACGGCACGGTCGCCTACACCCCTCTGCCCTTGGCATGCTAGACTTCTTGGCACAGAGGAAAGCAGCACTGTGGGAAGGGTCTGCCGACCTTGTGACTTACTACAGATACGATTTCATGCGGAGGATTTCCATTGCAGTCCAGAAAGGCACAGCCATCATCCTCCGCCTTGGCCTGCAGAAGGCCCGCTTGCACTCGTCCAGGCGCCAGTTCCGTGGAACTGCCTGGTAAAACAGCGGGTGCAGCGCCTGGTTCTGCCTCTTGATTTGTTTGCTCGCTTGCGCTTGGACCTCGGCTTAAGCTTGTCTCTCTTGATCTACTGCCTCTCTCTGTCATTCTTATTCTTATTAAAAAACACTGCAAAAAAAACTTGCTCAGCAAAACAACATGGCCACCGTTGGGTAAACGAGCTCACCGGCAGCTGTGCGATCGTAAGATTGTACTCACTACTACTGAGAGGTGATCCTGAGCCATCCACTAGTTTCCTTT
>JAJDNL010000004.1 GCA_022340745.1 Deltaproteobacteria bacterium
GTCTTGAAACCGACCTTTTTATAGAATAATATTGCTGGCTCACATGTTTCTATAACAATTACATCGATCTCAGTGATCTTTTTATCCTTGAGTATTTCCACCAATTTGTGAAAGAGATCTGTGGCGATGCCTTTTCTTCTATGCTCTGGGTGAACAGCGATTTTCAAGATGGTTGCACTGATATTTCTATGACAGCAACCGGCGATCAAGTAGCCGCAGACCTCTGTCCCGTCAAAGACAAGAAATATATCCTTTGAAACTTTTTGCAAAAAGTCGTAATCCCATGCGGTTGGAAATGAGAGCTCTTCGATCTCTATAACTTTCGCGAAATCTTCTTTTTTGGCTGTCCTGATAATCATAGGTTATCTTTTATTTTTCATGCGGTGAGGTAGGTTTCGGGTATATTATTCATCAGAGCCATTCAAGAATTTTCTCTTGACGTTTTCCAGTTCCTCTGAGGTAGTGCTTTCATCCAGGTCCATGAGATCTCCCTCCACTGACTGGATGAGCTTTTCCTCAAACATCTTTATCCAGAACAGGGCACTTTCCGGGTTTGGCTCTTGCACGTGGATACCGCCGGCCATCTCCTTGGCCGTTGGAATCTCACCCGGGTCCTGAACGTAGACATCACCGCCGAATATTTTCCTGAGACACTCTATCATCTCCCGGCCCAACCCCCTCCGCTTCTCGCCAAGCACTTCTAAATGAAAAAGGCTGACGTGCTTGAGTCCCTGCTCGTCCAACCACACACTCAGCTTGCCCTTGTACTTACTGGGATTTTCGAAGTGGAGCACTTCCAGGGGGCCATAACCCTTCAGGACTGTGAGGACTTCTTTAATGCCCAGCTCTTTGTCTGCGCCTGTCCAGATAATGTCTTTCCAACAT
Source organism: Deltaproteobacteria bacterium (assembly GCA_022340745.1). Classification (GTDB taxonomy): domain Bacteria; phylum Desulfobacterota; class Syntrophobacteria; order BM002; family BM002; genus BM002. The sequence continues at coordinate 886 of JAJDNL010000004.1, forward strand.
ACCTCTGTCATGACCTGATTACCTTTTTCTCAAGTCAACGCTTGTTTCTATTATTGCAACCTACCGAGATCATTTTTATTTTAATCAGTGTAACGGTCTGGTTCTTGATCTCGGATACTACATTGTGGCACCATCTGTCAAGCCGTTACCTTTGAGCCCGAGAACACCTGGTCCTCCAAGCCAGTCTATGTGTGATTTATGATCGCAGAATGCAAATGTAAGATTGAAGAGCTCTTAACCTTGCGGATAATGAGTGCATATAGCTCAATCTGCCATCTAAAATCGTAGATGAGAGATACTTTGACTTTGACATATCGAGACTGTAAAGTGAAGAGCCGTGACCAGACCTTCTAAGGAAGCAAAAGTGAATGCTAGCGAGACCAGACCAGGACCAAGCTTGAAGCTGTCATTGACAATTCTATTTGTCGTTATCGCCTCTGTCTTGGTGATCCTTCTCTTGCGGAATGGGCGAGACTCAACCACACCAACCACAAAACAGATCCAAGTGGGATTTCCAGCTCCCAACTTTATCTTTCCCGATCTCAAGGGTCAGCAGATTAGTCTTTCTGATCAGAGGGGCAAGGTGGTTCTTGTCAATATCTGGGCCACCTGGTGTCCCCCGTGCAAGCAGGAAATGCCTTCCATGCAGAAACTGTATGAAAAATTCAAAGGTGAAAACTTCGAAATCCTCGCCGTTAGTATTGACTCCACGGGGCGTGATGCGGTGGCCCCTTTTACTCGAACAATGAATTTGACCTTCCCTGTCCTCCTGGATCCAAATGAGGATATCGGGTCTCTCTATGGCATAACCGGAGTTCCGGAAAGCTTCATCATCGACAAAGAAGGGATTGTTGTTGAGAAAATTATTGGTCCAATAGACTGGGCCACCCCAAAAGTTTTCCAATTTTTTCAAGATCTCATAAACAAACCAAAGTCCTGACACCCAGCCCCGTACCGCCTTGCTCATCATTATTGTTAACATACCCTATTTTAAAGGAAATGGCAGATCATCCAAAGAATAGTCAAGGCGAGTACGCCTTATATCGATCTCCAGATGATTAATCATAACCTGCAACATTCCACGGCATACTTTCTTGTAACTCAAACCGTCTCGATCCAACTCTATTCCCTTCTCAGCCAGCAGGCGGTCGACGGCACCAGTTGCGCGGCTATAATTACCAATCGCTAGTTCTCTCTCACAGTCATGCTGTAAATAGGCCATGGCATCAACATGGTCATCCAACCCCTCCTTAGCTGTCCAACTTTTCTTTCCGAGAGCTCTTTTGTTTTCATCTTCTTCTAATATTTTTCTGAGATAATTCCGCAGCAGTGCTTTGATCTGAGTGTCGGTCAGTTCAGCCATTCCCTTTTTCATTTCAACAACTGATTTGAAATCACACGGTTCGGTCTATTAATAAGATGTGCTTAGGAGCGAATAGCAGAAGAATATCACAATAATTGGTCCCATGGTAAATGGTAAACGGTGAGCGGTAAGCAGCGAGCCCTTCGACAGGACCTGTCGACGAGACTTGTCGACGAGCTCAAGTCGTGTCGCTCAGGGCGCTTCTCGCAGTAAGCGCTGAACGGTAAGCGGCGAGCGTAGTGAACTCTATGCAAACACTGAAGGGCTTATCCCTTCAGGGTTTATACCGTCGTCAGTTACCACAATCTCCTTATTTCCGAATATCTCAAGATATCCCTTCAGATTATATAATTTAAGAGAAATGACGATATCTTCCAGGTCATTATTGCTGACAAATTCACTGGAGATACCTATAGTATGCTTTGTTACGCCCGTGGGAGCATCAACACGAAACACATGTCTACGAGATTTGGAATCCCACATGTTCTCAATCATACATCCGGGTAACAACTCTTTGAGGCAGTCCACGATTCCTGACAGTTTGTCTTTTTCCTCCATCCAGTCCCCTCCTCTAGCAGTAAACGGTAAGCGGTAAGCCGTGAGCAGCAAAGAAAAGAATCCAGGAGCCAGAATCCAGGAGAAAAAAATGAATCACCAAACTCCAAGGAGACAGGAGACAGGAAACAGGGTTGAGGTTTCAGGTGTCAGGTTTCAGGTGTCAGGAAAAACAGGCAGAGAATCTAAACCTGAACACTCAAACTTCATTTGTCTCAAACCTGCAATCTACAAGTTTCCCTCTGTCGTCTGATCTCTGCTTGCTGCCCGCTGCAAGCTACTGGCTGTCTTTCCCCATGCTCCATGCCTTCCCAACAATCCGCCATCTTCTAATCCTTATCTGACTTTAACACCGCCACGAAGGCCTGCTGGGGAATCATAACAGAGCCCACCATCTTCATGCGTTTTTTGCCCTTCTTCTGCTTCTCCAGAAGCTTGCGTTTGCGGGTGACGTCGCCGCCGTAAAGCTTGGCGGTCACGTCCTTTCGAAAGGCAGAGACGTTTGAACGAGCGATAATCTTACCGCCAATGGCCCCCTGTATGGCTATCTTAAACTGGTGTCTGGGGATTTCTTCCTTGAGCCGATCGCACAGCTGCACCGCCAACTTACGGGCGCGATCCTGGTGGACGATGCTGGCAAGAGCGTCCACTTTCTCGCCGTTTACCAGGATGTCCAGCTTCACCAACTGGCTTTCCCGGTAGCCAATGAGTTCGTAATCAAAGGACCCGTACCCCCGGGTGACGGTTTTGAGCCTATCGTAAAAGTCGTAGATCACCTCGGCGAGAGGCATCTCAAAGGTGATTTCCATTTTTCCCGGAGCGGGATAATTGAACTGGGGATTCAGGCCGCGCCGCTCTGTGCAGATTTGCATCACCGCACCCATATATTTCTCGGGAGTGAAGATGCTTGCCTTGATGTATGGTTCCTCAGCGCTTTCAATCTGGCCCGGATCCGGATAGTATTGCGGGTTATCCACAGTGACCGTCGAACCCCCCATGAGGGTAAAGCGGTACTCGACACTGGGCACGGTCATGATGATGCTCTGATCATATTCCCGCTCCAGCCTTTCCTGAACGATCTCTAGGTGGAGTAATCCCAAAAAGCCACAGCGGAAGCCCTGCCCCAAGGCCGCGGAGGAGTCCTTCTGGTACACCAGGGCAGCATCATTGAGCACGTATTTCTCGAGCGCCTCGGCGAGGGCTTGGTAGTCGTCCGAGGGGATGGGGTACACGGAAGAAAAGACCACCGGCTTCACCCGTCTGAACCCGGGCAGGGGTGCCGGAGCCGGATCCGCGTCAAGGGTTATGGTGTCGCCGATGCGGGTGGCGCTCACCGTCTTGATCCCGCAGATGATGTAGCCCCCAGCCCCTGCTGGGAGTTCGCTTCGTGGCTCCCGCTGCAAGCGAAAGATACCCACCTCTTCAACCCTGTACGTTGCATCGTTGGACATGAGCCGGATGGTATCCCCGGGCCGCACCCTGCCGTCGAAGACGCGGCAGCTGATGATCGATCCCCGAAAGGGGTCGTAATTGGCGTCAAAGATAAGTGCTGAGAGCGGTCTGTCCACTTTTCCCTTCGGGGGCGGGATCCGCTCTACGATGGCCTCCAGTACTTCCTCGACTCCCAATCCCTCCTTGGCAGAGCAAAGGATGGCCTCGTCCGGGTCGAGGCCGAGCTCTTTGTCGATCTGCACCTTGACCAGCTCCACATCAGCGGATGGCAGATCGATCTTGTTGATGACTGGGATGATGGTGAGGTCGTGTTCCATGGCCATATAGACGTTGGCCACGGTTTGGGCTTCCACGCCCTGTGAGGCGTCCACCAGCAGGAGTACGCCCTCGCAGGAGGTCAGGGCCCGGGACACCTCGTAGGAGAAGTCCACGTGTCCGGGGGTGTCGATCAAATTGAGCTCAAAGTTTTGCCCGGACCGGCTGGTGTAGGGCAAGGTGATGGTGTGGCTCTTGATGGTAATGCCACGTTCACGCTCAAGATCCATAGTATCCAGGACCTGGTCCCGGAAGTCCCTGTCGCTTATGAGACCGGCGTGCTGGATAAAGCGATCGGCCAGGGTAGACTTGCCGTGATCGATGTGGGCGATGATGCTAAAGTTGCGGGTCTGGCTCATAATCCTCCGATTCGAGTGCGGGCTGCAAACAGGCGATTCGACCTAGCGCTTGCTCCCGATGTCGTCTCCCCTGCCCCTTTGTTCATATCAAATTGCGGGGGGAAGTTGTTGATGTATCCCAATCGGGCGAGGAAGTCAATCCGGGCAACACCATGAATGTTCCCTCTCTTCTCAACATTGAAAATATGGTCCTCAGGGCCAAATCAGGTCGCACAGGGCATAGCGCATGGTGCATAGCGAAAAAAAGAGTGAACGGTAAATGGTAAACGCTGAACAGTCGCGGAGCCAGCGCATGATCGGTTTACCCTTCACCGTTTACTGTTTACCTCACGCTTTGCGCTACCTGTCCTGAGCATGTCGAAGGATGCGCTTAGCGCTTTGCCTCATGAGGCCTCAAAGTGGTAAATCTTTGCTCACAATCGCTATTTTCTTACCAATATTTCTCGCCTTTCCTTAAACTCTTTCAAGCTAACTATACAAAATCAAAAGAGATATTTGATGCACCGAACAAGGCACGCTTTTTGTTTAACAAATGGGCCAGAACATTCCACATCATGCTTTGGTTGGGGTTAGCCCGGATATTAAATGAACCTGGAGTTGATACGCTATTTGCGTTTAACGGAGTTCTCTATCTATTTGAATCTAAAACAAAATATATAGCTATATTAACAGTAAATCTCAGGAAATATTTTGATAACATGAAACACTAATCGATCCTGAACTGCAAGACAGCGCCTTTGTCAGTGTTTCGCTCGAGATACTCATGTATCTTTCCCATTACAATTTGAGAGTAAAACCGTTTCAGCTTTCTCCAGATCCCACGTTTCTTTGGCTAGGTGAGCAGTACAAAGAGGCCCTTGCTGCCCTGGAATATGGAATACGTAGCACCAAAGGACTGATCCTGCTCACCGGCGATGTCGGTACCGGCAAGACCACACTGGTAAATGCCATAATCAACCGTTGGAACCTCGACAGTGTTATCGCCTCCGTTTCTGATCCCCAAATGGAAATCATGGATTTTTACAACTTCCTTGCTCATTCATTTCGGATGGATAGGAGGTTCCAAAATAAAGGTGATTTTTTGGTAAAGTTCAGCCACTTGGTATTCAAGACATTCAAACAAAATAAAAGGTTATTGCTGATCATTGATGAAGCGCAGAGATTAAATCATGAACTGCTTGAGGAAATACGTCATTTATCAAATATAGAAACGCAAAACACCAAGTTGCTGACTATTATTCTAGCAGGACAAAACGAATTAGTCGCCATCTTGAGACAGGATATCAATCGGGCTGTACGACAAAGGATCTCCCTCAATTATTATCTCAAACCTCTGAGTAAAAAAGACACCAGAGAATATATAAAACACCGTCTCAACATTGCCGGCACAGAGAAGAAGATCTTCAAAGCAGATACGCTGGCCGCAGTTATGTCCTTTTCGAAAGGCTACCCGCGTTTGATAAATAGCATATGCGATCACGCGTTGTTGACGGGTTATGTCAAAGGCGTGAGGCGCATCGATGCAGAGATTATAAGAGAGTGCGCGGAAGAGCTCCGTTTACCAACCGAACAAGCGCAGGGACCTTCGAAAATATCGAAATGGGTGGCGAAGACAGGAACCAATAACAATGCCGTAAAGAGATGGGGCATCAAGAAAAGCTTTGCCTATGCTGTTTTGCCTGTGCTGCTATTGCTACCCTTCGGATATTTTTTTTACTCGAAAAGCCAGATTACGATCCTCAATAGATGGACACAAAGAAGAACGGGCCCAGCCGTGGTGAAGGTTGGAAAAAACAAAAATACCCAGCCTGAGGATACAGAAAAACCTGCCACCACTGAGATCTATGAGACCAAGCTCAAGGGTAGTCCCATAGAGCGGGGAGGAAATGCAGAATCTGATTCGGGATATGTAAGACGACCTATTGCAGTGGTCGACAGTGTCATCGCCAATTCGAGCGATGATGGCAGTCGAGCAACGGTTGCGGCCGAATCTAAGCGGTTCTCCTTTTTACAAGATCGCAAGCTCACCATATATTTCGGCTTTAACTCAAATCAGCTTTCAAATGCTGCACTGGAAAACCTGGAGCAGCTTGCTGCTGCTCTCATTCAGAGACCTGAGATCAGGATAATAATCAAAGGTTTCACTGATCAGTACGGCATATACAGTTACAACAAGATGCTCTCCGAGTCCCGGGCGCATGTTGTCAAAGGTTATCTCATCGGCAAGAGCATTGAACCCTCGAGAATTAAGACACTCGGGATAGGTCCGGCTAAGCCAAGCGGGCCGAATAAGGTGGCAAGATTGGCCCGTCGGGTTGAAATTGAACTGGATACCACTAATCAGGAAAGGTGATTCGAACTTCCTGGTACTCTTACAACCCAGAAATCTCATGTGCTCGAACAGAGATAGGTGGTGACAAATGAAAGAGAACAAGATCAAAAAAACAATTCGAGGTGCGGTGTTTACAGCTCT
>JAJDNL010000023.1 GCA_022340745.1 Deltaproteobacteria bacterium
CGTAGGTGCAGGTCTCTCTGAGGAAAGGCGATTTCGATTCCCAACTCCCGGAACCTCCGGTCCATCTCCTGGTGGAGTTCACTCTGCACTTGTCGCCTGTTCTCAACATCCGATATCCAGACGCGAAGTTCAAAGTCGAGAGAACTTTCTCCGAACGCTAGGAAAAGCACTTTAGGCGTGGGCACTCTCGTCACCATCGAGTTTGCCTCCGCGCACTCCATAAGGGTTTGCATAACCAGTGAGACGTCAGAACCATATGCCACCCCAACCGGAATGATAAGCCGTATAAACCGATTTGAAAGCGTCCAGTTGATTACCTGGGTAGAGACAAGCTCGCTGTTGGGAACGACGACCTCCGCCCGGTCCATAGTCTCGACAACGGTCGCTCGAAGCCCAATCCTTTTGATCTCAGCCCATTTCTGGTCAAGCTGAATATAATCACCAACTTTTATGGGCCTTTCAAAGAGCAGGATTAGGCCGGAGACAAAATTGTTCACAATTCCCTGGAGGCCAAACCCTATTCCAACTCCCAGGGCGCCAGCAATGATTGTAACTTCTCTCAGTTGAACACCCAGTGCCACCAACGCCAATAAGAAGCCCACGAATATAAAGCCGTAGTGGACCAAACGTGCCATTGAAATCCGCACTCCAACTTGCAGCTGGCGTCTGGTAAACACCCCCTCCATGAGCATCGCCTGCACGGCCCAGGATGCGATAAACGAACCGTAGAGGAAGGCCGCCGCAGTAAAAATCAATCCCACAGTAACCTGCCGAGACCCCACAATGAAACCGAATGACATGACTCCTTTGATTGCCTCAATTGGCCTGTCGTATAGCCTCCAGGCCACAAGAATGAGGGTAAGGAGAAGGGCCCCTATGAGGAGGTTGGCCAAAAGTGCCGACCTGCTGACAATCACCTTCGCCTTACTTTGCAAAAACGGAATTTTCTTGAGAGGGGCGCTCTGCATTGCCCATTCTAAACAACCTCGAGTCATGAGCATTAACATCCAAGCCGCCAGCACGATAAAGGTCGTCCCCAGCGAGGACTCGAGCACATGAGCAGCAAGGGCGCTGTAGCCGCCTATCTCCGCTAGTATTGCCCCCAGGAAAACCAAGCCACCCAAACGCAAAATCCAGGCATACAGGAGCGAGCCTCCACTGCGGACGCTTTTCACTGAACGCCAATTACAGAGGACCATGCCAATCAGTGCGGTAGAGAAAACGTACAAGCGGAAAAGCGGAAGTGGCAGGCCAAAAACCCGGAGCAACTTGGTTGTGATCAAAAAGATAGCCAGAGCATAGACAAGCCATTTTCTCCAGAATTTAACTACGCCCCCCCCCACAAGACGAGCCAGGGCGATTATGATAACAGTGCCAAGTGCCAAATTCCATGTGCCTGGAACCGGCCCATAGAGTGGCAGGAGGGGCGCGAAGCCGACGAAAATCCCAGCGGCAACAGGTCTTCTGCCAATAAACCGCCACCGCTCCTCCTCCTTCAGCAGACTCCGATGACGGACTATGCCAACGGTAAGGGCCAAGGACAGAAAGACCTGGAGGCATACCAACCATCCGTGTCGTTGCAAAAACCGCCGATCTGGCCATGAGACGAGACTCAACCCTTTTCGCATTTCCTCCCACAGCCCTTTGTTGAATTGGGTGTAGTACTCGGACGAAAACATCGAAGGAGCTGACTTCTTCCAGGCGTCAACGCGAGCGGTCAAGAGCAAATCATCTACTTCGGCTCTAAGCGAAGATATCCCGGCCTGGATTTCCCCTGCCCTTTGTTGTGCGGCGAGCAGAGATTTTAATTGTTGCCTGATGAGGTTGACCGATCTGTCGATGATATCTTGGGCTCTTGCAAAAGTGGGCGCCACCGTCTTGAGCGATACAAGTTTCGGGACGGAAGATCGCAACTCCTTCCATCGTTTGCTCTCGTTCAACCACTGTCTTTCCCAACTTTCAGTTTGGTTGATCGCTTCGGTAAGGGAATCGACCGTCTTCTGGAGGGAATTGGCTTCGATTCCTATTCGCACTTTGAGTTCGGTAAGATGGTAGTAGCCGTACCCTCCGGTGGTCTTTAACTCTTTTAATTGTCCAGAGAGCTTTCTTTGGCGTTTCACTATCTTAGTCAAGCTTTTTTCAGCCGCGGATAAATCGAAGACTGCCGCAAGTTCTTTTTCGAGAACGGCCGAGCGTTCGGCCAGCTCAGTAGCCAAAGGGCTAAGTTCGGCTAGGCTCGGTACCGAAGGCTCCTTTTCCTCTTGGGCAGGGGCGGGCTGAGAAGCTTTGGGTTCCTGGGCTGCCAGTCCACCGCTTACTACTAAAAAGATGAATATCAGCGTCAACGGGAACCAAAACAATCTCACCGTCTGAAATCTCATAAGATACCTCGGGACCAAAAAAAGTCGGCTGTTAAATATGCCACCATAGGTCTGGGAGTTATTCGTAATTTGAGACACCAAGATTAATAATTAGGGCATGATTGTCAATATGAAAAACCACCACGTTGAGATTAATCGGCGGGCTCAAAGGGAAAAGGGCAGAAAGGAGATTACATCCCTTAATCTAAAATTGGCTGAAACTTACCTTGGCATCACATAATGTGAAAGATCTCAACTATGCTACTTTCGCTAATATGAATTTTAGGTTTGCAAAGAAAATGTCTGCAAAAGTCCCTGAAACCAACAAAAAAGGAGGTGTTGAGTCAACACCCCCGCTGAAGGTTTTCTTTCTCTCCCATGCGTATTGAAGGACGACATAGAACGTCAATCTTTATGGGATTCCTCACAAAAAGACGACCAGAAAACATCATCCCTGAGCTTTGTTGCCGCTTCGCAGCACTGCTCCATTTTCTCATCTGCCGCCGATGCATGAAACAACCGGAACCGAAAGACCCGACCTGGGGTCCGGAATGATACCGGCTCCTTATTTACAATATCTGCAATTACACCTTTGGATGAACGGACATATATATTTGTCATTTAATACCCCCCGAACCACTTGTGGATTAAATGAAACTCCTGAATGTACCTGCAACCAGCTTCTCACGACCTAAGCCACAGAAAGTAATCTTAATCGTAATTACGAAACATGGCTAAGTCAACAAAAAACCTATTCAATGGCTATGAATTGATGACGACAACACGTTCCAAAAGCCTACTTCGTAATGCCTATGAGAAATAAAAGGTCTGGTTTGTGACTCCTACTGAGGCAGCTATTGATTACAAAACCGTGGGTGATTAAAAGAAATCTAAACTCCAACTCGACTACAGTGAAACTATAGACTACATCCCTTAATCCACACTCGACTGGAATTTACTCTGGCACAAGATATTGAGTGTTCTCAAGGTAGGTTCGCTCTTGGGCATATGATGTTGTCAATGTCGGTGGGAATTTGCCCGAGTGTCTTGTTGGACCAGATTACGATTTTCACCCTTTCTTTGATTCAATGGTTGCGAAAAGCGTCGAACATAGAAAAAGCACTAAGGACGAATGTCCTCGGTGCTTTTTATCCTGGCGCGCCTGGGAGGATTTGAACCCCCGACCTACGGATTAGAAGTCCGTTGCTCTATCCAACTGAGCTACAGGCGCTTTAACGCAGTGGCAGAGTATCAGATTTTAGTAAGATGTCAATTATGCTCTCAGATCAAGCCACTTTTGCGAGCACCGTCCTCCAACTCCTGCTCCTGGCTACAGAGAAGAAGCTGCGGGCCAGTCATGCCAGATGAGAAATTGGTTAAAATGCCAACCTGACTTTTGTTATATGGCCAAATTTGGCAATTTGGCAAGCGGGCTTAGCGCGGCCCAATTCAGGTAAGTTGATGTATTGTGGGGGCGTTTTTGTTTTTTTGTATCTTTGGTATCATTACTGCTTTTACTAGGGCGGACAGCAACACATCTTGGTAACATTTCTACCCAAGAAATAGAGTTACCTTTGACGAGCACGGTTTACTTCTGAGGGCGGGGCACCATGAGAATCAAAGTGATTAAAACTTGGATTGTGATTGCAGCGTTGTTCGCCACGGTGGTAGCAGTGTTCGTGGTTTTCAGCGCCAATGAAAGACAGCTCCAGATAAAAAGGGTCTCTCAAAACAAGTACCCCTGTATTGTACTCAAGGTGGACAACAAAGGCTGTCAGACAGAAATCAAGATGCGTACGCATGTAGCAGTGGCTGCAAATTAAGGACTTTACCGAGGCTCTAACTCCCACCACCCCCCCTAAAATCCCCCAGTGGCATGACGCTGGGGGATTTTTTTATTTAGCCAGGATATGTTATGAATTGCCTTCGCGAGACCGTGGAGAGGTGTGTGCCACCGGGCAACCACAGGGGGTTGGATCCGAGGCGTACCTGAACGGTACGTCGCAGGATCCGACACCCGAGGACGCCCGGGAGGACCATCTATCCGCGGTCGCAGTCCGCCGTAGGCGGAATTCATGAAATATCCGGGCTAGACTGAAAAATGGTGGTTTTACCGATTGACGGGATCAACGGATTTTCATATGCTGGCCGGTAGGTATAACGGGCTGCTTAGCCCTAACCCCCCATAGGCTGTCTGCGAGGGACTGGGAATGTTCTCCGTGGGGTAGTCAGTGGGGGCCTTTACAAGCCCCTCGATCCTGCCTAGTCAGACTATCGAGGGGCTTTTCATGTTTTGTCTTTCGCCGGCAATCCACCTAACCTAGCTTTACAAAATGATAGTATCATCATATGGTAAGAGTCAGCAGTTTGTCTGCTGCCAGATTTTTCATAGAGCGGTGGGATAGTATGAAGGCTAGCCGTCTACAATTTGGAATACTCCTGCTCCCGTTCGTACTGTCCTTGCTGGAACTTGGTCTTATCACCCCTCTCGCGGCCACCCCGGTTACCTTGCCATCTGGGGTCGTACTGGACTTGACCCAAGAGCAGGTCGAGACCATCAAGATCCAGCCCGGAGTGTTTTACGGTGCCGAGTCCGCTCACATGCTTTCTCCAGGCGATGTGGTTGTGACTCTGACAGACGATCTTGGCGGAGGCTATCTCTACGGCAGGCCAGAGCACCTTGCAAAGGCCTTCGACGCTGCGGGTGCGACTCAAGGCAGTGCAGAGGCGGAATATTTGTTTGTCAAGAAACGATCCTGTTTATGGTAGTGGTAATCGAGCACCGGTGAGGCGCCCCTGCCTTCCCTCCAGTTTTCCTTCCCAATCATCTGAAAATTGTTCCTTCCACCCCCTCATTTCAATAAAACATGCCGAAATAGCACCAGAAAAACTAATTGTGGAGAGTACTGTGGCACAGAGGTTGCAGTGTGAGCATCTGAGACAAGCTGAACCATCGCCGTAATAAGATCATACCGGCTCAATGGTTAAACCAGCTGATGGGTCTGACTGAACACAGAGATAAACCGAAAAGGGCTGATTGATTATGGATAAGCCAACGGGGAGAGAAAGACGTCAACACCCCAGAGCAGTGGTTTCATGGCCGGTCATTATCAAAAGCTCTCGAGGACTCATGGCGGGTGAGACGAAAGATATCAGTTACACTGGTGCGTTTATCAGTTGCCGTGAACCTCTGAAGCCCAACGAAGTCCTTGAAATGTCTATCAGTGTATCCCTCCTCTCTCCACGAGTACAGGCCATAGCTGAAGTCATTTGGTCAAATCCCTCCAACTCAGATCAAGAGGTTAGGCCGCGCGGCATGGGGGTTAGATTCACGAAAATCGACACTACCGACCACGAGATGATCTCAGCATTGGTTGCGGATCATCTAGAGATTAAAGACCAAGATCAACCTGGGGAGGACCTCACTGCTTAAGGTTGCACTGGAATGGATCCTCAGTTTATTGAAAGACGCCGTTACCCCAGAGCCAGAATCGAATGGGCAGTTACTATCAAAACCGATACAGGTGTCGTTGCAGGAGTCACGCTCAATGTCAGTGCCGGCGGCGCCACACTCCGATTTCAAAACCCACCTCTCTTACACGAAGTTTTTGAGATGACCATCAGAGTCCCTGAACTAGAGCGCCCCCTGATGATTGAGGCGCAGGTGGTCTGGTCAACCGCAGATATCGTGGATAATGAACTTACCCTCCCTATTATAGGCGTCAACTTTACCAATATCACTGATCAAGACCGCTGGCTTATCTCCACAGCTGTTTCCAAGTTCCTAAGACAAGAAGAACGTGTTCCCACCCGCGTGACAACTGCCAGAGAGGCCCTTAAGAAAGTTCTGGAGGAGTGTATCGAAACAGACCTCTAGCCCGGATATTTCATACCAACGAGTACTATCCGTACCGCTTCACTCCCTTGTTTCAGTTCAGTTTTCCGGAACCATGACTTTTTGAATGTCCTCCTCATCAGCGCCCCTATTTTGGCATTCGCATTTCTCATTTTCACAAGTGAAGTAGAATGATATTATTTTTGAATAAACAATCCGAATCCAAAGGACCTGTTCTGCGGGTTTCAGTGTTCAGGTGTCAGGGAAGAAGAACAAAAAAACTGAAACCTGAACACTGAAACCTGAAACCTCCTTTACCGGCAAAGCCATTGAACTCTGACCTAGCCCCAAGGAGCAGGTTTTAGATGTTGGATAAGGTAACTTTACCGTGAGACTGCAGAAAGCGCCAAATATTTAAGGAAGGAGGTATCCGGTGAAGAGTCATCTATTGGCCTTTTTTCTTTTTGCGATCTGTTTTCCTGTCGCTGCCTGCAGCACGAGTGGAAGTTGTGTCCGGGGAAACTGCAAGAACGGACTGGGTACGATGGCCTATCCAGAAGGTGCGAGATATGAAGGTCAATGGCAGAACAGAAAACGAAGCGGACAAGGCACTCTGACCAACCCCTATGCCGGAAGATATGAGGGGCAATGGAAAAATGGCAAGCCCCACGGGCTGGGGGTTTGGACCTTCCCTGATGGTGCAAGATATGAGGGGCAATGGAAAAATGGCGAGTGGCACGGACAAGGAACCATGACCTTCCCAGACGGCCGCAAATATGTGGGCGCATGGGAAAATGATGTTCCCCACGGACAAGGGAAGATAATCTATCCTGACGGTAGAGAGTTAACAGGTGAATTTGAAAATGGCAAGTTCGTTGGGAACTAGCCCGGATTCTTTACTAGCAAAGCCACTGAACTGTGACCTGGCTTTATGGAGCAGGTTTTCGATGTTGAATAAGCAGCGTGGTCGCTGCCCTCTATTGGGGCTCTTGAGCTGGCTTAATCTGGAGTTAAACGGTGAACTGGTGGTACAACCGATCTATTGACCAGCTGGCTTTGGAGAAGGGCTAAAATCTAGAGCTGCTGTCCTGCAATCAGCCCGGATATTTCATGAATTGCTGTCGGGAGACCACTAAGATGGGCGTGCCACCTGGCAACTCGTCCCGCGGTACCGCGGGATTGGTTACGAGGCGTACCTGAACGGTACGTCGCAGGGGCCGACACCCGAGGACGCCAGGAAGGACGGTTATTGATTGCAGATTGGAGATTGCGGATTGCGGATTTGAGGCTGCAAAAGACCGAGTAAACATAGTAAGCGGTGGAAATTATAGTTGCATTCTTGCTTTTCTCAGATAACCGTATGGATAAGACCGCCCTCAATCTGAAATCTAAAATCTGAAATCTGCAATTCCGAAGTGGTCGCAGCAAGTAATCCATGAAATGTCCGGGCTAACTCAACTCTGAGACAGCATTGCTTACAAACTGGAGGTCCTCGACAGAGATATTGGTGAACCTCACCCCCATGCCAATAGCCATGTCGTTCGAATCAGCGCTGAGGGGAATATCTATCCACATTACCTCTGCTCCTATCCATGAATGCTCTCGGTCTTGAGCCAGGATCGACAGGATGAAGAGATCTTTTTGCACGAGCGGTGTCCCGCAGCGGATATAGGCCCCCCCGGTACTAATGTTCTCTATCATGCCGTCGATATCCCCCTCAGGGGTCACCATGGTTACGGGCCAGCTCACCGGGACTCTTGGATGTTCTCTTTTCTGAACGAAAGTGGGGGAGTTCATCTCAGCCTCCTATCTATCAGAAAACATCTCCCTGGAGCAATTTGAAGGGTTGCTCGCTCTGTTTTCCGTTTGGCAAATTCCTCCCCCACGATGTCCTCAATGAAAACTTCGTGCCAATCTGTGAGATAACCGTATTTTATTTTTGTTTTTAAATAGTTAACCCTTGAAAATATCATCAGGTAGAGGTGCACTACAACCTCGTTTGGAGTCCAAAAGTGTCACTTGGTGAAAAAAAGTGGCATCTTTATCACCACCGTGGAAAACCATTTTCTGTAGTGTTTTTAAAAGATTTCTGCTATGGTGGCCGCTGTTTCGTCAGGAGTGGTCTCGTACAGACTATCAAAGCGTTGGCATCAATCATGCATTTTGTGGTCGTTAATTCTTTCGTACGGCCAGGATTATCCAACGAAAACTTTCGGTCAAGAGGTCCTATTGCCAATGACACGAGGTCTCTTTTTAGCTCTGCTCGGCCTTCTCCTTTGGACGGTCTCCTGTACTCAGTCCTCTTTTTTTCTCCGGCCAGGTGACACATCCACCCCTGAAGAGCCATCCCAGATTACTGAGCCTACAACTGATCCATCAGATGGAGCACCTGCCGATGCAACCGGTAATGAAGAAAACGTATTGACTGCGTCTCCGGCTCAGGAGGAAAGCTCCGCAAATAGTGAATCACAGACAGGGGTTGACTCCGGAGCGGAGCCTTATACCGATCAGAAGCGTGTGGACGACGCTTTATACTATTATCAGGAAGCCTTAGAGTACCGGAATAGCGGTGATCTGGATAGAGCAATACAGTCTCTCGACCAAAGTTATCAAGCCATTTGCAGCATTCAAAACGAGGATGATCCGGAGATCACCCAGCAAAAGGAAGACCTCCGTCTCCTCATCTCTAAACGGATTCTGGAGATCTATGCCTCCAGACCTCACCACCAAATGGGCCACAGCCGGGAAATGCCGCTGGTGATGAACCAATATGTGGCCAGAGAGATAGAACGCTTTCAGACCAAAGAAAGAGACTTTTTCATCCAATCCTACAGGCTTTCAGGCAGGTATAGACCTTACATTGTGGAACAAATGAGGGAAGCTGGTACCCCTGAAGATCTTTCCTGGCTTCCACTTATCGAAAGCGGTTTTAAGACCAAGGCATTCTCCAAGGCCAGAGCACTCGGACTCTGGCAATTCATCGCCTCCACAGCTTACCGCTATGATCTCCACCGCGACCGCTGGGTGGATGAACGGATGGACCCTGAACAGTCTACTCAGGCCGCCATTGAATACTTAAGGGTTCTTCACGGCCTTTTTGGCGATTGGATTACAGCCTTGGCAGCTTATAACTGTGGCGAGGGTAACGTGCTGCGGGCGATTCGGCAGCAGCATGTGCATTATCTTGATGATTTCTGGGATCTTTACCCACGGCTCCCCCTGGAGACCGCTCGATATGTGCCTCGCTTTCTTGCTGCACTCCATATCATCAAAGATCCCGAGAAGTACGGTTTTTACGACTTGGAGCTTGACCAGCCATTGATGACCGAAGAGGTGCAGGTCAGCCGACAGATGCGGTTGAAAGATATCGCCAGAGTCCTGGAGGTACCGGCGAAAACCCTGGAGGAACTGAATCCCTCATTGCGATATAAAGTTACCCCAGATTACCCCTTCACCCTGAAGCTGCCTGCAGACACCAGCACGACATTCGTTGCCAAGGTGGAGGAGGTTCCCGGCTGGAAACCTCCCAAACGCGCTTATGTAATCCACAGGGTGCGCTTCGGCGAGACCCTGTCGGAAATCGCCTTGAAGTACCGAGTGTCTGTGCGACGCATAGTGTACGCCAATCACCTGCGCAGTGCCAGTCGCATCCGAGCGGGTCAGCGCTTGAAGATTCCCCTCCGCGGCCACACTGTATTGGCTCAAAACACCCCGGCACACCGAGCAGGATCCACTACGCACTACCAGGTGAAAAGGGGCGACTCGCTCTGGCTGATAGCCCAACGCTTCAACACCACTGTAACTGAGATCAAGACCCTCAACGACATGCATTCCAATCTGCTCCACACTGGTCAAGTAATCCTTGTCCAAGCGGGAAGCCGATAATTCACAAGGCACAAAAAAAACTAGGCACTAGGCAGTAAACACTAGACACAATCACCAGTCGACAAAGATGGTATTTTTAGTGCTTAGTGCTTAGTGCTTAGTTCCTAGTGTCTAGTGGCCCGCCTCCTCCTATCAACAGCATTGTGCCAACTCGTGGGTCAGCTAGGCCTCCTTAAACTTCTCCAGAGTCTCATTGGGACCCAAAACAATGAGGGCATCGCTGTCTTTCACCTGAAAGTCAGCTCCAGGTATGAGAACCATTCCCTTTGGCAGGATCTCCCTGATCGCTAACACTTGCATACCAAACCGGTTAATCAGATCCAATTCTCTCAATTTTTTACCCACAAAGTCTTTGGGAGGTGCCAGTTCCATGATGCTGTAGCCCTCAATAAAGGGTAGGTAGTCCAACATATTTGGATTGTCCAATTTACCCGCAACCCCTATGGCTAGATCCTTCTCTGGGAAGAAAATCTCGCTAGCCCCAACTTTCCTGAGAATTCTCCCGTGCTCCTCACTGGTCGCCTTGGCGAGAATACTCTTTATCCCCAGCTCTTTCAGGTGCAGGGTTGCCAGGATACTCGCTTGCATTCTCGTACCAATGCAGACCACCGCCGCATCCACTTGACTAATACCCAGGGATTCCAGTGCTTCCCGATCAGTAGCGTCAACCACAACGGCCTGGCTGACAACATCCTTGATCTTTTGCACTTGATTCTTATTGATATCCAAGGCGATGACCTCATGGCCTTTTTCATAGAGATAGCTTCCGAGATAATAGCCGAAATTACCAATACCGATAACAGCAAATTGTCCCATGATGCATCCTTTAGCAAATTTTTGTTGGAGCACTGCAATGGTTTGCGGCTGACTGCAAATACCTGTACTATTGAACTCAACCAATCATAACATTCTCTTCTGCATACTGGATCTTGGAGCGGGGCTCCCTTCCGCTCAAAGCCACAGCTATGGAGAGTGGACCCAATCGCCCGATATACATCACCACAACCAGGATCAACTTGCCCAAAGTGCTCAGCTTTGAGGTGATCCCTACACTGAGCCCCACAGTGCCAAAAGCAGAGACCACCTCGAAGAGAAGTTCAAGGAAAAGTCCCCTGCTCTCTCCATGGATTGTGGTCCCTAATTCACTTACCGTGAGAGCCATGGTGGCAACATAGATAACTATTACGGCCACGACGAACACGGAGATCGCTCGTCCGACGGTTTCAGCTGTTAAAGTACGACGGAAAATACTCGTTGATTCCTCACCCCGAAGCCGTGAACGACTGAGGGCAAAAAGAACCCCCAAGGTGTTGACCTTGATACCGCCCCCAGTGGATCCCGAAGCGGCTCCAATAAACATGAGCAGGATGGTAAAAAGCAAGGTGACATTAGCCATCTTGCCAAAATCTAGGGTATTGAACCCGGCGGTTCTGGTGGTCACTGATTGAAAGAAGGCAGCCAGCACCTTCGCCGGTAAAGAAAGTCTTGCCATGGACTGATTCCACTCAAGGGCCAGGAATCCCATGGTGCCGACTATCAACAGGAGAGCCGTGATTGTTAGCACCAGCTTGGAGTGAACTGAAATCCGCCTAGCCCGGCGTGCTTTGTGGGATCTGAACAGTATGCTTTTTAACTCCAGCACCACCAGGAATCCAATACCACCACAGATGATCAACAAAGCCACAGTCAGGCTCACCAAGGGATCACTACTGAAATCCATAAGACTCTGAGAATACAGGCCGAAACCTGCATTACAATAAGCGCTTATCGCATGAAAGATAGCCATGTAAAGAGCCCGGCCCGGGTGGTACATCTCGGAAAAGCGGAGGAAAAGCATCGCAGCCCCAGCCGCCTCCAGCACCAGGGTGAATACCACCACGTGCAGGACCAGGGAGGGGAGTCTGGTGTCCGGACTGTGGGTGAAGGTGTCTTGGATGACACTTCGCTGTATGAATGAAAATCTGCCGGTCATGAGCAGTATGAGCACGGTGGAAAAAGTCATTATGCCCAGTCCGCCACACTGGATGAGTATCAGTACGACCCACTGGCCGAAGAGGCTCAGCCGGCTACCGGTATCAACCACCACCAGACCGGTAACACAGGTTGCCGAAGTAGCAGTAAACAGGGCATCTACCGGTGTGAGCCTCGGTCCATTGGCAGCATGGGGCAGCATTAAGAGTACAGTACCAACCAGAATCAGACCCGCAAAACTGAGGAGCGGCAGATTGACTGGGGTGATGAAGCGGCTCCTTTTGGGTGCCAGAAACCTCGCCATTGATTGTGACCTCTCACAGAGTCAAGATACCGCTCGCCTGTTCCTAGCAAGATGTCGGAAGTGAAGGTATGGAAAATTCTTGCAGCCGGCACCCTTAAGTAATATAGAAAGTAAAGAGTAGTCAATCAATTTGATGGCGCTCAGTTCATCCACACCTCGTGACGGAGGTGGTCGAACGGTAGCCATTGGGAGAATTGCAGTGCGCTTTTTGTCACCTCTCGTGCGGGGTTTCTTGGTTCGTCGCTATCAACGGTTCCTTGCCGAAGTACGTCTCGAGAACGACCGGTTGGTCACGGCTCATTGTCCCAACTCTGGCAGCATGCAGGGCTGTAACGTTCCCGGCAGGGAGGTTATGCTATCGCAGACAGACAATCCCAAACGTAAGACTCGCTACACCTGGGAGCTGATTCACCTGCCTTCAACCTGGGTGGGTGTCAACACCCTCAGTGCAAACCGGCTGGTAGCTGAGGCAGCCAATGACAAGCTGATCCCCGAGTTGGCTCCCTTCGACAAACTCTTGAGGGAGGTACAATTGGGCCACAGTCGGATTGACTTCTGCCTGATTCGTGGTGGGGTGTCCCTCTTTCTGGAAGTCAAGAACGTAACTTTGGTGGAAGACGGTACGGCACTGTTTCCTGATGCCCCCACTGCCAGAGGACGCAAGCATTTGCAGACACTTATGGATGCTATTGACCAAGGCCATCGGGCCACCATGTTCTATGTGGTTCAGAGGGAAGATGCCCGACGTTTTTCCCCGGCTGCGCACATCGATCCCGCCTATGCTCGGGCTCTCCGCCGGGCACATAGGGCTGGCGTCAATATCATTGTTTATGGCGCCAGGGTCAGTCCCAAGGAGATCTCCCTGGATACCCCGCTGCCGGTGGTAATTGAAGGGGATAAGGGGTGACGGGTTAGGCCAGTTCAGTATCTCCAAAGTCGGTAGTGTAGATGGTGCTGTAAGGTATGGGGTAAATATCGTTGTGACCGGGGAGGGGAACCAGCAGTTGATCACTCACGGTCAGCCACTGGAAATCTGGCCTCAGTTCCCTCAACTTGCCATCTTCGGGCGGCTTTGAATGGGCGGTATTGCGATAGACCACTTCAAACACTCCCACCCCAAAGTCGTCTTGAAGGTCTATAAGAAAACGTTTGACGAAATTGTCAAAGTTCATACGGCTGTCCGAGACCAAACGGGAGATTTCCTCGGTGGGCAGCTTGATCAATACGTATCTGGTTACTCCACGCTCACTGAGACGGGTTAGCGTACGCGATTCGGAACTGGCAACGTAGACTGTGGAGATGAATTCCATTTTCTTGAGAAACTGCGCCGCCACCACCGCAGCGGTGCGACGACCTCCCACTGCATAGTGAAAGCCGTAATTCTCGAACAGCTTGTTGTTCAAACTTTCAGCGTGCTTCTCGTCTATCTCGTAAAGATCTTTGGTAATGTAGCGCAGCTGCTGGGCCATCTCTTCGGTGGCGTTGTCAATGGGCCAGTCAATCTTCACCCGGAAGTGAGTCATGGCATAGCGGGTTCTGGTCCTGATGGCTGGATCTTTCTGAATCAACAGGGCGTAGTCCACCGGTAGTAGGTCCAGCACCAGATTCTCAAAGCCCGGGTTTTCGAAGTACCGCAAATTCTTGGTGTACTTCTTGTGCAGTTGAATGTGGGCCATTTCGGCGATTCCTTCTTTGGTAACCTTATTGGAATCGAAAAAGCGGATATATTTCTTGTACCAACCTGGAATAGTTCCTTCGCAAAACATTACCAGAAAATGATTGTGATGAATGTACTCTTTCTCCACCACCCGAGCCCGGGGCTTGAGCTCTCGTTTTGGTACGAATGGGTAAGGTTCTTCAGCCTCGCAGAAATTCCAGTACGAATCGATGAGACCATACTGTATCAGGTACATATCCATCTGGTCTCGCAGTACTTCGTACACAGACCGCCGCAATCGATCTTGCAGGCTCAACTGAAACCGGTAAGGCCACGTAACCAT
Source organism: Deltaproteobacteria bacterium (assembly GCA_022340745.1). GTDB lineage: Bacteria > Desulfobacterota > Syntrophobacteria > BM002 > BM002 > BM002. Next base: position 14,356 of record JAJDNL010000023.1, read on the forward strand.
TCGCGCACTCCTCCTCATCTCCCCCTTAGCCATAACTCTACCAAACAGGGATGGCACAGCACGACTGCAGAAGACGGAGTTGGGATAACTTACCGTTAAGTCTATCTAATTATGGTCTTTTGTCAATTACTTTTCTTAGCGCGCGGGATAATAGGTCTAAGCTGGTTCGTCCACCATTCTCTGGGGTAGGTAGAAAACATATTCGGCGGCTAGCAGATCAAACTGCACCCTGGTCTCATGTTCCACTTTTGCATAGAGAACCTTTAGGGTGTCAGCTCGTTGGATTCGAGCAAAGAAATCACTACGGCGATAGAAGTTCGGATGCAAAGGCAAGAGGAACTGGCTGGAGTCCCCTTTCCAGGAAAAATTGAGACTGCGCCCTAAATCCATTATGGTCTTGTAGACTCTGCGCAACAAGTCAGTACGCAACAGTGGCGAGGAGCTATTGACCACACATTCCATGAGACCTGCCAGCTGGTAAAACTCCCTGACGCGCTCCTCACTTTCTCTCCACCGATACAGTCCCATGACGGTATAGTCGCAGCCACCCACCAAACTGAAGTGTTCGGGAACAAAGCTGAGATGGCTGTGGCCGTTGGTAATGGCCTGATGCCGATGGGTCTGGTATTTCTCCGCCTCGCTCCGAAGGCACTGCAATATCTGCCCTTGGCGCCAGTCACCGCGGCGAAACTCCAGGGGTTTACGACAAATGAGATTGTCGTCACCCTTGCGGCCGTTGCCAAACTGAATGATTTTTGCCATCGGCTTCATACATTGTGGGGTTACATAGGCACTATATCAGACAACATCCTTAAGCACAAAAACATTGGTCATCTGGCATTGAGCAATGCTCATTTGTTATTTCACATCTGTCATTTCTTCGCGCTCGCTGCACTTCGCTCAGTCCCCAACCTTCATGCGAAATGATACAGGTGAAATGCGCAATACAAAATGTTTCTACTGCCTACTGTTTCCTTCCTCTACCACCTCTGACACCAGGTCGAGTCATCTCTTCAGCATCTAGTATCTTCAGGAGCTTTTCCTCCGGGAGAACCTCTAACTCCAGGGCTACTTCTCGTACTGTTCTGCCACTCTCGTAGGCCAAGTGCGCTATGTGGGCTGCTCTATCATAGCCTATCTCAGGGGCCAGTGGAGTACAGAGCGCCAGGCTTTCTTCCACCAACTCTCGGCACCGTTGTTCATTGGCTCCAAGTCCTTGCAGACATTTGTGCGTGAAGTTGCCAATCACGGCTCTGAGCAACTCCACAGATTGCAGCAGATTGTACGCCATCACCGGCATCATGACGTTGAGTTCCAGGTTACCAGCCTGCCCACCAATAGTTACGGCCCAGTCATTGGCCATGACTTGCACTGCTACTTGGAGAAGAGATTCAATGATGACCGGATTGACCTTGCCGGGCATGATGGAGGAACCTGGTTGCACTGGCGGAAGGTGAAGTTCTCCCAGCCCACATCGTGGTCCAGAAGCTAACCACCTCAGGTCATTGCCGATTTTCGTGAGTGTCACCGCTAACGCCCTGAGAGAACCGCTGGCAGCAACCAGAGCGTCCTGGCCCCCCTGGGCGGCAAAATGGTTTTTGGCCTCCGCCAGAGGAAGATTGGTTTCCTCCGCCAACTGGGCTATGACTTTCGAGGCAAAGCCAACTACCGCATTAAGCCCCGTTCCGGTAGCTGTACCCCCCAGGGCCAGTTCCATCAGGCCGTCAAAGGCCTGTTCAATGCGTGCCCGGGCCAACTCCACTTGACGGGCATAACCACTGAACTCCTGTCCCAAACGCACCGGGGTGGCATCCTGAAGGTGGGTACGTCCAATTTTGACGATGTGGTCAAAATGTTCACTCTTGGCCTCAAGCTCCTTCTGGCAGGCCATGAGTACTGGTAACAGGCCATCCTTGATTCCCTGGGCCACGGCCAGATGAATGGCAGTGGGGATGACATCATTGCTCGACTGTCCTCTATTTACGTGGTCATTCGGGTGTACTGGCGTTTTGCTCCCTACTTCACCTCCCAGAATTTCAATGGCACGATTGGCAATGACCTCGTTGGCATTCATATTGGTGGAGGTGCCGGACCCTGTCTGAAAAATATCCACAGGAAACTGTTCATCCAACTTACCCTCTACCACCTCGGTAGCTGCCTGGATAATGGCTTCGGCCACCTCTTGGGAGAGGAAACCCAATTCGATATTCACCCGAGCCGCAGCCCGTTTTATTAGACCCAAAGCGCGAATGAATTCCCGAGGAAACCTGAGACCACTAATGGGAAAATTTTGCACCGCTCTCTGGGTTTGGGCCCCGTAATAGGCTGCTGCCGGAACCTGCACCTCACCCATGGAGTCGGTCTCGATTCGAAATGCGTGCTCATTCATAGCTGTACCCTCCAGCCATCTCTGGTAAGCGGTAAGCGGATGGTGACATTCTTCTTTGCTTCACCACCGCTAACTGCTTACCTTTTTTTTCAGAATGAATAGAAAAACTCGTTCTGGTTCAGGACCTCACAGCCGTCCGCAGTCACTCTCACCATATTTTCCAGTCGGACCCCACCCCAACCGGGTAGATAAATCCCGGGTTCGATGGTGACCACCATGTCTTCCTTTAGCTCCATGGAACTGCTCTTGCCGAATCCCGGCTTCTCGTGCACCGCCAGTCCAATACCATGACCCAGACCATGGCCAAAATTGTCCCCATAGCCGGCAAAAGCAATATAATCGCGAGCTACGCGATCCACTTCCAAAGAAGGAATTCCGGCCCGCACTGCAGCCATTGCCTGTAATTGAGCTTCCCGGACAATACCATAAACCTCACGCGCTCTACTGTCCGGCTCTCCGAGAATAAGTGTCCGAGTCATATCGGAACAGTAGTGTTCCAACCTGGCGCCCAGATCAATAATGATTGTCTCTGACTCCCCAAGCTGACGATCACTGACCACCGCGTGCGGCATGGCAGCGCCGGGTCCGGAGGCCACTATGGGCGGGAATGAGATCGCCTCAGCGCCCGCTTCTCGCATGAGTTGCTCGATGCGCCAGGCCAGTTGTTTTTCTGTCTTTCCTACATCTGCCTCAGCCACTATGGTTTCCAAGACAGATTCGGTCAAGGCCAGAGAGTTACGAATGGCCTGGATTTCTTCAGGTTCTTTGACCATTCTCAAACCCTCTACCAAATCGCCCCCAGGCAGCAACTCTCCTTGCGGATGCCATTCTTGCAGGGCCTTTTGAATCTTCATAACCCGCTCATAGGTGAGATGGTGGTTATCAAAACCAAGGGTGCGGGTGCCAAGGCTCGCGAAGATTTCCGGCAGGATGTTGGTAAGGTTCTCTTTATAAATAACCACTTCAAAGTCAGGAGCTTCCCTTTCAGCTTGTTCCTGATAGCGAAAATCCGTGGCCAGCACTTGAGCTTTCTCGGTAATGAAAAGGAAACCGGAGGATTCGGTCAATTGCATGTCCTCTGCCCAAAAACCGCTCAAATAAGCCCGATTCCACGGCTCTGAGACCAGGTAGGTGTCATAAGGTTTTTCGGGCAGTAGTTTTTTTAGCTTTTCTTGACGTCGTTGAAATGGGGTCAAAGTAGCCATACATAACTCCAACTCATCTGTTCTTGCCCAAGCAGTTTGTAGCCGCACCACCAAGAATTGTACTATAGTCCATAACTTCCAGGTACACAACTCCCGGTCCCGCACCAGAATAGTGTTTGTCCCTTTTCGCCCCCTCAATATCGACCGGAGGGTACCCAAAACGCCCTTGAGCAGAAACTGGGTAGCAATGCGGGCTAACCCGGATCATTCATGAGTCTTTTGCGCCCTCATGAATGATCCGCCCTTCTGGCTTCGACTCCGGCCCTATAGGCCTCCGCTCAGGGTTAGTCCTGAGCAAGGTGCGAAGCACCGCGTCGAAGCCTGCAAGAAAGCAAACATGCTTTTTTGCAGGTGCTTATTCACGAAACTACAAAATTCGTGAATAATGCGGACTAAGAGAAAAATTTGACAAGGCAGACTATATATTTTATATCCAACGGTGCGAATACATCAGTGAAACAGCGGACTCCCGCTCGTATTATGCACCACGAGTTTACCGCTCCTGTGGATTATGCGGGCTAAGAAAGGATTGCCATGTACTCCAAGATGCTTGTTTTGCGTTTTCCCAGAGATATTGTGAATGAACCCATCATCGCCAATTTGGTGCGCGACTACCATCTAACCTTCAATATACTCAAAGCCACTGTCTACCCTCGTCGCGAAGGTATGGTGGTCATGGAACTTCAGGGACAGGGCCGCAATGATTACAATCGTGGTATCCGTTACCTCGAGAGAAGAGGAGTCATTGTGGACACCGTGGCTCAGGATATTCAAAGAGACATGGACAAGTGTTTCGAGTGTGGCGCCTGCACCGCTGTCTGCCCTACTGGGGCCCTTCACATCGAAAGGCCAAGTATGCATGTGCAGTTCGACCCCGAGAAGTGCAGTGGCTGCGAACTCTGCGTGAACATCTGTCCGGTAAGGGCCATGATCGTGAGTATCGATCGGGCCGAGGCCTTATGAGGAAGAAGAAACCGCGAACAAATTCGTTAAGCTCTAACGACACCGACAGCCACATCCGCCCTTCCAGCATCGAAACCAGCGATCACCTCAGACAATTGCACCGTCATGAACCCAAAAAAAATGAGACCGTGGCTGTGGCGGTCAGTGGCGGTGTTGACAGCATGGTTACCACCTTGCTGCTCAAAGAGCATGAGCACAAGGTTTTGGCTCTGCACATGGTACTGCGCCCGGAGGATTCGCCGGAGCCCGGCGAACATGTTGTCAAACTGGCAGCCCGACTGGATGTCCCTCTCCACGTGGTGGACCTTCGCCGTCCCTTCCGCCAGCAGGTGATCAAACCGTTTTTGGAGGCGTACCGTCGAGGTAAGACCCCTAACCCCTGCGTAATCTGCAATCCACGTATCAAGTTCACCCTGCTCCTAGAGCAAGCAGCTAAACTGGGAGCAACTACTCTCGCAACCGGCCATTATGTCAGGCTTCTTCGTGATGAATCTGACGGGAGTGTGCGTCTTTTTCGTGGACGAGATCGAAGCAAAGACCAGTCTTACTTCCTCTATCGACTCGACCAAGCGCAATTGGCACGCACATTTTTTCCGCTGGGAAATTATCTAAAAAGTGATGTGAAAAAGTTGGCTGCAGAGGCCGGGATGCAAGAGTACCATCGGCCGGAAAGCCAGGAAATCTGTTTCATCTCGGATAATGACTACAGGGCTTTTCTTGAACAACACTTGGAATCGGACCTGCCGGGACCAGGACCTGTGATGGATCTGAAAGAACGGCAACTCGGCGAACATAAGGGTATCCACCGTTACACCATAGGTCAACGGAGGGGCCTTGGCATTCCTTCCTCGGCCCCTTACTACGTCATCGGCCTCGAGCCAGACACCAACACGGTCAGGGTGGGGCGTGAGAGCGACCTCAGACGCAGGGAAATGCTGGTGACAGATGTTAACTGGATTGCCGCACGTCCACCCACTTCGGAGTTGCAGGCACTCGTGCAGATTCGCTCACGCCATCGAGAGTCACCGGCCTCAATAAGGCCGACGAGCGCAGGTACACTGGTCCGTTTCCTCGAACCCCAGAAAGCCATTACACCTGGGCAGTCTGCAGTCTTCTATAATGAAGACGAGGTTTTGGGCGGCGGCTTCATCGAGCAGGTGCTTTCATGAGTACGGTAGCGTTGGCAACTCTCGGCTGCAAGGTAAATCAGTGCGAATCCGCCTACCTGGAAGAAAAATTAACACAGGCGGATTTCCTGATCCGACCCTTCACCGGTAAAGCCGACCTCTACTGCATCAACACCTGTGCGGTGACCAGCCGGGCTGCCATGCAGTCACGCCAACTGGTCAGACGAGCGCTTCGGCAAAATCCAGACGCCAAGGTGGTGGTCATGGGCTGCTATGCTCAGATTGCTGCCGAAGAAATAGCCGCCATCCCAGGGGTTACTCACCTACTCGGCACCACCGAAAAGCTGTCTCTAGTGGATTATCTTGCTCGCCCTAAGCGCAATCAGTTACCTTGTGTGCACGTAAATAACGTCCGCACAGCTCCCGCCCCCCAACCTCTGGTTTTCTCCGGTTTCTCTCACAGAACTCGAGCCTTTCTGAAAGTTCAGGACGGCTGCGATGCTTTCTGCTCCTACTGCATTGTTCCTTATGCTCGCGGCCGTAGCCGCAGCATCAACCTGGATTCCGTTTTGGGCCAGGTGGCGAGATTCCTGGACCGAGGTTATCAGGAGGTCGTGCTCACAGGCATCCATTTGGGCCAGTGGGGCTTGGATTTCAAGCCACGGCAAGACTTGATTGATCTGCTCCGTTCAATTCTTGAGCACTGTCCACCGCCCCGCCTTCGACTCAGTTCACTGGAGCCTGGTGAGATCACTACGGAGTTGCTCGACCTGATAGCTCGTGAGCCCAGTCTCTGCCCGCACCTGCATATTCCACTACAAAGTGGTGATCCCACTGTTCTTGCCCGCATGAACCGACACTATCACCCCGATTTCTACCGGGAGCTCGTGCTGGAAGCCACCCAACGCATTCCTGATCTGGCGGTGGGAGCCGACGTGCTGGTGGGCTTTCCCGGCGAGACTGATGCATGCTTTCACAATAGCTATCGGTTGATTGAATCTCTCCCCATAGCCTATTTGCATGTCTTTCCTTACTCGCCCCGACCCACCACTCCTGCAGCCACCATAAGCGCCCAGGTGTCTCCATCAGTGATTCGTCAGCGCTGTGCGTTGCTGAGAGAACTGGACCAGGCAAAACGGCTGACGTTCTTGCGGCGATTCTTAGGAGAAATGCGGCAGGTTCTGGTGGAGAATAGGCGGGATGAAGCGAGTGCGATGCAGTGTGGATTCACCGACAATTACCTACCAGTGTTGGTCCCGGCTGATGCGTCTCTGGAGAATCAGGTTGTCATGGCACGCCTGGATCGACTCCAAGGCAATAAACTTGTAGCCATTCCCGTCTAACCCACCGGTGATTTTCGTCCACGAAGTGCGCGAAGAGACACGAAGGCAGTAGTGATGTGGGATATGAGATGTGAGATTTCGAATTTCGAAACTGGGAACCCGCCCGCAGGGTGGGAGTCCGCAGGACGATTTTAAATGAAAGAATAACAACCCAGAATTCGCGATTCGCAATCCGCAATTCGAAATTGCCCCCCATGCTCCATGCTCTATGCTCTATGCCTTTTCAAATCCTTGGTAAACGACCCGATCCGGTTTACGCGGTGGCACTTTTGGTGTTTCGTCTGGATATCCCATGGGTGTTATCGCCACCAGGGTCATATCTTGCACCCCCAGAAAACGGCTGATCTCAGTGGCAACTGTTACCGGACCTGTCATCCAGCAGGTTCCCAGTCCCTCTGCGTGTGCCACCAAGAGTAGATTCTGCATGGCAGCAGCCACATTCTGAAAGCTGGTGACATCCTCGCTGTTCGCCGGTTCAAAATAAGCACAGACCACAATCGGGGCTTCACCGAGTCGCTTGAAAAACCTGCGGGTAGCCTCGATGATCTTTGGCTTTTCTGCATACAGCTGTTGGAGTTGCGGTTCCAGGTAGTGAAAACTGGTGGAGGAAATTGCTACCAGTTCCTCTTTCCGCTCTCCCGCCAGAACGAAAAACTTCCAATTCTGCCTATTCATCCCCGAGGGCGCCCACAGAGCTACTTCAAAAATCTTTTCAATGAGATCCTTGGGAACTGGCGTACTCTTGAATGTGCGAACACTTCTTCTCCCTTTGATGGCTTCATATAGGTCCACTGCCCTTTCCTCCACTCACTGTTGGGGTCTGTGACTGCTTGTCTCTCTCAGAAAGTAAACAATCCGGACCCAAAGGATGTAGCGATTTTAGATTGAAGATTGCAGATTTCAGAATTAGAAACCCAAAGCCTTACGGTGAAGAATGCTTACACCTCAATCTGCAGTCTACAATCTGCAATCATAAATCTTAAAGAGGCTTGTCCTGGGGATCAATTCTCAATGTCGAATAAAACTTCCCATAAATTTTTCCGCTTTTCCAGAAAAAAGTAGATTTTATTTTCTGAATGAATTTTACTATAGGCTTAAACCTTTATGGTCTAAGCATGGCCGAAGACAAAAAGTCAATTATTATTAGCTAGCCAATATCGCCTGAGAAAACGTTTCCAAGGGAGGAGTTGGATGAAAGACATGCAGATCACTGGGGCAAAAACGAAGAACAAAGACCTGCTCGATTGGATTGAAACCATAGGTCATCTATCCAAGCCGGATAGCATTCATATCTGTGACGGCTCCCAGGAAGAATACGACGACTTGTGTAACCAGATGGTTGAAAGCGGGACGTTCATTCGCCTCAATGAAGAAAAGCGTCCCAATAGCTTCCTCTGCCGTTCGGACCCGAAAGATGTGGCACGAATGGAGAGTCGCACCTTCGTCTGCCCCACCAATAAGTCTGACGCAGGTCCAACCAATAACTGGGTGCATCCGACCGAAATGAAAGAAAAATTGCGTACACTCTTTGACGGCTGCATGCGAGGGCGCACCATGTACATCATTCCCTTTAGCATGGGGCCTCTGGGCTCTCACATCGCCCATATTGGTATAGAAATCACGGATTCTCCGTATGTGGTAGTGAATATGAGGATTATGACCCGAATGGGGCAAGCGGTGCTCGATGTGCTGGGGGACAAGGGAAGCTTTGTGCGTTGTCTGCATTCTGTGGGCGCTCCTCTGGAACCGGATCAGCAGGATGTGCCCTGGCCGTGCAATCCGGAAAATACTTACATCAGCCACTTTCCCGAAGAGCGGTCCATTTACTCCTTTGGCAGCGGTTATGGCGGCAATGCTCTTTTAGGCAAGAAATGTTTCGCCCTCAGAATTGCATCTGTCATGGCCAGAGATGAAGGATGGCTGGCTGAACATATGCTGATTCTGGGGGTGGAAAGCCCTGAGGGGGAAAAAACTTATGTGACTGGGGCTTTCCCCAGCGCCTGCGGCAAAACCAACTTCGCCATGCTGGTGCCACCGAACGGCTTCGAAGGCTGGAAGGTTACCACCATTGGTGACGACATCGCCTGGATCAAGCCCGGGTCAGATGGGACCCTGCGGGCCATCAACCCTGAGGCAGGATTTTTTGGCGTGGCCCCTGGCACCTCGATGAATTCCAACCGCAATGCCATGTTGACTTTGACCAAGAATTGCATTTTCACCAACGTCGCGCTGACAGACGACGGTGATGTCTGGTGGGAGGGCATGACGGATGAGCCTCCAGCGCACCTGATCGACTGGACCGGACAGGATTGGACGCCGGATAGTGATAGGCCGGCAGCTCACCCTAATGCCCGGTTCACAGCACCAATTGCCCAGTGCCCAAGCTTCGATCCCGCCTGGGATGACCCCGAAGGAGTACCGGTTAGTGCCTTTGTCTTCGGTGGGCGAATGAGCAGAAATGTTCCTCTCGTCTTTCAAGCCTTTAATTGGGCCCATGGAGTGTATCTCGCCGCCACCATGGGATCTGAGGCAACGGCAGCGGCTGAAGATGCTCTGCCACCCATGCGGAGAGATCCCATGGCCATGTTGCCGTTTTGCGGTTACAACATGGCGGCTTACTGGAATCACTGGCTGAACATGGGTCGACAGCTGTCCAACCACCCTCGAATTTTCCGGGTTAACTGGTTCCGGAAGGATGAAAAGGGTAAATTTCTCTGGCCCGGGTTTGGCGAGAACATGCGGGTTCTCAGGTGGATTGTGGACCGGGTTCATGGCCGGGCTCGTGGGGTAGAGAGCCCCCTCGGCTATATGCCACGTCATAAAGACATCCATTGGGAAGGGTTGGACTACGACCCGGAGATATTCTACGAAATCATGGCTGTTGATCGTGAGCAATCAGTGAGTGAAGCCAGATCACATGAAGAGCTTTTCGATAAGTTCTTCGACCGCTTGCCTAAAGAATTTATTCATCACCGGGAACTGTTTAAATCCAGACTATGGCGATCGCCAGAAGTGTGGGAATTGGCAAGAACAGTATTTTAGCACGAGCTCTAGTAGATTGGGCCGAGTCAGATTTTTCCTTGACTCAAACAGCTCATTTGCAGTATTCTAAAGATGTGGACCCGAGAAGCTTCCACGCTGCTGTGAGAGTCATCACACGGTAGCAAAGGGTTACTCGGGTCCGCTGCTTTTTGGCTCTCAACTCACAATGAAAAAAGGCCCGCCGAGGCGGGCCTTTGAACTTTTCTTCGTCCATCGCTTCACAGTGGCCTATAGATAGGACTCCCTTCTTCATCCTTGGGATAATCATCCCTTTCGGCAAAGCTGTCGCAGCCACAACAACAATCACACTCTTCCTGATGGGACAATGGTGTATAGCCCGGTTCATGTTCCATGTGCTTCACCTCCTCCACCTTCAATAATGTTAATCTAACCACTCGCTAACGACGAGTCAACTTGAGAGATAGTAGATTGCAGATTTATGATTGAAGATTG
>JAJDNL010000037.1 GCA_022340745.1 Deltaproteobacteria bacterium
TCTCATAAGTGCAAAACCCTCTCTTACCCGAGCCGAATACCTTATGGACCTTTACCTTGGGGCAGCAATGACTGATGACTCTGAGGTACAGGTTGACACGTATTTTCCAAGAGAAAGCGCTTCTGAAAGAACAAGCTACGACACCTCATTTACCTTTGGGTATCGGTTTGGCTACTGGTTAGATTTTTTTCACTATCTTGGCTTCGCGGCGGACTTGTCTTATTTCGAAGCAGAGTCCGAAAAAGTGGACTTCTCGATAGTTCCCTTCTCAATCTTATTTATGCTCCGCTGGCCCTTACTGACCAGTGCAGAATATCCTCACGGCAAAATCCAGCCTTACCTGGGTGGGGGCCCGAGCCTAATCTATTACGACATGTCCGTAGATCTTCGACCGACAGTTTCGGAAAAAGTGTCGGATTGGAGTTTCGAGGACGGATGGGACTTTCGGGCGGGTCTTCTCTGGCAGTTCCACACCAACTTCGGCATATTCGGGGAGTACCGCTATACCCATTATAAAATAAACTATAAGGATGAAACGGAGGAATGGATTCTTGGGTTTGAGCCCCGTACCAGGCTGAAAGTGGAGACTACCTTAGAAACACATCATTTCTTGACCGGGATAGCGTTCCGTTTCTAAGAATGTATGAGTTACGGAATCCATTCCGCAGAACTCTAAAAAGCGGAGTCAGTTATGAGAAAAATACTCGTTCTTCTCATGATATCAGCATTGGTTGGGTGTACCACAGGCGATAAGTTTTATAGGCTGCGAAAAGGTATGGCCGAAGACAGAGCGACTAACTATATGGGAGAACCAGACTGGGTCGCGAAGCGGGGAGAATATGTTGTATTTATATATGAGGATAGGCTGTTAGAATATTACCCTTCCTATGCTAGAGGTGATTTTTATGTGATTGCAAAAAACGGATTAGTCGTTGATCTCGGAGTAGGAGAGATCAGGTCAGAGTTACTTCCAGCAGAAATAAAGTGTAATGCGCGGCTTGGCACCATTGGTGTGGTACCAGCGCTCTTTCTTCCAGACACTGAGGTTGATACCCCGGGGGGCTGGAAAGAAAACTTGAACGGGGCGGGGCAAGCCTTTGCTCATGTTTCGCCCACGGGTCTCTGGTTTTTAGATCTCGCCATTTGCGCCGGCGCCGCGACCGCCGGATGGTGTGATACGGCAGCGCAAAATCGGAAACTAGCTGTACCTGATGATGAAGTTGAAGAAATGAGGGCGGTAATCACCAACGCAGTTGGAGAGCTTAAGATCCAAGAGACAATTTCAGCGTACCTCTCAAAGACTGTTTCGGAGCGAACCGATTGCCGCCTCGACCTCCTGAAAGGAAATGGCCCTCATGACCCTGATGAAGAACCCAACTATCGTTTCCTTGAAAGAGATGGAATAGATTATGTTCTTGAGGTCAGTGTGAGGAGTGTTGGCTTTAAATCCCTTCAAGGCGAAAACCCGGATCTCTTCTTTTTCATGACAGTGCACTGTCGATTTGTAAGAGCTGATGATCAGGAAGAAGTCTTTTCCAAGGATCTTCATTGGGTCAGTGATAAATCTTTTAAACTCGCTGATTACGTGGACAATGACTCACGGCTGTTGCAGGAGGAGATCGACCGCTCGTGCGAAGAAATTAGCGAAAGAATTGCAGGAAGGCTGAACTGGGAGCATTGATTCTCGGCCGCATTGCTGACTGCTGACCACTTGCTCTATACCCTCGGTCTTCCCCAAATCCGCATGGCTCTCACTTCATTTTCTCTTTCTCATCTATCTCCCCTATAGCTTTTACTAATCTGTCACCCGTGCAGTCCATGCAATAAACATCATAAAGATATGGACGCAGCAGATCTTCAAGCACTTTGCAGGTAAGAGGTGGGAGGTTTACTAAGTCCTGGTTCCCTGACCGTTCCAATGCTTCCAGGCCCATGGAGCAGACTCCATAGACCCTGTCCTCAAGAACTTTTATGTCCCGACCGGATAGTTTTTCTTTCTTGATGAACCAGTTATCAGTGAAGTCTTTACCGCATTCATCACAATAGACCTTGAGTGCCATATTTGCCTCCCTTCCTTTCTCTTCTTTCTCTTAAACTCCCAGGGCGGTAAGCGGACAGAATTAGCCTACAAACCCCTTGTATCAAATCTGACTCCCAACTGGAAGTTCTGCCAAGTCTCACAAATGGGAATGCATGTCTGGCATAGTTTATGCCATATACCTGGGGAAAATGTGGCACAAAAAGCTTGTTATTAAGCTTTTTAAGCAGGGCTTATAGTATCACCCTAAAAGTATCGATATATGCTGAATTAAAAGGAAATTCATACTCAACTGTTAGTGAGGAGGTGTAGTTTTTTGCCACACCCTAGACGTGTGAACAGACTGATTTTCCAAAGCTCATAAAGTATACAAGAACATACTGTATTTTCATTTGGCTTTACAAAAGGAAACAATTCAAGACCACGTCATGGGAGTCGGGAATAGGCGATAACGAGCAAAATATCGAAACTAGAAACCTTTTTGAGCGTAGATTTTCCCAATAAAGCAAAGGCGTCAATGAGGTTTTTGCACGGAGAATCTTCAAGGAGGTCAAAATGAAAAAGACCATAGCTTTTGTTGCAGTGGCTATCGTCCTGATGATGCCTGGAAAGGTTTTCAGTGAGCAAACTGAGGCCTGGAAAGGCATTGACTGGATATGTGACACGACTGGTGGCATCCAGGTAGCTGAAGATACTGAATACCTCTCGCTAGAACTACTGAATAGTCAATTGGCCATGGCATATTACTGTACTAATGATTTTACTGATTTCCGCTCAGCCAGTACTCCATGGGTAGAAGTCTCCTTTGACGATTTATATCCGGATGAGAAAAACAGCGTCCAACTTTGGATAAGAGACGAGTGCCCGCCTGCGAATACCTATTTTATGACAATGATTGGAACAGATGGTTTAGATGACACCTATTTCATCCAGTGGAGAAATCCCACTACAAACACAATCGTAACGGTGAACACAACCAAGAAGCGCAGTAGAGGCGTCCATACGATAAGAGTAGAGAAGACGGAGAACGGTGCAGTAGAGTACTATATAGATGATGAATGGCTATGGAGTACTGAGGATATCCCAGATAAGTCTGCCTACGAGGTCCCTGAGTACTTCGGACATATCACTTTGGTGGCACAATTCCGTTCGGCAACCTTTACTGACTATTCATTTGGCAGCGAATACAGCCCTGTATCATCGTCGTCAGCAGTTGAACTCGAAGTTCCAATAGACATCAGACCTTTCAGCCACAATAACAAGATCTATCATTGGGAACGGGGTGTTATACCTGTTGCCATTCTCTCAAACAAGAATTTCGATGCACCTAGTGAGGTGGATAGGGAATCCCTTACTTTTGGACGGACAGGGAATGAGCACAGTAAAGCCTTTTTTCTGAGGCGCGGCAAAGATGTCAACCACGACGGAATGAAAGATCTCATCTTCTTCTTCAGGGCGAAACAAGCCGGTTTTGAAGTCGGTGATACAGAGGGCTTCTTAAAAGGCAACACACTCAGGGGTGCAGCAATCAAGGGCAAGGATGCAGTAAATATTATTGAGAAAAGAAGGTGGCATTTCTGGCGCTCACATAAGTAGAAGTAAAGCATAGAGCATGGGGCATGGAGCATGGAGTAAAGAAAAGATGTGGGATGTGAGACGTGGAATACCGCTTACTGCCTGCTGAACTTTCAATGTAAGCCTATTTCCCGGCTGTAATCCTCAATCTCTTTACATCCGGCCTTATCATCCATGATTCGACGGACACCTTCGCTAATAAACTCAAAAGCGTGCTGTAACTGATTTTGCTCTTCCTGGCTTGGGGGATTGTTGGGATCAAAGGCCAGTTCGATAACATAATTCCAGCGCTCTTCCGGCTCGGCCATCGGGTCGAAAAAGATTAAACTGAAGCCAACACAGGGCGCTTGCTTCTTACTGCAAATGCGCCGGACGGCCTGAGCCGTTTTTTCCACCCACTTGGATAAATCCATTATTCCCGGTTTCATTGGATTGACACCTTTCGCCCGGACGCTTGAAAAATGTATTCTTCTTCCTCAGGGTGAAGCCTGTAAGCGTAAATACGCTTGCATTCCGTGCACCGCAGTCTCATCAGACGTGAATCCTCTTCTATCAATACTCGATTACAATCAGCACAGAACAGTTCATACAGTCGAAGACCAACTGCAATGCGAATTTCTCCCCCTGAAAGACGGGCTTCGTTTGCTTTTGTTTTGCGCGAGGTATTCATCGCTCACTCGTGGCAAGTCAGGCAATATTGTCAAAAACCCACTTGCGCGGTATAGAATCGCCGTGATTTAGGTAAACAGCAATTATTATGCCAAATGATGTATCTGCGCTTGAAGCTACCCAATATATAGTGTTACGGGGCATGGAGCAATGCCCAGCAGGCAGCTGACAGCTAGCAGCGGGCAGAAAGCAACTAGGAACTAGACACTAGACACTAGGAACAAGACACTAAGAACTAGGCAGAAGACAGAGGACAGAGGACAGAGGACAGAATACAGCGAGTAAGGGCATCAGACAGAAATTAGAGGTCAGACGTCAGAGGTCAGGGGTAAAGCTGATCTCTGATCTCCGACTGCTGACTTCTGCGATAGACGACTTCAACGTTTTAGCGTTCACTGATTACCGATTACCGCTTACTGCTTACTATCTTCCTAAGTGTGCCATTTCCTAGCAAGATCGTGGTTTTTTTGACTTGACAGAGACCACCGTGCATATGTTAACGTACAAATACTGCGCTGTTCGGATTTTCTATCCCTTTGGGGCTTAACTTCTGCCTCAGCATCCCCATCTGTCTACCCATCTTAGCCTGGATATTGCACGACTAGTAGCCCTGAACGTGGGCAAGGAGGGATCCATCCATGAGTGCAAAGAGCATAGTAATCATTGATGATGATCCGGAAATTTGTGAGGCGATGAGCGAAATTCTCTCCCAGGACGGCTATCAGGTTTTTACTGCCCTGGATACACGCAAAGGCCACCAGCTCTTTGTTGACACCCGACCGGATCTACTCATCCTGGACATTATGATGGAGACCATGGATGAGGGGCTAAACTTTGCCACCGAAGTCAAAAAGAACGACGGCGCTTTCGGAGTGCCTATACTCATCGTTTCTGCTAGGCCGCCGGTGGAAAAGGGCTATGGCCGAACGCT
This sequence comes from Deltaproteobacteria bacterium, assembly GCA_022340745.1. Classification (GTDB taxonomy): domain Bacteria; phylum Desulfobacterota; class Syntrophobacteria; order BM002; family BM002; genus BM002. Next base: position 5,214 of record JAJDNL010000037.1, read on the forward strand.
CGATGAGGATCTGGACTGGATTCATGCGGATATCTTTATGGAAAAGCCCATCGAGCCGGAAGAACTTATCCATAATGTGAGGCTTCTCGTTAAAGACTAGAGCCGCCGGCCCGGTCTGTCTTCCTCCATGGACAAGAAGTACGCTCTGCATGAGGATGTGTTTCGGTCAAATCTATTCGCAGGAGTATTTCTCGCTTCGAAGGTATGAATCGGACCAAATCAACTGATATGAATTTCCACTAGCCAGGGGCAAGTGCCCTTTACGAAGAAGAGAGAGGGGGAGGGGAGGAGATGAGGGTGAAACAGTGTAGCTTCCTAGTGGCTCTGGTAATAACTATTAGCTTGTCTGGCGGGATTGCTACTAAAATCCGTGCTGGTGATGCTGAAATTCCCGTTCTTCGTGGCCTCAAAGAGGTGTCCGTGCATGTGGAAGATCTGGATTTCAGAGTTGAAAGGGTCGGCCTCACTACAGACCATTTAAGAACGGATGCTGAGTCAAAACTCAAGAGGGCTGGGATTAAGGTACTGTCAGAAAAAGTATCAAGGAAAGCATCAGGCAGCCCCCAACTTCACATAATAGTCAAGGCTTTGGGAACCTCTTCAGGGGACTATGCAGCGCACATTCGACTCGAATTGCGAGAGGCAGTTACCTTGGTGAGACATCCTGGCATGGAGGTTGTTACGAGCACATGGACTACGGGAAAATTTGGTGTGACTCCTACATTAGCTGATGTCAGAGTACAGGAGCAAGCGCTGTTGGATACGTTTATCACCGAGTATAAAGTTGCAAATCCGAAGTATTAGCTGCCTTTCCAAGAGACAAGAACAGAATGTGATGTAAACCTTCGCAGTCGCCCACCCCTGTGACCCCGAATGAGAATTTATCACTATCATTGTTCTCGTTATAGGGTGGGTCTCCAATCTCATAAAAGTCTCAGAATCAGTCGCTTTTCCTCCGAGAGGCCGCCAGCCGAAAGCACCAAGTTTTCTCCGAGACAGTAGAGTACGTAAGATGACGAAAATTAGAAAAAAATACACCTTCAGCCCTCAGATCATTATAAAAGCCAAAGAATCACGGAACAGGAAATGCAGATGGTATGTTAGTTTGACGTTTGTTCTCAGTCTGTTCTTCATCCCTACTAGCACTCTTGGATATGATGTCACCGAAGAGTTTTCGGTGGGGGGAGTCCTGGCCGGCACCTATCAGTACCTCAGTGTAAACGATGCGCCGGATACCAGTGACGGTGGTAAACCAGCTGTTTCGGTGCAGCCGGAGATGAGCTTTCGGCTAACTGAAGTTGATGCGTTTTTTATTAAGTTTGGCTTCGCTGCCGGCAACGGCTTGAATACCAAGTCGCCGTTTGCTCTGACAGTATGGGACGCGGACCTTGAAGACGACGTAAAAGACATTAATGGTCGGAACCGTGACTACCTTCTGACAGCGTGGTACAAACATACTTTTCAATTTCGTGAGGCCCTTGCTTTGGAACTATCCGGCGGTCTGGTTGATTCGACTGTTTACCTCGATGAAAACGCCTTTGCCAATGATCAATATAACCAGTTTTTGAATGCGGCCTTTGTGAATGCACCCACCGGCTTTTTCCCGACATACGATATCGGTGGTGCGCTGCAGTTGCTATACGGCAAGTTTAGTGTGAATGGTGTCTATATGGATGTCGGGAAAAACGATGACGACAACAATTACCAGTTCTGCGGTATTCAACTGGCTCAGGCGCTCGAGTCTTCTCTGGGTAAAGGAAACTACCGAGTAACAGTAGACGCCACCAGCGAGGATTTTCTGGACACCGAGGGTGAGCATAAAGATAGGCTGGCGGCTGTGACACTCTCCTTTGATCAGCAATTCGGAGATATCGTGGGAGCTTTTATACGGATCGGCCTGCAGGACGACAAGGCCGCGGTCGAATGGGAAAAACTGTACTCCGGCGGCATCAACGTGAGCGGTGGTTTGTGGGGCCGACAGCAGGACAATATCGGTATCGGGGTCGCATACCTGGACGGTGGCAATCAGGATCTGGATGATTCACTAGTGGCCGAAGCATATGTTCGTTTCGTCTTGAACCAATTCCTCGCTACCACTCTTGATTGTCAATATTTGAAAGACGACGTAAACGGTTCAAAAAATCCTGAGGGAATCATCGCTGGCATTCGATTGACAGCAGAGTTTTAGTCATGAAGAAAATCGTCGGGACCCACCGATAAGTGTAACGTTCATCAATCCCAAGGCTGTTCGCCTATTATTGGCTCTCAATCCTTGCAGAAGTACCTACTATATCTAGGATAAATCTGAATACGCTATTCATTCTTAGCTACCAGGCGGAGCTATGGCTCCGTTTTTTTAATCGCATCGAGTTTACATCGCTCAATCACCCAGGGGGCGGGCGGGCATGAGAGTTGCAGATGTTTGAATGACAATCTCGTGAAGGAAATGGAGGAAAAGTATGTTCAAGCTTGAATTGAGATTTCAAAACTTCACCATTCGGGAATACACCCTCCGAAATGGAGATGTTCGATTTATTGGCCGCAGTGCCGAGAACCATATTATCTGTGATGATCCACACGTTTCACGCAGGCATGCTCGCATTGCACGGTGGGGAGACGAGTTGTTCGTTGGTGACGAAGGCAGCAAACAAGGCACGGCAGTGAATGGCATGCAAGTAATTTGCGCCAAGCTTAAACATGGCGATATTATCAACATTGGCGCAAATCAAAATCCACAAGCTTCTATCATGGCGATAGAGCAGGAAACCATAACCGACTTCCTAAAAGCCACAACCTAATTCTCAAAGACTGAGGTTTCAGGTTTCAGTGTTCAGGTTTCAGTAATGTCATTTTTCTTCGCTGACACCTGACACCCGACACCTGAAACCCTTAACCACTGACTACTTGTCCTGAGCTCGTCGAAGGGCTGGATTCTGGCTACTGAATTCTCTGATTTTTTTGATCAGTCAAGCGTCTCGGTCAGAAATTCCGAAAAACGTTTCCATGACTTTTGGTCAGCGTCTTTTCTATACCGTTGCTCGCCGAACACAGTAAAGGCATGGGGTGCGCCACCGTAGGTAATCATCTCGTGTGGAACACCTGCTTCCTCCAACTCAATGGCAAGCCTGGCAAATTGATCCATAGTGACATTTTTATCTGCTGTGCCATGCATAATGAGCAGTTTCCCCTTGGTTTTAGAGTAGTCTTGACCTTCTGGCTTTTTCAATCCGCCATGAAAGGTGACGAAACCTTTCATGTCTGCCCCTGACCTGGCGAACTCAAGCACGGCAGCCCCACCAAAGCAGTATCCCATTACCACAGTATTATTGACATTGGCACCTTTAGATTTTGCAGTTTCCAGTGCAGCTTGTAGCAAGACGCGCATTTTATTACGGTCTTTATACAATTCACCGGTGTGCTGGCGTTTATCCTTTACCTCTTTTGGTCTCACTCCGGCACCAAACAAGTCGGCAGCAAAAACCGCATACCCCATATCCGCCAACATGTTGGCACGTTTCACTTCATAATCAGTCAGACCGTCCCAGTCATGGACAAGCAATACCAGTGGGGCATTGGGAGAAGGGCTGATATAATATCCCTCATAGGGTTCACCATTAACCTCATAGGAGACGGACGTCCCAGCACCATATGCAGTGGCTGAAACAAACAACATAATGAAAAGTGTGAAAACATATTTCATAGCAACTCTCCTTTGAGCATTTCTTGATTGTCGGGTCACAACAGCTTCACTATAATCATCACAGCTGTTTTTCGAGAATTTCAATTACATTTGGATAGAGTCGGACAATTTCATTGGCGTATACGCGATTGCGCGTATTTTCTCTGATGATTTCATCTGCGTCTTCTTTGAACCCAGATCTTATGTAGGAATCTATATTGTCTAAGCCGCGATTGAAGCCATTTGCATTGAGAAAAAAATCAGAAAGTCGATCAATTTGGTCAGCATCATCAAAGCCAGCCCCTATAAGGTTCATGAGCGAATTCCAAAAATTGATAATGGGCAAACGATACAAGGGACCGAGAATCTGCTCCTCCTTAAATTGATCCGCCTTTCTTTTCCATATCGACACCTCAGTCTTCATTGCAAGCCAATTTGCTTTTCGTGCCTTAGCCTTTCCCAGCCAGGGCCGTAACCCGCCTAAAAGCCAACCTAAGCCAACTAACAACACGCCTTGTACGAATACCGTCCAATCCTGCATGGCTCTCTACCTCCCCTCGATGCGGTGCTCAGCTCTCATCGAGCATCGCGTCATATGGCTGCGCCGTCATTAAGTCATTATGCTTCGCTGTCATTTGTTGTAAGAGGTATAAAATCGCGGCTAGAAAGCCGCTCCCACAGAGCTCATTATACTGTTTCAACAACTTTAACGATACATGCTAAGAGATTCATTGAGTTTTTTTTCAATCTCTTGCAGTTTTTTCTGGAGCCCATCTATTTTGGCTTTTGCATTCTCTTTTGCAGGATTGGAGATAAGGGCAGACTCAGCTTCCTGTAATTCTTCGCTGATCTTGAGATGTGCCATTTCCAGCCGATGAATCTCATCTTTGATGATTTTATATTCTGGCCAATCATCAGTATCATCATAAAAATACATTGACATGACAGGACCCTTGGAAGATTACACTAGCCCGGATATTTCACGAGTTACTTGCTGCGACCGCGGATATGACCGTACTTCCGGGCGTCCTCGGGTGTCGGACCCTGCGACGTACTGTTCAAGTACGCCTCGAGTCCAACCCCCTGCGGTTGCCCGGTGGCACAGATCTCTCAACGGTCTCGCGACAGCAATTCATGAAACATCCGGGCTAACTTTCCGTGTCGAGTTGAACCAACAGGGTGAGCCCGCGGATTCCACGTACCCTTACGTGTTGTCCACGCCTGATAGAGGGGCCTTCTCCGGCCACCTCTGCCTGCCAGCGTTCGGCCCCAATTTCAACATAACCCGTAGGGTGTAAGTCTTCAATGGCTATGCCCCGTGCCCCTTCCATCTGCTTTGTCAGTGCCGGGCTCTCCGGGTCATAGGCCCGCCAGACAAAGGGATACAGGGCTATGTCTTTTATCACCAAAAATGCAACCAGAACACAGATAAACCAGATCGGGAGGTCTACCCATTCTCGCAGCAAGATCAGGACAACAACCACCATGGCAGTGAAGGGTATCTGGAGCAACGCGTACCGCAGCACAACCTTTGCTGACCAGCCTTTTCTTTCCATACTCAGAAGCCTCTTTTTCTTTTTCGGCGACTTCTTATGGTAGCACTTTCTATATAATGGCTCCAAGCGAGCAGGTCAAGAGAAGCACTGCTCAGCTCTTATCGAGCTTCGCGTCATGTGCCTTCGGCGTCATTAGGCTAAAACGCTGCGCTGTCATTAAGTTGTAAAAGGTAGAAAGCAGATTG
>JAJDNL010000040.1 GCA_022340745.1 Deltaproteobacteria bacterium
ATCTGCAATCTTAAATCTACAATCTTAAATCTTAAATCTGCAATCTTAAATCTGCAATCTTAAATCTTAAATCTGCAATCTTGAATCTACAATCTGCAATCTTAAATCTGCAATCTTAAATCTACAATCTTAAATCTTAAATCTGCAATCTTAAATCTACAATCTTCTTTACGTCTCTCTCTCAGATGACACCATAATTTGGTTGAGTTCTATCCGGCTCGGAAGTACAGTAAGGGGCAACAATTTTGGCTCAATCCCTCTTATTCAACATTGAAAATCTGTTACTTAGGGCCAGATAAGAGTGCAATGGCTTTGCTGGTACATGTGCGAGCAGTTTTGGAGTACTGGAGCATTGGAGTACTGGAGTGTTGGCAAAAACGAAATCCCCAATTTAACTTGAATTGGTCCTTCCATTACTCCATTACTCCATCACTCCAGCAGACTGCCGCAAAGAGGAAAGAGTAGGGAAGCCCTCTCAGGGGGCAGTGCAAAGCCGGGCCCTTTGGATCCGGATTCGGTACTTTGGATTTTGTCGGAGGTTCAACAATGGGCGACTATGAGAAACTCGGTGCCTTTTACCTCGGCAAGGATTACGATCTTGACAAACGCAAGCTCCAAGAGAGTTTAGTCCTTTACGATTCCAAAGACCTCACCACCCATGGGGTCATTATCGGCATGACGGGCAGCGGCAAAACCGGTCTCGGCATTGCCCTTATTGAAGAGGCCCTCATTGACAAAGTTCCTGTTATTGCCGTCGACCCCAAAGGAGACCTACCCAATCTGCTGTTGAATTTTCCCCAGCTGCGCGCTGAAGATTTTCGTCCCTGGGTGAATGAACAGGATGCCGTACTCCAGGGGTTGACCCCGGACGATTTTGCGGCCAAGCAAGCCAAACTCTGGCGCAAGGGGTTGGTGGAGTGGGGCCAGAAACCAGAACGTATCTCTCGTCTTCAGGACTCGGCCGATTTTTCGGTATACACCCCGGGGAGCAACGCCGGTCTGCCGGTGAGCATCTTGCAGACTTTCGCCCCACCTCCGGCCGCGATTCTCTCAGACAGCGACCTGCTGAGAGAACGCATTCAGACTACCACCACGGGCTTGCTGGCTCTCATCGGTATCGAGGCTGATCCACTCACCAGTCCCGAGCACATTCTGCTTGCCAACATCCTGGAGTCAACCTGGGCAGAGGGTAGGGGCCTTGACCTGGCCGGCTTGATCCATGCTATTCAGTCTCCGCCATTCGAAAGCCTGGGGGTCATGGACTTGGACCTATTCTTTCCGGCCAAAGAACGATTCGCCCTTGCCATGCGCTTGAACAGCCTGCTGGCCGCACCGGGCTTTGAAAGCTGGCTTTCCGGCGAGCCTCTGGATATCAATCGCATGCTCTTCACTGACCAGGGCAAACCGAGGCTTTCCATCTTCACTATCAATCATCTGTCAGATGGTGAGCGGATGTTTTTCCTCTCCATACTGCTGAATGAAATCTTGGGATGGATGCGGATGCAGTCGGGCACATCCAGCCTGCGGGCTATCTTGTACATAGATGAAATTTTCGGCTACTTTCCGCCGGTGAAGAATCCGCCTTCAAAGGCACCGCTGCTGACCATGTTGAAACAGGCCCGGGCCTTTGGACTGGGTGTGGTGCTCTCCACTCAGAACCCGGTGGATCTCGACTACAAGGGACTTGCCAACACAGGCACCTGGTTTATTGGTCGTCTGCAGACCGAGCAGGATAAAGAACGAGTTCTGGGCGGGCTCGAAGGAGCCTCTGCAGATTCAGGTTTTGATCGGAAGCAGGCAGGTGAGATCCTGGCAAAGCTGGGGCAACGTGTATTCCTGCTCCATAATGTTCATGAAAACGAACCGGCCATCTTTCAGACACGCTGGGTGCTTTCTTACTTGCGGGGACCCATGACCCGTGAGCACATCAAACTGCTTGTGGCCGCCCGCAAAGAGCGGGAATCGGCCTTAATTCCCCCTTTGCCTCCAGATCAAGCCACAGCCGCCACTGCTGCCCTGCGAGGTAAAGAGGCAACTGGTTTGTCCCCGCTCGCATCACAGCCACCGATGCTACCTTCAGAGATTGAGGTGTTTTACCTGGCACCTTCAGGAACCGGCCATGGCCTGGTCTACTATCCCGCGGTGGTGGGACAGATGGAGGTTCATTACAGCAGTGCCAAATACAGTGTGGATGAAACCAAGACCATGGCCTTTGCTGTCCAACTCGAAGAGGGGCCGTTAGCCCTCGAATGGGACAATGCCGTAGAATTCGAATTGTACGGCCTGCAATCCGCCCCGGTGCCGGGGGCTGAGTTCGCTGATTTGCCGACGGTGGCCAATGAGGTAAAGTCCTACCGCAAGTGGAACAGAGATTTCCTCCGTTGGGTTCGGGTAAACCGAGCGCTCACGCTCTATCGCTCCGAAAGATTCAAGCAAACAAGTGGGGTGAATGAAAGTGAAGGGGAATTTCGGGCCCGGCTCTCGCAGTCGGCCCGGGAGAAGCGGGATCTGGAAATCGAGAAGCTGCGTCGTAAATACAGTTCAAAGTTCACCACCTTGAGCGACCGGTTGAGACGGGCCGAGCAGGCCATAGTGCGAGAGGAGGAGCAAGTCAAATCCAAGACGGTATCAACGGTCATTTCTTTTGGAACAGCAATTCTGGGTGCCTTTTTGGGACGGAAGGCCATCAGCGCCACCTCAGCTTCGCGTATGGGAACGGCGATGAAGTCGGCTGGCCGGATGCGCAAAGAGAAAATGGATGTGGCCCGAGCCAGGGAAACAGCTGAAGCTATCAGGGAACAGCTGAACCAACTTGAACTGCAACTCCAGGGGGATATTCAAAAGCTAGAGGACGCTTACGACCCGGCCTCGGAAGAGCTCAAGGAAATCAAGGTAAAGCCCAAGTCCACCGACATGAGCCTCAGGCTATTCGGCTTGGCCTGGATGCCTTACCGCAAAGAGGTTGACGGCGGCCTGGGTCCTGACTGGAGGTAATCAACCGTTCGGCAAAAAAAGAGGAGTTAGGAGCCAGGAGTCAGTAGAACTGAGCATGGGGCATCCTTCGACATGCTCAGGACAGGCGGTAAACGGTGAGCGCTAAATGGTCAAATCGTTGATTCGTCAAATCGTCAAAATCGTTGAAGTCGTTGAAGTCGTGAACGATAAATGTTGCGGCCCACCCAGTGACTGCGGGTGAACTCGGCCGTTAGGCCTGAAGAGAATCAAAGGAGATAGTATGCGCTTAACAATCAGAAATGCATTATTAGGGGTATTTTTATTCTGCATCGTAACCACAGCCAATGCAGGTGAAGTATCGAAAGAGGTTTGGATGAATGCCATGTCTACGGTTCTGCCAACTGCATTTTGTCAAGCCAAACAATATTTTCGCCAGTGTTTTGAAGTGACACAAACTGAATGTGAAGAAACAGCATCGTCAGCTACGAGAATATGTCTCGATAAGTATAAACAAGAAATTCCTGACGTGTTAAACCAACCAAGTGATGGAAATTACTGGGGAAGGATCATTGGTACATGTGCGGGTGGAGCGTATGCAATGACATTTCAGAAAAGGCTAATAAGTAGCGAACAATGTAATAATCTAGCTAACTGGCAATAGCTCACCTAATAATGACACAAGGTGGTAAGCGGTATAAACAAAGAATCCAGGAGTCAGGAATAAAAGGTAAGCGGTGAGCGGTAAGCAGTGAGCGGTGAAAAGCAAAGGAGTCAGGAGTCATTAGGTAGGTTTCAGGTGTCAGGTTTCAGGTGTCAGTAGTAAAAAGCAGCCTTTTGTTTTTTGACTCCATGCCCCATGCTCCATGCCCTATGCCATCTCACATCCCACATCCCACATCCCAGATCTCACATCATCTTTTCACTCTATGCTCCATGCCCCATGCCCCATGCTCCATGCCCTATGCCTTTTCTCAATCTGCAATCTGCAATCTTCAATCTAAAATCTACTCTTTACTCAATCACCTCGGCGTAGCGTAAAACACTAAGTGGTGGAAAGAGCTTTAACCGCTTGGCCGTTTCCATGTTGATGACATAGGAAAACCGGCTGAGGCTTCGGATTGGAATGTCACCGGGGGCGATCTTTTCAACAAGAATCTGTTCCGCCTGATAGCCAGCCAATTTGCCCACATTGTAATAGCGACTGGCCACAGCCAGCAGGGCGTGGGACTTGGCGGCCATGGCCTCATAGGCAGCGGCCACCGGCATACCCATCTCCAGCGCGGTGGTGGTGAATTCGTCCCGGTTGGCCATGAGAAAAGAGCTCGAGCCCACATAAATGAAGTCGACGTTCTTCTCTTTCAACTCGGCAATCTTTCGCGGAATGGACTCTAGCGTCGGCTTTCCCGACTCATCAAGATCAAGGACTGCCTCGACCAGTTCAAACTGCATCTTCTCGGCAACCGAACGCATAGCCTTTGCGTTCAACACCGAATTCTGCTCGTTGGTATTATAGATCAAGCCGATACGTTTGAACGGCCGATAGGCCCGGATGGCCTTCATTTGCACTTCTTCAGGGACACGGTTTCTGGTTCCAGTGATATACGACCGTCCCGACGACTCGTAGCTCTCGATGATCTTAGCTCCTACCGGGTCGGCAACGATCATAAAAACAACCGGAATGTCGGTCAGATTGACATCAGGGTTGACCTTGCCCAGCTTACCAACAATGCCGGCTGTTACCGAAGTTCCCCAGGTAAGGACCAAATCGACCTTCATTTTCTTGGCTTCCTGGACAAAGCCCGGCAAACGTTTTTTGTCACGCTCGGCATCGCGCAGGATGAAATTGACCTCAATATCCCGTTCGCGAAAATAATCCTGAAAGCCCCTGCAGGCATCTTCACATCCACGCCAGACGATCATATAGATATCAAACGGTTTGCGGCTGTTCGTCGCAGATAGTGGACTCGAAACGAGTAATGAAACTCCAACCAGAAAAACGATGATCGAAAGAGTACGCCGAAACATGATTGCCTATCCTCTTACAACAGCCAAACTTTGTTTGCGGGTCATCATGAAGAAAACAAGGAAGAAAATAGCTGCGCCGCACACCGTAAATCCCGTGATGCCGATGGTGGTTTCATATCCGTAGAGCTCAATCATCATAGCAGACAAGAGCAAACCCGCTATACTGCCCAATCGTTCCAGAATGCGGAGAAAATTTAAGACAACATCTTGGCCTGCAGTTTCGATTTCGTCTCGACACAGTTCAAGCGCCAGGGCGATCTGGGGCGCCTTGGTCATGGCATGCGAGATACCCATGATGACCACTGCCAGAACCACAGCCCAAATACTGCGCCAGTTATAGGAAAAAATTAGGCCCAGGGCCGAAAACAGCGAACCAAAACCAACCAGCCACAGCAGTCCGCCGAAACGGTCAATGATGCGCGGGGCAAGGGGACCTGCGACAATGATGAGAAGGTAGTAGAGCATCATGGTTCGGCCGATTTCAGCCGGTGTCGCGCCGAGTTCAAAGAGGTAGAGTGGTACGAGGTACCACAGGAAGGCAGCCGATAGAACCGCTGAAGGTATAGCGACACACAGCAGAAATACCATAAAACGGCGATTCTTTAGTACAAAGAGAACTTTTGTCACACTACTGTGCGATTTTTTAGCAACCTCTACTTCTGAGCCGATTTTCGGGCTTAACATGCGATAGGCGATGAAACCGGCGGCGATTGCCAATAGTGCTGCTATCAGAAAGACAGGCTGGTAGCCAATCCGAGCTGCAATAATTCCTCCGATTGCCGTTCCACACATGCAGGTGGTCATAATGACGCCAATAAATATAGCGAGATTTGCAGCGCGACTTCCCCCCACTTCCTCTCCCAATATATATTCCTGACAGGCAATGGTAATCATTGAGTAGCCGAGTGCCGTCGTCCCCCGCCACACGATAATTTCGATGATCGTCTGCGCCAAACTGCAACCAATAAAGCCTGCGATAGTCGGCAGGAGACCCATCAGAAAGATATTGCGGCTGCCGTAACGTTTGGTCAAGCTGCTTGAAAAAGGCGCCGCGAACCCCACGATGGCCAACCACATGACAATCGGCAAGCCGATGACCACCGATTCACTCAGCCACGGCACCGGTTTGTACACCTGGCGCACAAAGAGCGGCAGGAAAGACTTTTGCAGCTCCTCGGCGAAGGCGAACATGAAAAGCGGTATGCGGATGTCACCGGCATTGGCCCGCAGGAGCTGAGTGGGTCCGTCAGGGTGTGAGAGGCCGAAACGGCTGCCGAGGTTTTGAAGTCGATGGGATATACTGGTGCGATCTTCCACCGGGCGATCAGTAGAAATGGATTCCAGTTGCGCTCTTAAAGCCTGAAAATGTTCGTGCAACTGTTGTGCACCCTCCGAGAGATAGCGAGCTATCCTACTTATAGAATCCCCCGCTCGAGAGATCAGGAGTTTACTAAAATCCCCTTTGGCCTGAAGGTCCAACAATATATGGAGCCGTTCGATGGGACCGGTAACGTAAAACAGAATTAGGGCCAGCATAACCTGGAACGCTACCAGTAAGGCTACAATCAAGATCACCACAATGTCGTAGAAGATACCTTTCAGT
>JAJDNL010000281.1 GCA_022340745.1 Deltaproteobacteria bacterium
TTCGACCGAAACGTCCAATGCCTCGAAACCAGTCTTTGCCTTTTCGATGAGTGCGGCTGAATCATTCATTCCATGAACCTCATAACAGCAATTCCTTATGTACGTTTCAGATCAATGATCTCAATGCGGTTGTTTGCATCAGGATACTTGGGCGAAGGTCCGGTAGACAAAACAACGAAGTCTCCATCTACCCCGTGGGACCTGAGCCAGTCACGAGCGAAATCGTTCCAGACCTCTGGTAGATCGGGCTCAAAGATTGGGTATATGCCGTAAGAAAAGATGAGATGTCGGCAGATTTTCTCATCAGAGCTTACCGCAGCTATCCAAACCGGCAGCCTGTATCGGGTAATGCTTCTCGCTGTTCCACCGGTCAAACTCGGTACCAGGACCAATGCAGGCGAAACACGGTCCACAATGGTCTCGACGCTCATGGTTAGGAGATCCCTTGTACTGATATCGCGTTTATGGTCATACTCCTTCAGGATGCTTCGCGCCCTAAGACTTGGGCGATACGGCTCAATTTCCGCGGCGATTTTGGCCAGCATGGCAACAGCGTCCACCGGATACTTGCCCATTGCCGACTCTTCCGAAAGCATCACACAGTCAGTCCCATCCAGGATAGCGTTGGCAACATCAGTGGACTCCGCCCGGGTGGGTCGACGGTTTCTTACCATGGATTCCAACATCTGGGTGGCGGTGATCACCGGTTTACCCAGCAGATTTGCTCGACGAATTAATTCTTTCTGGGCAACGGCGATCCGCTCGATGGGTATTTCCACCCCCAGGTCTCCCCGGGCCACCATGATGCCGTCCGCGGCCTTGAGGATGTCATCCAGGTGATCGATCGCCCTCGAGCGCTCAAGTTTGGCGATGAGAAAGGGATTGTGGCCTAATGTTTTGGCAGCGTTGCGAACGGCCTCAATGTCAGCCGCGGATTCGACAAAGGATTGACTTACCGCGTCCACCCCCTGCTCCATGGCAAACTTGAGACACTGGTGATCACGATCTGTGAAAGCGCTCATGCCAAGATCAATGTCGGGTAAATTAAGCCCCTTGCGGGAGCGCAATTCCCCTCCGAAAAGAACTCGACACTGAACATCGTCACCCTCCACCTTGACTACCTCGAGCTCGATGAGGCCATCGCTGAGAAACAGAGTGTCCCCTGGGTTCACCGCTTTGGGTAACCCGGTAAAACTCATGGAAACTCGCTTATTGTCTCCTACGATTTTTTTGGTTGTAAGTGTGAAAGGATCTCCAGACTTTAACTCTATGGGCTCCTCTGCCAATTGCCCGATACGCATTTTGGGTCCGGGCAGGTCAGCCATAATTGCCACACGCTCGCCCACCGCGCTCACTGCAGTTCTGATGTTTTCAATCACCTTTTTGTGGCTATTGAAGTCTCCATGGGAGAAGTTGAGGCGTGCCACGTTCATACCGGCCCGGATCATCTTCTCGAGTACCTCTGGAGACTCCGAAGCAGGTCCTATGGTACACACTAGCTTGGTCTTGTTGACTGGGAGTTTCATGGAGTTCTCTCCTGAAATCCCCCCAACCCCTCTTCTATAAAAGGGGGCTGAAAGAAGTGGTTACGCATCATCTGGGCTAACCCGGATATTTCATGAATTGCTGTCGCGAGACTACGAAACTGGGAACCCGCTTGCGGGACTGAGCGGAGCGTAGCGAGCGCGAAGAGGATGGGCGTGCCATCTGGCTACCGTCCCGCGGTACCGCGGGATTGGTTCCGAGGCGTACCTGAACGGTACGTCGCAGGGGCCGACACCCGAGGACGCCAGGAAGGACGTCCATATCCGTGGTCGCAGCAGGTAATTCATGAAATATCCGGGTTTAATATCTTCTCCACAATAGCTTTGGTTATCATGTAGGTGGGTCGAACACCTTCCCTCCCCAGGGCGCCTGAAGCAAGGGTCTGACCGCTCTTGAGTGGATTATCGGAGGCATAGTAAGCATATCTTACTTTTACGTCTTTTGAAATGTGCTCACGTACAATTGCGGCGTCCACCGCACGCTGATAGTGGCCACCTTCCATCTCTAGGCCCACCGCCCTCCAGGTCGTGGTTTGGAATTTTTCGAGAACATCCTTGTTCTGCAGTGAGGTGCCGAGAACAGTTACTATGGGCCCAACATAAACGTCCACGGAGTCATCGAAATCTTCTCTGCTCAGATCATTATCCACAATGTAGGTGTGAGGCACCCCCTCCAGCACGTGGGCGGATGCCAGCATGATGTCTCCCTTTTTTCCGGGTAGGATGCCTGCCTTTCCCATCACCGAAATGGAATGTACATTGAGCATTCTCTGAGAGTCGTCTTCCTCCCCGGGTCGAAGAAGTTCATCCATGACCGCGAATGCCTGGGTTCCGAAAGCGTAGTCCATGACCAGAAGCACCGGCTTCTCATTGAGAAGATAGTGCTTGTCCACAGCTATTGCGGGGTGAAAATCGACGGAATCGAGCATGGAAGCATCAATGAGTTGACAATCAATCTGGGCTCCACTTTTGTCCGGCAGTTCATAGAAACCGTGCTTTTCCGCATAATCCTTGATCAATCCTGCTTCATCACTCATATCTTGCATAAAGTTGTAGAGGTCTTCGTTGTCCTTTTTCTTGTCTTCTTCTTTCACTGCACCGTAACCGTATAACAGGTTCAACACACTGTGCCTATTTGCGCTGATGATATGAAAAGGACGACTCTGAAATCCAAAATTCCAAATTGCATCCTTAACAGATGCAGCCCATCTCTTACAGTATACTTGGTCCAACATTACATCTATAAGAGAAGGTGTGAAGAATACTGTGAACATGTCATGATTCTCTCGCTCATCCTCCACACCTTTCCCAAGGTTGTAGATAATGCTGAAAAGACCGTTGTTGGCGTTCGTTTCCATTTTGCTTTTTTCAAAATATTCATATGTCCCCTTGGTTTCATAATGCGTCCTGCCAAGAAGAACACTCAAACTCCAGATCGCTTTATCCAGGTCTTTACCACTGAGGTCAGCGCCCAAATCCACTATTTTTTCAAGCTCTTTCCATTCCTTGGTTGGGGTGCCACGATCATCCCTCATGCGCTGATACAGTTTTTTTGCTTCTATGTAGAGAAAGGTCATGTGGGTGAGGATGTCGTAGATCTCACTGGAACCCCGGGTGATAACAAAACACATTTCGTTCTCACTTACACGATATGATACTCTTCTTCGCTTGGGTGGTTGAATTTTTTCAAACGAGGTAGCATCCAGATCTTCTTTCGCGGTCAAAACAAACCGATGACACTCTTCGATTCCCCTGGGGAGTCTGTCCAGAATGTACTCCAGCCCTTTGAGTTCGATACTCTTTGGGTCATTTATGGTCCCATAGATCTCGGGGCTGAGGGTTCGCAGTGCATCTTCGAGTGCCTGGCCGGACTTTCCCCCCAGGGTATAATTCCCCCTCAGAAAAAGAGCGTCAGCAACGATCTTGAATGTTCGGATTGCTAGTCTCGCCTTATGAGCTCTGGTTGTTTCTCCCACGGTTGTATTCCTCTCAATTCTAAAATCAGAGAATCCAGTAGTCAGTAGCCAGAATTCAGGAGAAAAACAAAAAAGATTAAGTTCCTTTCAGCGGCATTGGCTATTCTGTATGATGTCTAATCTGTTTCACCCATTGCCAGCTGTCGTCTGTCGTCTGATTTCTGACCTCTGCCCCCGTCTCGCTCGTCTCGCCCGACCTCCCGTCTCGCTTTGCTCCATGCCTCATCCTACTGCATTCTAACTTCTGACTCCTTACTCCTGACTCCTATAAAAACTTTAGGCATCAGCCAACGTCGTACCCGTCCCTCTCAGATTATCCACAGCCACTTTGACCCTCTCTGCCATGGCTTCTTCGGCCATCTTCATATAGACACGAGGGTCATATGTTTTCTTGTTCCCCACCTCCCCATCCACTTTGAGCACACCGTCGTAATTCTTCAGCATGTGGTCTGCTATGGGACGGGTAAAGGCGTATTGAGTGTCCGTATCTATGTTCATCTTCACCACACCGTAATCCACCGCCTCGTGAATCTCCTCAAGGGATGAACCGGACCCCCCGTGGAATACCAGATAAAAAAGCCCTTCCTTGCCGTAGGTTTTCTCCAAAGCCTCCTGGCCATCTCTTAGGATCGACGGCTTGAGCTTGACATGACCCGGCTTGTACACTCCGTGAATATTGCCAAAGGTTGCAGCCACCAGATAGCGCGCACCTTTGACTTCGTTCATGCGCTTTGCTGCTTCGAGCATGTCTTCCGGTGTGGTGTAGAGCTTTTCTGCGGGCCCCTCGGCTGTAACACCATCCTCTTCACCCCCAACTACCCCAACCTCGATTTCCAGAATGATTTCATTCTTATGGCAGCGTTCCAGCAATGGCACGGCTATATCCAAGTTTTCCGTTAACGGCAGGGCGCTGCCGTCGAACATGTGGCTGTTAAAGAGATTCGGCATGCCTGCCGCTCGACGCTTCTCCGTTTCCTCAATGAGGGGAATGACGAAGGTGTCAAGCTTGTCTGCCTGACAATGGTCTGTGTGGAGGGCAACGCAGATGTCGTAACGCTCCGCAGCCCGGTGCACGTGTTCGGCAATTGAAATGGCTCCCAGGGCCATTTCCTTAACAGAGGAACCCGATGCAAACGCACCACCACCGGTTGAGACCTGAATAATGCCATCGCATCGACTCTCTGCAAGACCTTTCAAGACTGCATTAGCCGTGGTTAGGGAGGTAACGTTTATGGCTGGGTAGGCAAACTTCTTTTCCAAAGCTCGATCGAGCATCTTACAATAGGTTTCATAATCAGCAACGGGCATGATAAATCCTTTTGATTTTAGATTGCAGATTTTAGATTGCAGAATTAGGGGCTTCAGGTGTCGGGTGTCCAGCCTACGCTCTATTGGGCTACGGCGTGGCAAGCAGGTGTCAAGAAAGAAAAACATTAAGAACTGAAGCCTGAAACCTTATTCCTTGTGGCTTGCACCTTGCGCCTTGTCCCTCTCTTCAATTGCAATCCGACTACTCTTTCTTTTCCTCTTTCCCAAGCTCCAGTATGCGCTTGGCGTATTCTTTTTTCAAATTGTTAAGGTATTTTTTATCGATGTTTCCTTTCCAGGTGGTTATTTCAGTAAATCTTTTGGGAATTTTTACCGCTGTCGGATCAAAGCCTGTGGCCAGCCTGAGTCGCCAGCGGAGTTTTTGAATATGCTGGGCCACCTGGTGCATATTGTCGGCCAGAGTCGTGTAACCAAGGGAGTTCAGGCAATGTGCCAGTAACTCATCTGTATACACTTCACGGGCAAAAAGGCAGACGACCATGGAGGTCAAGAGCACTCGGTCCTGTTCGTCACGCATCAGAAATTCCACCGCCTTTTCCACGTTTTTTTCCTCATGCGTCTGGTCGTAGGAATAGCCGCCGCTGTCCAAGTGTGAATGCCTGAATCCCTGAGCCTGGGAAGTGAAAAAGACCTCGCCTGTGGCATAGCCGCCCATCTCCTGTCCAAGTACGCAAGCGAATTCTTCCCCGCCGTATTGCTCAGCCGCCTTCATGGTTCCCTGCGCCAAAAGGCGGTAGAAATCATTGGAGTTCGATCCTAAATGTTGGATGGCCTCCTTGTATCCTTCGGCATCATTAAATTTCAGCGGCACCAGCGTCTCTTTCTCCGATATGATGCCCTTTTCCAGCGCTTCCGTTGCCCATGCCAATGCTACTCCCGCTGACATCACGTCCAGACCCATCTTTTCCACCGTATCAATGATGCCAAGAACACCAAAGGCATTTGTAATCCCCAGCATGGCACCGGTGGCGAAGATTGGTTCGTAGTCGTAGGAGACCTGGCGATAGAGATACTGGTTGGGTTCCATAAATTTCTCGCGCACAAAACCGATGTGAATACAGCCCACGGGGCATCCCGCGCAAGCGGTGTTACGCAACAGGGTATCGTCAGCAAAGGTTTCCCCGGTGATGCCTTTGATTTTCGAATCAGTGGTTTGCTGCAGGTTTTTGATCGGTAAAGCCTTGAGCCCGTTGAGAACGGCCACGTTAACGGGGGTGCCCAAATTGTGATATTTGTCCATCATGTCGGTGGTGGTGAGCTGCCTGTGCACTTCCTCGAAGAGATCGACATACTCTTTCCCCTCAGGAAGGTCAAATACCCCATCGCCCTGAATCGCAATGGCCTTGAGATTCTTGCTTCCCATAACTGCACCGCCGCCGAGTCTGCCGAAGTGGCGGTAGGTATCCACCGTTATGCAGGCATAAGCTGAAAGGTTCTCTCCTGCTGGTCCGATACGCAAGATGGACCGATGGCCTGCACCGCCAATCATCTTGCGAAGCATCTTTCCGGATCTCTGCAAGTCGATTCCCCGCATGTAGTGAACGTCCATGAGCTCAAGATGGCGCGACCCAATTGAAAGGCAACTCAGTTCTTTCGCCTTGCCGGTGACGACCAGGCCGTCCAGGTCAGCAAAGCGGAGAGAAAGGGCCGAGCGACCGCCGGCATGGCTTTCTCCATACTGGTCGTGGTAAGGTGACTTGAATCCGCACACGGTCTTGCTCATGAGCGGAAAATAGCCGGTAAGTGGTCCGATGGTGAAGATGAGAGGCTGCTCCGGGTCGTGCCAAGGCTTGCCCGGATGGCCATATTTGTTGAACAGCAATGCTGCCAGGCCACTACCACCTGCCTCCGTATCGCGACCGCCCAGCGTAACTACTTTACCCTTGCCGGTGGCGAGATCCACGGTGAGTATCCTAAAATGATCCCTGATCATGGCGCCACCTCCTTTCTCGCCTTCTCAGGCAAAGCCTCAACCGGAACCTCCGCCATCTCCAAACAATCATGGGGGCAGAATGGCACACACTGGCCGCAGTGGATGCAAACAAAGGGCTCGGTAGCGGCGTCAAGGTAAATGGCGTCAACCGGGCAGGCTGCAGCACATTCTCCACACTGTATGCAGAGCTTCCTTTTGACAAGCACCCCTCCACCTTTGCGTTGGGAAAAGGCGCCTGTAGGGCAGGCCAAAGCGCAGGGGGCAGGATTACAGGCCAGGCAGGGCTTTGCCTCAAAGCCGGTTGATAACCCGCCGGATGACACGATCCGAATACCGGCCGTGTCCCAGGACAACCGCTTATTTACCAACCGGGCGCAGGCCAATGAACAAGCGTGACAGCCGATGCACCGCTCCATTCGGGGGGTGGTTAGTATCTTTGCGGTTTTCATGTGAACACCTCTTCATCTCTTATGAGCTGAGTAACCATTATTTTCGCAGGGGAGGAGTCTATCACCCCCTTCCCCCAGCCCCTTAGACCTGCAGCGAATTGTTGCCGAAATTTGAGTGGCCTTAGATTGTTTGCGAATTATTATAGCGTAATGAGGCAGTATGGCAATTATGTATAAATATTCGTTCTCGTAATGATAATTTTGCTTGAGGGTTTTTTGCGAAAACAATGGTTGAGAGAAAGGGCTGGTAGGTTATAATGATTTTCCGTTGTAGACGCTCGGCTCCGGAGACATCAGAATCCACCGCATCCAAGGGGAAGATTATGGCTAACATTTTTCGTGCAGCCAGGGAATCAATGGCAGAGAAACTGAAACGGCATCGCAATAAACCTTTCCTTGAAGCTATGATGGCGGCTGCTGCTCTTTTAGCTCTTGCGGACGAAGAGATCGTGATCTCGGAACGGCTAGCACTCGACTTCATTTTGGAAAACGTCAACGAACTCAAAGTATTTGATGTACACCAGGCGGTCAATTTGTTCCAAGACTGGGGCAAAGCCATCAAAGAGGATTTTGGGACAGGAAAGAAACAGGTACTCAAAGCTGTTGCCAGGTTTTCCGACGATGAGGAGAAAGCCTCACTGCTGGTTCGTGCCGGTATTCTGATTGCCAAAGCAGACGGCGATTTCAATGAGCCCGAACAAAAGGTAATTGATGAGCTGTGCCAGGTCTTATGCCTGGAGTCTTCGGCAGTTTGTCACTTTAAGCCGGAGGGGTAGGGCATAAGGCATAGAAGTAGAGCATAGGGCATGGAGCATGGGGCATAGGGTAGATTGAAGATTGAAGATTGAAGATTGCAGATTGCGGATTTGGGATTGAGGAATTATTAAAACAGGCAATTGTTCTTTTATAATCTCTAAATTCCAGAATTCCTAAATTTAGGCACTTTATTCATTACAGCAATGTGAAAAGTTGGCTACACAGTCATTTGCTGGATTTGCTTCTGGATCTTTCTGCATTGACCTGAGGAGGTGTGAACTGTGAGTAGGATTATAAAGCTAAGTATAGTTCTGGCAGCGGTCCTGGTGTGTCTAGGGAGCCCTAGCTCAGGGCGGTCAGAAGAATTGAAAAAGAGCATCTACAACCCGGGGAAACAAAAACCCATAGACAGCGTTTTGAAAGTGAAGGTTGGCGAAATAGCCCCTGATTTCGTGCTGCCGTCGGTTTCTGGTGAGAAGATTTCTCTGCACCAATTCCTTGGTAAAAAGAATGTCGTAATCTCATTTGTTCCAGCAGCCTGGACCCCTGTATGCTCTGAGCAATGGCCGGGCTACAATATTGTAAAAGATGTCTTTTCCGAAACTGACGCAGTACTGCTCGGCATCACGGTGGACAACATCCCTACGCTCCATGCCTGGACAAACCAACTTGGAAGCGTGTGGTTCCATGTGCTGTCAGATTTCTGGCCACATGGCGCTGTGGCAAAGACATACGGTGTG
>JAJDNL010000059.1 GCA_022340745.1 Deltaproteobacteria bacterium
TTTCAACCAAGATATTGTAGCCGGTTATCAAAAGAGAAAGTGCAGAGTATGTAATCCACAGTCAGTTGGACAACCGCAAAAAGGCGGCCGCCATCTCGATTTCGTCCGCCACCATTCCGTAAAGAACATCTTCGATGTCCAGATAGATCCGGGGAGGGAGGCCGGCTGATTTGGGCCCCAGAGACAGATAGACGTCCTTGCCCAACAGTATGAAGACCACCTTGGCCCAAGGGCAGATGCGCTCCACCACCGCCCGATCGTTTTCGGGCGTGACCACCAGCGGCCGTTCCATCAAAGCGAAAATGTCCACTCCGGGACGGGTCGGCTTCCCTTCTGCGGCATAGGCCGCGGACAACTCTGCGGCAACCCGATTGACCGCCTCTACATAGCGTTTTGTCGCTCGAAAGCCGTGGCGCGACAGTTCTCCGTCTTGGGGTCCGAATGAGAAGGCTGCGGTCAATGAGGGCAGGATGGCAACCCGCACAGCGTGGTTGTCCCGCGGTCCGGAGATGTGTTCGAAGGCCAACTCCGGTGTGCCGCCCAGGTGTTGATTTTGCTGGGTCGCGGTATCCTCCTGAACCAGTTGCATGTCGGTCAGGGCACCGACGATGTTGGGGTGGTGTAAGTACTCTAGAAAGTGGGGCTCCGCCTGTATGACCGCCTGCAGCAATTTCAATTCCTCGGCCGAAAGGTTGAACTTCTTCAGGTACGCCGGATCCGCAGACCGATCCGTTGACCGCAGCAGGTTCTGGTGGCGCCACAGGGCCGACAGCCCTATCTTGCCGCCGGTGTTCTGCTTTTGAACCAAGAGCAACCGTAGCGCCAGAAGCTCTGTTGACGGGTAGACGCTGTTTAACACCGTACGCCCTTTGAATTGATTCAGGCGCCGGTCGTAGTGATAAAGCACGCTGGAAAGGCCACGGATGTCGGGGTCCAAGACCATCAAACGGGTTTTGTCCCGCCCCGGACTGTTCAAGATGGCGTCGATTTCGTGATAATCAAGTGGGACTTCCGACCCCCGCCGTTGCCAGCGCTCCCGGTTGTCCACCGGTCCGGCCGCCCCTAGGACAACCTGTATCATGTAGCTGAGAACCTCACCGGCATAGGCCTGGGCCGGTGTGGTGTGATCAACGGCTCCGGAGACCGGCCATGGCGCCGTCGGCCGGCTCGCCTTGGGCTGGCATGCCCCCAGCAACACCGACAGCAGGGCGATTCCGGCCAGCAGAGCCCCGGTTGCCGGAGTCGGTAGGGTCGTTCGAAGACGTGCTTGTGACATGGTCAGGTATTTTCCAATAAAAAGTCTATTTCAGCGTATCCTGCCCTAGCTAGGGCAGTAAAGAACTCAAACTCAATTCCAGGTCTCTCGATAGCACGGCAAAGTCGGAGATACAGGCTGCCTTCATCTTAAGCGAGCAAAATGGACCATGTCAATGTAGAGAACAACATGCTAAAAAGAAAAAAGCGGAGCCAGGTACTCCGCATGGTCTTTGAAAAAAAAGTATTAATCCTCTTTCAGGTCTTAGTCCTCCTACTCAACCTGACTTGGGCCAGGCCTCCCACCTGTCACTTCATATATCCAGTCAGGCAGTAGGACTTTACCATTTTCGTCAAACCGTTTTTTATAGTACTCTTGTTTCGACAGCAATTTATTGATTTGTGCCGACACCTCCACCAAGCTTCTGGCCTTGCGCTCTCGTTCACGTTCTGCAGGCACCCTTTCCGATGGTGGGAGATAGTATTCTCGTTCAATCTGTTCAAATATCCTGTCCAATGCTCTGTTGTAATGCTGTCGTTTACGATAGAGAGCTCTCAACTTCTCAATCACTTCTGGGCTTGGTCTATTCAATGTGTACTTACACTTAGGGCACTTTTTCTCAGATGGCTTGACCTTTACGGTGAGCTTGCACTTCGGGCATTTGACAACGTGGACTTTGACTCGTTTGATTTCGTCAGGATCGAGACTAGACATTAGATTCCTCCGATTCAGGAAGGTCTTGCTCCGGTGGTCTGAAACAGGCAAGAAGGGAGTGAGAGTAGAAACTTCAACGTCTTTCAGCATACGACAACGAAGTGGACTGTGTCAAATGAAGGAAGTATAGTTTGAGCCATTAGGAATAAGAACTCACTTCGATTCAGCCCGGAAGTTTAGATTACATCCCTTAATCTAAACTTTGGCTACTGGTGAAACTAGCACAAAATGTGGAGGAACTTTCCTGAGGGAAAAAGTGTGGAAGATGATGTGTGAGCTCTAAGGAGAAGTGCCTTTAGTTTCTCAATAGTTAGATTTCTGCCCTGTTTTTTTGCTGAAGTTTGTGAAAGTATCACATTTGGTCGTCACTGCCGATTTATGATAAGAAGAGACTAAGCTACTAGCTACCGGCCTTCGCATGCTATCAGAATCGAGGTTCCAATCCGGGGAGAGGAGATTACCATGGACGGTGCAAGCCCTTTAACTCGCTCTGATCTACTTTCTTGTTTGGAGCTCAGCAAAACCTTGACCGCCGAACTGGACTCGAAGCGCTTATTCCGTACAATCCTGCTAACAGTCTCGGCACTTCTCCCTGCAGAGCATTGGTCATTACTCCTGCTTGATGAAGCAACGGGCAAACTGCGTTTTGAAATTAGCGTTGATTTGGATCTAGAAATGCTCAAGGATATCCGCCTGTCCTTGGGTGAGGGTATTGCTGGCCAGGTAGCCCTTCAGCAAGAACCCATGATCGTGGGTGACGTGCGCAAATGTGAATTCTTCACGGATCTTGTGGATCAACACTCTAATTTTACTACCCATTCGATAATTTGTGTGCCTGTCATCTATGGGGGACGGACTCTGGGAGTAATCGAAGTCGTCAATCCCAGCAACCTTGGTGCCAGAGCGGTGGCATTGGTCAAACTCATTGCCGATTATACAGCCATCGCTGTTGAGAACGCGCAGCAATATCGACACATTCAAGATCTAGCCATCCACGACAACTTGACCAATCTTTATAACACCCGTTACTTGTATGAGTCTCTACCGGAGTTGATTGAAGTTAGCAAGACCGCCAATTCTCCCTTATCACTCATATTCATGGACCTCGACCATTTCAAGCATGTGGTGGACACTTACGGGCATCTCAATGGTAGCCGAGCCATCCAGCAAGTGGCAGCTACTATTGGGGAATCTCTGGAGGGGCCAGCGTATGCAGTGGCTTATGCCGGAGATGAATTCGTGGTGGTCCTACCTGGTTTTGACCAAGCCAAGGCCAAACTAAAGGCTGAGGAGATTCGATCACGGATAATTAACACGGTCTATCTGCTCGACCAGGGGATAGAGGTCCAGCTTCGAGTCAGCTTCGGGATCGCTGCTTTTCCTGAACATGCCACCGATGTAACCAGCCTACTTGCCACAGCCGACCGCGAACTGTTTAGCGTAAAGAAAAAGAGTAAGGACGCTGTGCGCTGATATGGGAGGTAAGCTCCCGAAGCCGAGATCCGATAAGGTTGGCCTGATTCCAAAACGCATCTTCTATATAAGTAATACGCAATGTTGCCATGCAGCGGACAAGGGCAAGGCCTCACAGAACAGCTGAGAAACTGTGAATTACATCCCTTAATTTGCACTTTGATGGAATTTACTCTACCACCACGATATATTGTAGGTAAGCGGACACAAGAAAGCCCCCACCGACTAGGGGCACCATGGCCGATGAGGGACAATGCCAAGGTTGTGGTATCTCGTCTTTGGTGCTTAGTGCTTACTTGTCCTGAGCCTGTCGAAGGGGTTCTTAGTTCCTAGTTGTCTTGTGCCTGCTGCTATCTGTCAGCTGTCTTTCTCCATGCCCCCTGCCCCATGCTATTCTTATCTTGTTCCGATCCCGTCCTCCTGAAACCTAGAAACTACATTTTTGTATTGAAAATCACTATTAATAGTACAAATTTGGCGTTTTGTTGGGCAATAGAAATTGTTGTATGAAAATTTTATCTGTAAATTCAATCTGTTAAGAACAACACTGGCTCGGCACACTCTTTGCGTTAGGTAATTCGATTTCCCCATTATCTCAGCAGAGAGGAGGGCCAAATGAAGAGAAGGCTAGAAGCGGTATTAGGGGCTTTGGCGATTTTATTGATCCTTCCGCAAGTGGGTTTTTCAGCCCAGCCTGTTCCTACGGACACTGGAACCACAGCCTGGATGCTCACTTCAACAGCGCTGGTACTGCTCATGGTTCCCGGTCTAGCCATGTTCTACGGCGGTCTGGTAAGAACCAAGAACGTCTTGGGTACCATGATGCACAGCTTTGTTGCCATGGCACTCATC
>JAJDNL010000284.1 GCA_022340745.1 Deltaproteobacteria bacterium
CATAAAAACTAAGTTCCTCTCAACTACCTTCCTTCTTCTGTCGTCTGTCGTCTGTCGTCTGACTTCTGACCTCCGACCTCCGATCGTTTCTCGCCGCGTCACCGTGTCCCCGTGTCACCACGTCGGTCTTCCTGCTGCCTGCTGCCCCCTGTCCAGTTCTTACTTGGCCGCTGACTGCTGATTCCTGTGCCCAGATTCCTCTGATGCCTTACGTACGGACATTCCATCGGTGACAGCCTTGAGCGGTGTGGTGATGACATTTTCTCCATCCGCTAAACCCTTGGTAACAAGAACCTCATCACCCTGAATCCTTGCAACCTCCACTTTTTGGAAGCGAAGACGACTTTCTTGGTCTAAAACCCAAACGACATTGCCCTGATGGAGTGTTCCGCGAGGAATAATCGCTGCGTTCTCGATTTTGCGGCCTTCGATCTCCACCGTTACAAAAAGCCCGAAGACGAGTGGCGGCTTCCTGGCGTAGGGCTTATCCACCTGAACAATCACATGAATCATCCGAGTGCGCTCATCTAACCTTCCTTCAGTCCGGACCACTTTGCCTGGCCAACTCAATTCTCTACCTGCAATACTGGCCCGAACCACCGCAGGAGCCCCACGTCCGTCTGTTGAGGTAAACGCGGGCACGTCAAACCAGAACAAATCTCCCCCTTCGAGAGGAACAAGAATTTCTGCCGCCTCGGTTGAATACAGGGTGCCCAGGGATTGACCGGGGGAAACATATTGGCCAACATCCACCTTTTCCTCACCCACGCGTCCAGCAAAAGGGGCCTTGAGCTTGGTGCGCTCCAGGTTCAAAAGAGCTTTGCTGAGATCCGCCTTGTCAGCCTCTAACCCAGCTCGGGCTGCGGCCAGCTGTGGTTCCTTGGCCACGAGAGCCGGAGGCTTTTTATCTTCGTTGGAACTATCTTGATAGAGTAAACGCCACTCTTCCACTGCTGCTAAGGCCTCTTCCTCGGCCAATTCCAGGCGACTTTCAGCGTCTTTCACCTTAGCCTCGGCCAGGGTTACGGCCAACTCATAATCCACCGGGTCGATCTGGAGCAAAGTGTCCCCTTTGCTGAACACACCTCCATTTACCAAGGCAGGAGAAACGTCCACCACCTTCCCTCCCACTTCCGGTACCAGGGTGATTTCTCGCAAAGGTCGAACCGTGCCCTCACCTCGGATGTAAACAGTCTTAGGGCCACCTTTTGTCTGGATGGTCCGGACCATCGGCACAGGGGCGGGAGGTTTGCGCTTCTTCATTTCAGGTTTGCTCGCCGTTAGTACAAGCAAGCCCACGACACCCATGACGATGAGAACCGCACTAATGCCAAAGTGAATAAGTCTTTTCTTCCTGGGACTCATATTGAACAACTCTCCATTTAGGTAAAGCGGAAGTTAAACGAGACACCAAGCACCAGACAGTAGGTACCAACTAGTCATATGCTCCGCGTCATATGGCTTCGCCGTCATTAGGCCTTACGGCCGTCATTATGTTGTTACAACATATGACAATGAATGACAGCGCAGCGTAATGACAGCCACTTTAGTGGCGTAATGACTCAATGACTAGGGGACATCGTCCCCTTTCGTGTCCTTAGTGGTTTCGTCTCCCTTTGTGCTCTTTATGATTTCAGTCTCCTTCTCAACCATGACCGGCCCCGGATCCCCCCAGCCGCCACCAAGAGCCCGGTGGAGATTGACCCGGTTGTTCAGAAGGGTGAAATCAACCTCAACCAAATCCCCTTCACCCTCAAATCGAGTTCGCTGTGTGTCCAGCACGGTGAGAAAATCAACCAACCCTTTCTCGTATCGGCTCTCAGCAAGCCTTTGCGCCTCCCTAGCCTCGTGCACAAAAGTAACTACATATTCCCGACGTTTCAACTGTTCCTCGCGGGTCAAGAACGCTCCCTCCACTTCAGCAAAAGCGCTCAGCACTGTCTTGGCGTATTCGGCCACACCCTGTTGGTATCTAGCCTCTGCTGCCCGCTGCGCTGCCTGCAATTGTCCCGCGTCAAAGAGCGGCTGGGTGAGTCCAGTGGCAATACTCCACAGCTCATTTTCGGGCTTAAAGAGCCGGTCTAGATCGTCGCTGGAGTAGCCGTAACTGCCGGTCAATATAATCCTGGGAAAGCGGCTGGCCTTGGCCACGCCAACTAAGGCGTTCAGCGCCACCAGTTGAGCCTCGGCGGCTCTGACGTCAGGTCGCCGAAGTAAGAGTTCGGAGGGCAGACCTGGTGGAACTGGGTCAAGTCGTTGATAGTAGTCCTCGGGCTGGAGCCTAGGGGGTCGGGTCTCTGGATAGCGTCCCAGTAGAACTGCCAACGCCTGCTGAGTGATACCCAAGTCCTGCCGCAGGGAGGGAAGGGTTGCTTCGGCCCCGGCCAGAACTCTGCGAGCCTGTCTTACATCGAGGACAGAGGTCAGGCCTTTCTTATATCTGCTCTCCACCAGCATCAAGCTGCGGCGAAAAGACTCAATCAGTTTTTGGGCAATATCAATTGCCCTCTCAAAAGACTCCATCTGTAAATAGAGGGTAACGGTCTCAGCCACCACAGTCTGGGCCACGGTGCGACGGTTCTCTTCTGCCTGCAGGAGATTGGCCCGTGCCGCCTCTTCGGCACGAGCAAGACGACCCCAGAGGTCAATTTCAAAGGAAGCGGGCAAAGCCAAATCGTATGTGGTAGTTGTTCTATCAATGGATACTGAATTCGGTTTGGGTATTTGCCGCCGCTCCCCTCCAGCCTCAACGCCTACCTGGGGAAAGCGCTTGCCTCGCGTCTCTACCAGTTGTGCTCGCACCTCCAAAACCGCCGCGGTAGCCCTTTTTATATCCAGGTTGTTTCTCAGTACCTCTTCCACCAATTGGTTCAACTCGGGGTCATTGAAGACGCGCCACCATTGGTCGTCAGGCTCCGGCAAAACTCTCTCGGCGGGAGCATACTGGTAGCTCTCAGGCATTTGGATGTTGGTATCAGGCCGGTGGTAGTCAGGCCCCATTTTGATACATCCAGCCAAACCGAGAGTGACAACTAAGAACACATGCATGGAAAAAAAAAGTCGTTTCACCCTTGACCCTCCATTTCACTTACATCCAAACCTTGAAGGGAAAACCGAGTAATCTGCTCAACCAAAAGAGCCCTGAAAGCGGTATCGTACTCACGTCCGGTGAGACGGCTGACCGCCACCCTGGCGAAATTAAAATAGAGCACCAATGAGAAGATGCTGAAGGTGTTGAGCAGCATTTGTTCTTGCTCCACTTCATCGGTTTGAACAGAACGCAATGTGTCGGCAATCTCTTGGAAAAAGGGTTGAATGACCTCCTGGGTCACCAGCTCAAAAGCCCTGGTGGGCTGGGTCATTTCCCTGGTCATTAGTTGACTGTGGCGAAGACGCTCTTCATCTGAGAGCGGTCCTTCCACGAAGGCCTGGGCCAGAGCTCGCACCACCATAGTCGGCGACAGGGGGTCTTGGCCCTCCAGGGCCTTCCTGAAACTCTCTCGTATGCGTATGGCACGTGGTACCCAACGAGAACGGAAAACCTCCAGATAGAGATTTTTTTTCTTGCCAAAATGGTAGTTCACTGCCGCCAGATTGCAGCGTGCAGCCGAGGTTATTTCCCGCACGCTCACGGCCCGGTAGCCTTTTTCGGCAAACAGGGCCTCGGCTGTGTCCAGGATACGTTCTTTCGTGAGCTCTACCCTATTTCCCCGTGGCATAGATGACCTCCTATATTATTACAAACGTTTGTATCAAACGTTTGTTTGAATGTCAACTATTTTTTGCACCCTCATTCTTGTCGTTTGGAAATACAGGCAAGCTCTCGATCATTCAGGTAGGATTACAGAATGGACATAGGAGTGATCTTTCTATGCAACTTTGAATGAAGTTTGTAATATTGAGTCGGTACAGAAGGGCAAAGAAGATGTTTGCCCCCGTCCGACCGCAACACCAGCTAAGTTGGCCCTCCCAAGGGAGACTTTGAACTGCGACACGGCTCTACCGTGCCTGCCAGAATGCCCC
>JAJDNL010000086.1 GCA_022340745.1 Deltaproteobacteria bacterium
CATGAGCGTGGAGACCCTCAAGTTCAGCCAAGCGCATGATGTCTGCTGCATCTCGCTGCAAGGCTTTAGAGGAGTAGGAGATCACGCTGGTGTTTTTTACAAAGTGATCAACGCTGAGTCCCGAGGCAAAACGGGCAGTACCCGCTGTGGGCAGCACATGGTTTGGACCGGCAAAGTAGTCACCCACCGGTTCAGGAGAATTGTGTCCCAAGAAAACGGCACCGGCGTTCTGGATCTTGCCGAGGAGTTTAACGGGTTCTGCCACCAGGAGTTCAAGGTGTTCGGGTGCTATCTGGTTTGCCAGGGACACGGCAGTATCCAGATCCGGAACAACGATAAGTCCTCCAAAAGCAGCAAGTGACTCCTCAGCTATGTGACGCCGGGGCAACTCAGCCAATTGCTCTTTCAATGAGGTGCGAGTAGCATGGGCCAGGGCTTCGTCAGTGGTAAGCATAAGTCCACTTGCCATGGGATCGTGCTCCGCCTGGCTGAGGATATCGGCTGCAACGTGTCGGGGATCAGCGCTGGAGTCGGCAATGACAAGAATTTCACTGGGCCCGGCAATGAGATCGATACCAACCCGGCCGGAGAGAATTTTCTTGGCCAAGGTTACATAAATGTTGCCCGGACCAACGATTACGTCCACGGCAGGTATGGTTTCAGTTCCAAAGGCGAGGGCTGCGATTGCCCAGGCGCTCCCCACCTTAAAAATATCTTTGATTCCCAGCAACTGGGCGGTCGCAAGCAGATAAGGGTTGATGCTGCCGTCCTGTCGAGGGGGAGTAACCACCTGCATACGGGCAACACCAGCGACGATTGCCGGAATAGCGTTCATCAGTAGCGAGGAGATGAGTGGGGTCTCCCCACCTCGTCCTCCTGGGATGTAGAGGCCCGCGGCTGCCACCGGCCTTACCATCTGCCCGATAACAGAACCATCATCTTTGGGTAAGAACCAGGAATACCTCTGCTGGGTTTCATGATAGCAGCTGATGTTATCCTTGGCTCTCTGCAGCAGACCGGTAAAGTCTGGGTCAACTTCCTTGGCACCCTTTTTCATTTCCGTTTCGCTCACCCGGATGTTTTCTAAGGTAATCTCAGGAGAATCGAATTGACGGGTATAACGCAAGAGAGCAGTATCACCTTCGCTCTGCACCGCCTGTATTATTTCCATCACAGCACGTTCATGATCCTCTGAGTACGACAGGGTGCGATTCACGATTGCTTCTATGCGGGCATTTGCCGCTTCCGAAGGGTAGGTAAGAACGTTCATAGTAACCTCGATATCCCTGTTTTATGCTGGGTACCAGAATAACATTTTAATTTGAGTAGCCAATAGTTAATGATTTCGAATTGCGGATTGATGAAAGGGGCAGGGTACAAGGCGCAAGGCAGGATAGGACAAAATGTTTTTCCTTGCGCCGTATGCCTCTCTGGCTAGTGGATTCTGACATCTGACTCCTTTTCTCTATTTGTCATTTGCCACCGCAAAGGCGTTGGGGAAGCCATTCTTCTGCAACCGCTCCTCCGCCGCCTCAGCCTCGTTGAGGCGAGAGTACTGTCCTACCCGAACCCGGTAAAATCTTTGGCTACCTTGGTCGAATACCTTCACTGTTGCGGTACGGTACTTGCGGCTCAAGGAAGCACGTAAGCGCAAAGCATTTTCTCGCTCTGTAAAGGCTCCAACCTGGACGGTGAAGTCCCCCAGTTCATAACTGGCGGGTTTCTCGTACACCCGGACCACCTTTCCGGCCTGACGCCTCTTACGCGCATAACCCAGAGCCTGAATTTGTACTGGTACCACCCCGTCTTCCGCCATGCCTAATTCAGCGGCAGCAGTGAGGGTGAGGTCAATAATTCGACCTCGAACAAAGGGGCCGCGATCATTGATCCGGACCACTGTTTTCTTGCCGTTTCTTAAGTTTTTCACCTGGACGTAAGTGTTGAAGGGAAGGGTTTTATGGGCGGCGGTGCGGCCGTACATGTTATAGCGTTCACCATTGGAAGTGAGGCGGCCGTGGAATGTGCGGCCGTACCAAGAGGCCAGGCCGCGCTGGGTGAATCCGGCGGAAGACGACAGCGGGTAGTAGCGCTTGCCGTATACTGTATAGGAATTACCCCTCTGCTTACTTGGAGGAGGGGTGCTCGAGCAGGCAACCAGGAAGAGAAAGATAAGGGGCAGAGAGAGCCTGTAAGGAGAAGAAGTGACGCTAAAATAGGTTTGTATGCGGCGCATAAGGTCGCTTGTTGGGGTAGGAACTGGACTAAAACTCCTTTTCCTCCTCCAATTTGGCCAGTTCCTCGAAACGGATGTCGAGGCCGAGGACACCAATTATTTCGTCGGAATCATCACGAATGGGTGCCGACACCGTTATACAAAGAGCTCCAGTGTACATGGATTTGTAGAAATCGGTAATGTATGGTTTGCCATCTTTGATGGGGTTTACAAACCAGTCACGATCAGAGAGTTCTTCACCAATTGTTGCCTTATCGTACTTGGCACGATCGGCGATATGAGTAATGTTGCGGGTAATTTTCTTGCCTTCCCGGTCGGTGACATAAATGTATTGGATGAAGGGGTTGAGATCCAAAAGGCTCTGCAGCACTGGTTCTTGTCGTGATGAGTCCATGGATTTGATCTCTTCGGATTCCACCACCTCCTCCACAAGATGAGCGGCGAGAGCATGGGCCTCTTGCTTCAGCAGGTCAAACTCACTGACAAAATACTCAGGGAGATACTGGCGAGCCCACTGTTCCATTTCCTTGCGAGAGATACTGGTAACTCGTCCCTCCTCATATTCCTGCATTATCCTTTTGTGAATTTTGACGACACCGGGGTGGCGTTTGTTAATCGAGTTCTCTCCCTCTAATCCGAGGCGGTTGTTGACCCAATAAGCCACACCAGCGATCCCGGTCTTATCCGTGACGGTAATGCTGACTGGTCGATTGAGGATTTTTCGGGTATCGAAAATGTTATAGATTTCTTCATTCTTGATAAGACCATCGGCGTGAATACCGGCACTGGTGGCATTGAAATCGCTTCCCGCAAACGGATAGTTTGCGGGAATTTTATAGCCTAGTTCATGAGAAAAATAGGTGGCCATGTCAGTTATGGCGCTGGTATCTATGCCGTTTTCATGACCCATGAGACCAATATATTCAATAATGAGCCCCTCTATCGGTGCGTTGCCGGTACGCTCACCAAATCCCAAAAGAGTGCCGTTGGCAGCAGAGCAGCCATAAAGCCATGCAGTGGTGGCATTTATGAGCACCTTGTGAAAATCATTATGCCCATGCCACTCGAGGAGGTTTCCAGGCACTCCGGCATCATCTATGATCGCTCTAACCAGTTTGGGAACGCTCCGTGGCAAGGCTGTGCCTGGATAGGTGACACCAAAACCAAGGGTGTCACAGAGACGGATTTTGATATCAATCCCGCTCTCTTCCCTCAGCTTCATGAGTTCGATGGCAAATGGCACGCAGAAACCGTAGATGTCCGCCCGGGTTATATCTTCAAAGTGGCAGCGGGGTGTAATCCCTTTTTCCAGTGCGGCTTTGACAATAGCCAAATATTTCTCCATGATTTTCGCCCGGCTGCTGTTGAGCTTAAAAAAAATGTGGTAGTCGGAGACCGAGGTGAGAATGCCGGTTTCTTTGAGGCCCATGTCGAGCACCAAATCCAAGTCTTGCTCCACCGCGCGAATCCAAGCGGTAATCTCGGGATAGCGGTAGCCTTTGGCAAGACAGCGCTCGACAGATTCCCGATCGCGCTTACTGTAAAGAAAAAATTCGGTCTGCCGAATGACACCGTTGGCACCACTCAGCCGATGAAGGAAATCAAAAATACTCTCAATTTGCTGCACGGTATAAGGTGGTCTGGCTTGTTGGCCGTCGCGAAAAGTGGTGTCGGTGATTACAAACTCATCAGCAGGATCAATGGAGATAAGCTTGTGGTCGAAATCAATCCGGCTTACCTCTCCGTAGGGAAAAACCTCTCTTTGCAGATTCGGTTCAGGGACGTCCTGGAGCCGGTAGACCCAAAATTTGGTATGTTGATGCTCTAAAACCTTTTTCAGTTTGTTCCAGCGTGCCATGATCTCACCATTTAGGGGCAACTTTTATTTAAATTTCATGTTAATGGACAGTTCTTTTCCTTGTCAATCTTTATTATAACCAACCATTTAACAGCATGCAGCATGCTGTAAAGTCATTACGCTACGCTGTCATGCGTGGTCACTTGGCCACTAACGTGGCCGGCACTACGCTGTGCTGTAACTCATAGTCTACTGTCATTGTGGCGTTAAAACAACTTAATGACGGCCGTGAGGCCGCATGACGGGCGCAGCCCAAATGACAACGAAGCGCTCATGCGCGAAGTGTAATGACTGCTGCGTCAATAGTGCTTACTCCCCAGTGCTTAGTGATTGGCAGCCAACTGATTTAACTCGGTAGATCCAGCTTCAAGGAAAGCTCCAGTAGCTGCTCCAGACTTACCTTTTCGGGTGCTTGGGTCATCGGGCACGTGGCTTTTTGAGTTTTGGGGAAGGCAATAACGTCACGAATGGAGTCGGCACCACAGAGAAGCATAACAAGTCGATCGAAACCAAGGGCAATGCCGCCGTGCGGTGGCGCACCGTACTTGAGAGCATCGAGCATGAAGCCGAACCTCTGCTGGGCCTCGTTATCATCAATGCCCAGAGCCTTGAACATTTGCAGCTGCACATCAGAATTGTGAATACGAATACTGCCACCGCCGATCTCGTAGCCGTTTAAAACCAGGTCGTAAGCACGGCTGCGAACCCGCTCTGGATGGTCAGCGAGTAAGCCTATGTCTTCTTCGACTGGGGCGGTAAAGGGATGATGGACAGCAAGGTAACGTTTCTCGGCAATGTCGTATTCCAACAGTGGGAAACGAGTGATCCAGGTGAAGCGAAATTGGTTCGTATCGGTGAGATTGAGACGGTTGCCGAAGTGACAACGCAAAATGTCCATAGTAGGGTTGACTATGTTAGACTCACCCGCCACGAAAAGAACAAGATCGCCTGGCTCAAGGTCGGCGGTTTCGGCAAGTAGATCTTTCTCGGCATCAGTGAGGTTCTTGGCTACCGGCCCCTGCCAGTTGTTTTCTTGCACTTTGATCCAGGCAACACCCTGGGCTCCAGTTTGTACATCGTAGTGGTTGGCCAGGTTCTCTTTTCCCTGCATCTTGTCCAGGTCGCTACGCGGTAAGGTAGCCTGGCCTTTGAGCGTCAGAGCCTTGACCATACCCCCGGCCTCAATAAGCCGCACAAACACCTGGAAATTACTGTTGGCAAAGATCGGGGTCACATCCACCAGTTCCATTCCGAACCGAGTATCAGGTTTGTCTGTTCCATAGCGAGCCATGGCTTCATCGTAGGTGATTTGTGGAAAGGGCAGTTCGAGTTCCCGGTCAAGGACCTCTTTGAAGACGTGGCCGAGCAAGCCCTCGGTTACCTGGAAGATCTGCTTCTCATTGATAAAGGCCATTTCGATGTCGACCTGGGTAAATTCAGGCTGACGGTCGGCGCGTAGGTCTTCATCTCGAAAACACTTCACCACTTGGTAGTAGCGGTCGAAACCGGCCATCATTAATAACTGTTTGAACAGTTGGGGCGATTGTGGCAGGGCGTAGAACTTGCCTGGATTAACCCGGCTGGGGACGAGGTAGTCGCGAGCCCCTTCAGGGGTGCTTCTGGTCAGCACCGGGGTTTCGACCTCTATGAAATCGGCTTGGTTAAGATAGTGGCGAACCGCACGAGCGGCATGATGGCGTTGGAGCAGATTCTGGAGGATATTCGGGCGGCGCAGATCCAGAAATCGGTACTGTAATCTCAGATTCTCACCGGCGTCAACCTCTGGTTCCAACTGAAATGGTGGAGTGAGGGAGGTGTTGAGCAAACGATATTCGTCCACTATCACCTCGATCTCCCCGGTGTTCAGTTTGGAATTGGTCATACCTTCCGGTCGCAGCCGTACCTCGCCGCGCACAGCTAAGACGTGCTCAGACCTCAGGGCGTGGGCCCGTTGGTGTGCTTCGGCATTGCGCTGGGGGTCGAACACTACTTGAGTGATGCCGCGCCGATCACGGAGATCGATAAAGATGAGACCACCGTGATCCCGACGACGTTGAACCCAACCCATAAGGGTAACCCTGCTGCCCATATCATCAGCACCAAGGGTGCAACAGTCGTGAGTGCGTTCCCAATCACCAAGCGAGTCTAGAGCCATTTAATATCCTTTAAAATCCCAGCGAATAAACCATTCACATCCCACATCCACTCGTCAGCAGTGAGCGGTAAGCGGTAAATCGTTCTCAAATCCCTCAATTCCTCAATTCCTCAATCTGCAATCTGCAATCTGCAATCTAAAATCTACAATCTCATATCCCAGATCTCACACCCTCTATTTCAACCTCCATAGAAGTTGCTCAGCAAGTCCTTCGAGCGGAATCTCCTCCTGGCTACCAGCCTTCATGTCTCTAAACACTGCCATACCGCTAGCCAGTTCGTCCTCGCCAAGGATAAGTACATGGGTGGCTCCAAGCTTGTCTGCCCCGCGCATTTGGGCCTTGAGGCTCCTGGACTCATAGTCCATTTCCACAAAAAGGTCTCGAACTCTTAATTCCTGGACGAGTCCGAATCCCCTTCTTTGGGCTTCCTCGCCCAAGCAAGCTACAAAGAGACGGTACGGGCCCGTGTCGATGTCCGCTTGCTCATCCAGTAGGAGGATAAGCCGCTCCATCCCGATGGCGAAACCGGTAGCAGATAGGTCAGGTCCCCCGAGCGTCTTCATGAGGCCATCGTAACGGCCACCCCCACCAACTGCGTTTTGGGCTCCCAGGTGCGGGGTAATCGCCTCAAAGGTGGTCCGGTTGTAATAATCAAGACCGCGAACCATGTGCGGATCGATGGTATACGATACACCGAGGCTGGTCAGATGATCCTTGACACTTTGGAAGTTGTCAATACAATCGTCGCAGAGATGATCGAGAAGAACCGGAGCCTTAGCCACCAACTGACGGCAGGACTCGACTTTGCAGTCGAATATCCTCAAAGGATTGGTGGACTTGCGGCGCTGGCAATCCGAACAAAGCTTAGCGCTCACACTGTCAAGGTAGCTCGTCAAAGATTTTCTAAAAGGCTGACGACAGTCGGGACAGCCCATGGAATTCATGTGTAGCGTGATGTCGGGTATGCGCAACTCTTTAAGAAATACCAGGAGCATGTAGATGACCTCGGCGTCTACCATGGGGTCATCGATGCCAAATACTTCTACGTTAATCTGATGGAACTGGCGGTACCGTCCCTTTTGGGGGCGCTCATGGCGGAACATGGGCCCGATGGTGTAAAACTTACGCATCGTGGGCTGCAGGTGCAGTCGATGCTGAATAAAGGCTCGAACCACAGAAGCAGTAGCCTCGGGCCTGAGAGTCAGGAGCTGCCCGTTGCGGTCAGGAAAAGTGTACATTTCCTTTTCCACAATATCTGTGCTCTCTCCGATACTGCGGGCGAAAAGCTCGGTTTTTTCAAGAATGGGTATGCGTATTTCCTGGTAACCGAAGTTGCTAAAGACCCTTCTCGCTACAGATTCCACCAGCTGCCACTTGCCAACAGCATTGGGTAGGATGTCATTGATGCCTTTTATTGCCGTAATCGCCACGATGCTAACTCACTCCTGCTCTTAAAGGGTAAACAAATTTTGATACTGAATCGACCGAGTAAAGTCAAGGGAAAATAGACGGCGCTGGGTCAGGTCAGAGTTCAATGGCTTCGCCAGCAGAAACGCTTTAAGGTATAAAGCGCAAGGGAATTATTAGGAGTCAGGAGTCAGGAGCCAGGAGTTATTGAGTGATATTTATAATCTTCTGGATACTGATTACCGACTCCTTCTTTTGGTCCTTGAGCCCTGTGCCTTAGTCCTTGAACCTTTTGTTCTTGAGAGATTTGCATTGCGAAAAGGCACGGCTTACGATAATCTTTTATTACAACTCTCTTTATTGATGGCCAATAGTGATTTCCTTCCATAAGCTGGAGCCTGCCGGCATCGATATCTACTAATTTTTTACGTTTTAGGGAGAACATTATGGTACCACCCTTTGACTCCGACTCAGATGAAAGAGAAAAGCCAAGCTGGCGTGAGATTGACCGCAAACGCGACCGCAGTCGC
>JAJDNL010000092.1 GCA_022340745.1 Deltaproteobacteria bacterium
GTTCGACAGGCTCACGGTCCTGAGCCAAGTCGAAGGACTCACGGTCCTGAGCCAAGTCGAAGGACTCACGGTCCTGAGCCAAGTCGAAGGACTCACG
Source organism: Deltaproteobacteria bacterium (assembly GCA_022340745.1). Lineage (GTDB taxonomy): Bacteria > Desulfobacterota > Syntrophobacteria > BM002 > BM002 > BM002. Next base: position 98 of record JAJDNL010000092.1, read on the forward strand.
GTCCTGAGCCAAGTCGAAGGACTCACGGTCCTGAGCGAAGTCGAAGGGGAATCCAGTAAGAGTACCATATAATCAGGCTCTTTCTGGATCCCGGCTCGCCCTGTTGAATAGGGTTCCCTCCGGGAAATTCAACAGGGCGAGCGTCCTCCGCCGTCGGACTTGGCCGGGATGACGAATTGCGGCACAGTCTCTTGAAAGGAAAGGGGACATATAGATATCGTACGGAGTTAAATACATATTCGTAATAGTTACTGTAAATCCCTAGTTTTTTTGTTGTGATTACTGCCACATTGTGGTACATACACCACTGATTCACACCGTACTCACCTCAATGCGGTGGTTCTGCATGAACGAGCTCATTTTTGTAATATTGCATATTGATCGAAATATTAACGCTTAGTGGAGGTGAAGTCATGGTGGTAGAAACACTCAAGGATCAATGGATCTGTTCTTGCGGCAACTGGGTTGATAAGAGGTTTCACTGGTGTCCCGACTGCTGCGAAGAGAAGTCAGCCCGAAAGTCTGGTGTTCAGAGGTCGCAAGAGTAAAAGATGCTGCTTTTCCCCTCCATTTCGCTGTTGAAATGGGTTGATATCTTTGATTCTCATGAGGCTTTTCTCGCGCCACATGGAATCTGCTGCTTTAATCTTCTGGTTTTCATAGAAAGGAGCAACTATGTTCTTGCAGAAATCAAAACTTTTTAGAGGGATGGACCAGGAAGTTTTAAAAGAAATCGACAAGATCATGATTAAGGAGTCCCGCGCTGAGGGTACTGTTCTGTTCGACAGAGGTGCAGCTGCCAATGATTTATATGTCCTTATAGAAGGAAGCATTGAGCTGACCATCGGAGACAACGGCCACGTGACCTATGTGGTAAAAAGCCCAGGGGAAGCTTTCGGCTGGTCTAGTTTGGTTAACCACCATGTCTACACGGCATCGGCCGTATGCTCTTCGCCAACGGAGCTAATCAGGATCCCAAGTGACACGCTGAATATGATATTCGAAAGCAATCCTGCCAGCGGTCTCATGTTTTTTAGACGGTTGGCGGAGATAATCAGCAAGAGAGTGGCCATTAGCTACAACTTGCTTCTGCGCTCACATGAGAAAACCTCCCGATACCTGCGAAGCGTGGGAAGTTTTTGATTTTCAGGAAAACCCTTCCTCGTTGCTGTCAATTAGACGTGTTTTTGCCAGAGTTTTGACAAGTAATCTGAACCTGTCGAAGAAGTCGTGGTGCGACCATTGGGTAGCGCACGTTCTCAGCGGCATGTTCGGATCCACAACCGCTCAACCGGGAGCCCACTCCACTATCATATGATTCACATCCCCCTACAGAGAAAAGGTGCCGGGAAGGTCGCTTCGTCTGTCTATAGCATGAAGCGAAGGGATTTCTCTGCTAATACCTATTTTTCATGTATGGTATCGGTTATACTTTCATTGTGGCAGTTGATTCGGTAATTCATGCTTTTGCATCTCTTCTGCCATATCCCGCACAAGTCAAATAGGTTCTAAAGGAATTCGTGCCGTGAGACGCCACGGCAAGGGCAATAAAATTTGAAGATATCACCATCCTCACAGGAGCTATTTGACCTGCCGAAAACGATGTGTCCGCACATGCTCCATTTACATGAAGTCAAAGTTGGACTACCTTTGTGCCATCGTGATTGTATGAAGTTGACTTGAGTCAAGGGAGTTTTACTGGGTTTGATGTTAACTTTACTGAATGTACGGCTGGGAAACGGAATTACCTTCTTTGCCAGTGGGAATGAGGCTTCTTTGCCACACTGCCCAATAGTGCCCACCATTCCAGGGGCCAGCCACACAGTCCTTGCTGTGAGTGGCGATTGAGCGGGCTTGGGAAACGAAAATGTTGGCTGCTGCAACCGGCGGTTAACAGGGAGGAAACATAAACGTATGTTTTTTACCATTACCCTTTACATATCTTTGCTCATTTTCGGTCTTGGCTTGCTCTACAAAATCTCTAGCTGGTTTCGATATAGTGTTGGGCTCGAAGCCAGAGACGTTTCGCCCGCTCAAAGAGTCTTTGCATTCCTCAGGGGCCTCGCCCTGACGATCTTCAGCCCAAGAATTTTTACCTTGCTTAAAGTATTTGTTCTTGATGTTCTGCTACAAACTAAAGTGCTGCACCAGGATTTCCTCAAATGGGCCATGCATATGTGCATCTACTACGGTTTCCTGTTGCTCCTGCTCATGCATGGTCTAGACAAAATAGTCTCCACCGCCCTGTTTTCAAATTACTATCCAACAGTCAACCCGTTTTTGTTTCTGCGCGATTTCTTCGGAATTTTTATTCTTATAGGGATAAGTATTGCCATCTATCGACGATTCATTCTGAGAGTGCCCCGCCTGAGAACGAGCCCTATGGATGTTTACGCCATAGTCATCCTGGCAGTTATCATGATCTCCGGATTCCTCCTTGAAGCCACAAAGATAACCTCCTACACCAAATTCCAGGAGATGGTGGAGGAGTACACCGTCCAGGCCGATGCAGAGGAACTAAGAACCCTGGAGGCTTACTGGGTAGCAAAATACGGGGTGGTTTCGCCTAAGGTCAAAGGACCCTTTGATGCTGAAACCTTGGAGGCGGGCCAAGAAGCGCATGAGATGAGTTGCGTTGAGTGCCACTCTCGCCCTCAATGGGGCTTCGCAGGCTACACCGCCTCCAGAATCATCAAGCCGGCAGCGTTGCTACTGGACAGAGTAAATATCCCCTCTCTGCTCTGGTATATACATTTCCTGGCCTGTTTCATCGGCCTGGCCTATCTTCCTTTCAGCAAGATGTTCCACATCTTTACAACCCCCCTGAGTCTGCTGGCAAATGCGGTTATGGAGAAAGGACGATCTGACCCTGCTAATATAGCCACCAGACAGCTTCTGGAACTGGACGCCTGCATGCACTGCGGAACCTGCAGTGTGCAGTGCAGAGTCGGCGTAGTCTTTGAAGCTCTTCGCAATGTCAACATTCTCCCTTCTGAAAAGATTCCCTCGGTCAAAGCGCTTGTCGCCGGCAAAAAGCTTAGCGGCGAACAAATAAGGGAAATACAGGAGGGGCTGCATCTCTGTACCAACTGCTTCCGTTGCACGGTGGTTTGTCCTGCTGGGATAAATTTACAAGAATTGTGGTTCAACGTGCGGGAAACCTTGTTGAGAGAAGGTCAGCCGGAGTTTCTGGTTCTTTCTCCCCTCTCTCTGTACCGTGGCTTGATGCCACAGTCGTTAGAGCGGAACCATTACCCAGATCCCATAGATTTGGCACTAGAGACCATCTATCCTGCCGGCATACCACTGGAGCTGCAGGATCGAAGCACACCTCTAGTGCCGAGCGAAAATGGCTGGTCGAGTACCCTACATACATCGGTGCAGGCCAACACCTTCTCGAATTGTTTTCGCTGTGTAACCTGCACAAACGCCTGCCCTGTGGTTCGTAACTACCCAAACCCTGCAGAATTCGTGGGGCTGCTGCCACACCAAATCATGCATGCTGCCGGTATGGGACTCTGGGATCTTATCTTCAGTTCAAAGATGCTCTGGGACTGCCTCGGCTGTTATCAGTGCCAGGAGCATTGCCCTCAGAGTGTGAAAGTTGCTGATGTATTGTATGAGTTGAAGAACATGGCCATTGCGAAAGCAAGAAGCAAACTCATTGAACAAAAGGAAAGCTAAAGAATAAGGTGAAATTATGGATTTTGTCCTATTACGCTGCTGTACTACCCCTATAGTATTACAGCAATACGAGTGGTCCACCAATGCAGTCATGGAAAAACTAGGTATAGGACTGTTGGATGTCCCAGAACTTGGTTGCTGTGGGTACCCGTTGAGAAACATAAGTTTTCGGGCTCACGTTCTTGCTACTGCCAGAAACCTTGCCCTTTCAGAAAAAGAAAATCTGGACTTACTGACGGTTTGCAACTGCTGCTACGGGACCATGAAATACGTGGATAATCTGATGAAAGAAGATGCCTCCATAAGAAATGACGTCAATAGCACTTTGGCGAAAGAGGGATTGAAATACGAGGGAGATATTAATGCCAGACACATCCTGCAAGTTCTTTACGACGACATAGGCATCGAAGCTATAAAAGAAAAGGTAGTTCGTACTTTTGACGGCCTGAAGATTGCCACCCACTATGGCTGTCGCATCCTGCGGCCAAGCAAACTTGCCCAGTTTGATAAACCGCACTCTCCTTCTAAGTTCGACGAACTTGTGGAGCTGACCGGAGCCAAGAGTATTGATTGGTCAGAAAAGCTGGAGTGCTGTGGCTCGCCTCTGTGGGGAATTAATAATGAACTCTCCTTAGACTTGACCGAACATAAACTCAAGAACGCCAAGCAATCCGGTGCCGACTACCTCTGCGTTGCCTGCTCCTATTGTCAGATCCAGTTCGACATTGTTCAGGAGAAACTGCTTTCCCAACGGGGAATCGAAGCCAAACTGCCCTCCATTCTCTACCCCCAGCTCCTCGGTCTCAGCTTGGGCATTGATGGTGAAACTTTGGGATTGGCCGAAAATCGCGTGTCAATAAGCGAAATTGAGTGGTTTTTGTTGCACAAAGAGGCCTCGACGGCGTGACTCAGGTTTTCTCGCAGTACTCTGAGTTGCAAGTTCGGATAATCTACCATCGTCTGCGCACGAACACTCGATGCTGCCAGCCTTCCACGAATGGCTCCACCTGCTCCCAGGCCACTGTCCAGTGGGAGTTGCGGTGGCGCCTCCTCACCTGATGGGCCACAGAAATAGCTGTAATGCCAATAAGAATCAAACCGGCAGAGAATAAACCCACGAGTAACATTGGAAAAAAGACTACCAGGATACCAAGCATGACGAAAAGAGCACCAGGTATGTATAGTGAGAATTCTTTTATGCCTTCCTTCATTGCAAGTCCCCTCCTGAAGCCCGGATATTTCATGAATCACTTGCTGCGACCACGGATATGCGCGTCCTTCCTGGCGTCCTCGGGTGTCGGGCCCTACGACGTACCGTTCAGGTACGCCTCGGAACCAATACCCTGCGGTTGCCAGGTGGCACGCTCATCCTCGTGGTCTCGCGACAGCAATTCATGAAATATCCGGGCTAGCCCAGAACGATTTCTTGAACGGTGTGTACTTATCAAAAAATAGGCGGGGTAGGCGTTTAAACCTTCTATATTGGACACGCCCTTTCCCCGCCCTTCAGTCAGATCAAACCGGCTGAGATCTGAGAGTTATTAGCTTTTTACCTCAATCCTTTTGGGCCTGTCTTCCTCGGCCTTGGGTAAGGTAACAGTCAGTACACCGTCTTTGTAGTCGGCGTCAATACCGTCAGCCTTGACCTTCAGCCCCAGATTTAAGCTCCTGGAGAAAGTTCCAAAATGCCGTTCGATCCGATGATAATTCTCCTGTTTGTCCTCTTTCTCCATCTTCCGCTCGCCTTTGATGGTAAGCAAACCATCGGTGAGGGTGATGTCAATGTCTTCGACTTTCATGCCAGGAATTTCAGCCTTTACAATGACTTCACCTTCGGTTTCAGAGACATCAAAGGGTGGCGTCCACTCTCTTTCACCTGGTCCGAAACCTGGAAGATCAAAATCCTCCAAAAACCAGTGAAAAAGATCCTTTCTTGGCCGAGCAAGTGGTGTTCTGTATCGTCTCCAGGGTACCATCTCGAACATTTTATTTCCCTCCTTATTCAATTATTTCATCTAATTAAACTTTCTTGTGTAATAATTTAATCATCATTTTTTGGACGTCAAGAGTTGCGATAAGATTTTTTGACTTTAAATGATTATTTCGGAGGGAATATTTGAACTTTCTTGGCAAGGCTTCGGGGGCGAGGATAATCCTCGCCCCCGAAGTTTTTCGCTCTTTTTAAGCACTCCGATTCTATTCGGATTCCAGAGTCATGGTTACATAGAAAGTCCTGCTTCCACGTTTCACGAAGAGAAGCAAGGACTCGCCTGCTTTAGCTTTTCCTACTAGTCGCTTATATTGTTCTGTATCTTTCACAGTCTGTCGGTTTATCTCTTTGATGAGATCCCCTCGTCGCAAGCCAGCCTCATCACCAGCGCTACCCGACTCGACGTTGGTAATCAGCACACCATTCTCGCCCCGGGGCCAGTCAAATTGCTCTGCCAGTTCCGGCGTCAAGGTCTGCACGGTAAGGCCAAGATCAGTGGTAATGGTTTTTTCTGTTTCAGGGAACTCATCCGGCATTGCTCCCACTTTTACGGTCAACGTTTTGATCTTGCCATCTCTCACAACCTTTACCTTGACCCCCTTGTTCGGCAGGGTATTGGCAACAGCCCTTTGCAGTTCGTTGGGTGAGCTGATGTCGTTTCCGTCAAATCCGATGACGATATCGCCACGCTCCAGACCGCCCTTTTCGGCAGGAGAATCTTCCATAACTTCGGCAACCAGGGCACCCTCAGCTTTTTCGAGTTTAAAGGACTTGGCAATGTCTTCTGTAACCTCCTGGATGCTCACTCCGAGCCAGCCTCGAATGACCTTGCCTGTTTCCAATTGTGGTAGCAACTCTTTGGCAAGATTAATGGGAATGGCGAAGCCAATGCCCTGACCGGTGGCTACTATTGCTGTATTGATTCCTATGACCTCACCCTTCATATTAAAAAGAGGCCCACCGCTATTCCCTGGATTAATGGCAGCATCAGTTTGGAGGAAATCGTCATAGGGTCCGGCCCCTATCACCCTGCCCTTGGCGCTCAGAATTCCCACGGTGACGGTTCGTTCTAGGCCGAAGGGGTTGCCGATGGCCATGACCCATTCCCCTACCTTAACCGCGTCTGAGTCCCCCAGTGGTGCCCCGATCTTAACATTCAGGGGATTTTTTGTTTTGATCAGAGCGAGATCGGTCTTCGGGTCTCTCCCCACCACTTCAGCTTTGTATTCTTTGCCATCATTCAGTCGAACATTAATTTCTTCAGCATTGGCTACTACGTGGTTATTGGTGAGGATATAGCCTTTCTTGGGATCGATTACAACGCCCGAACCCAAGCTTCGCTGTCTCCGCTCCTTGGGGATTTGTCCAAAAAAGCGCTCAAAAAAATCATCGCCAAAAAAGTCCCTAAATTGTTTGTGCGGACCGAATGGACTGGGTATTGGGCCTCTCTTGATGACTGTGGTGCTAGAAATGTTGACTACTTCATTTCTCACTTGGGCAACAAGGTCGGCAAAAGAAACTGGTGCATTTGAGAAGGGTTTTACCTCCTCTTCGGCTCCAAAGGCGGTCTGGGCCAGTGGCATAAGCAAGAACGCCAGCACTGCAATTGTTAAGACAAAGCCGCTCTCATATGTTTTGAAACGGCCGATTCTTGAGATACCAATCCTCATATCAGCTCCTTTCTGCATTGGCCTCCAAGCCCGAAAGTTTTATAGTGCACCGGCTGCCACCTAAAATATGGACTTCCTCCGGGCTATCGGAGTTTTTTTTCCACACGATCGAAGTGGAGGTGTAATCCGTATAGTTTCCTATTAGTGTAGGCACTTACCTGCACTTAGACAGCTGCAAATCGGTAAAGTTCCATACCTATGGTAATTCTTGCCATCCAATGAAGATGTTTTTAATATAATGATCTTTCCAGGTATGTAAAGTTTTGAGTAAGCAAAGATATTGACTTCACCTTGCTCGGATGGCCCCCCATGGAAATCTGGCAGTTTAATGATCCTGAACCCCTTCGTCCTTTTTTTCGAATTTTGGAAAATTATGCCCCACATCTCGTGGATAGTGCCCATTATCTTCTCGGAGTAGATCAAGCTCCACGTCGGGAGGATCTCATTCGTCTGGCCCGGGGCCTAGTGGACAGTTCCGCAAACGTACGCCAAGCAGTGAGCATTCTAATCTTTAGCCCTCCAGTTGAGGATGAACTTGTCCATTTTAGCCGTTTAGTTCATTGGCTTCCGGAATGGCTGCCCCCCGGTTGGTATGAACACCAATCCTTGCGACCACTGGTAGCTGAATTGATTTCGGCTACAGATGACCCACAAAATTGCCGCTCTTTAGCCGTAGTACTGGAATATTTACTGAAACGCCGTCTCTCCTCTTGGCGCCAGGAAGCCGATCTGCTTTCTGGCTCGCTGCAGTCCTCAACTCGCAACCATCTCCTGTCCTTGCTGCTCAGAAGATTGCCCGTTCCCCTTCCACCTGGTTTGCGAAGGCGGCTTCTTGCGAAAAGAGGTCTTGCGCCCGGACAGATCTGTGAGATCCTGGTCGCCGCCAGCCGGCTCTCTCCAGGTGGCTCTCACAGGTATTGGCAGAGGATGATATCGCTTCACGACCTAGCCGCCCCATCAATGCCGAGCCCGTCTCAAAGCCGCCTTGAAACCTTCGGCCACAAACCTGAAAAAGATCTACGAATTCTCTCCTGGGGTCAACGTAGCCGAGAAGAAATTGCTTTTTTTGAGAGATTGATTTCTTACCAAGCCAATGAACTAGTTGAGGTGTTTCGCCTTGCTAAGGAGGTGAGCCAACGGACCAAACGAGTGGTGTTGACCCTACATAACGCCAGCCTCGGTGCGTCTAGTGCCTGGGGAGTTCCCTCTATTGTGCAGCAGGTGCCCGGTGAGACTGCAGCACCTTTTTTTACCCAGGTCAACTCTTTGCGGCAGAATTTTACCGCCAGTCTCACTGCTCCACACCGGTCGTCTCTACGCTCCAACCTTGATTGCAATCAACAGCAACTAGAAAATCTCTTCCTCCTCTGGGAGGAACGTCTCATTCGGCCCAGATTGATACAAAATATCTGGGCGCTGCGGGTGAGCCTTATTCTCAATGATGTACCCCTCGAGGAATGCGAACACCTGTTCAGTGGAGCCATGGAATTACTGGAACAAGCTGATCACCAAAGGCTGACGGGGGGAAAAGGGTTGGCCATTACCCTTGTTCAACCATCCACTGCCCGCCAGCAGATGCACGAAACCTTGCTGTGGTATCAAGAGAAG
>JAJDNL010000289.1 GCA_022340745.1 Deltaproteobacteria bacterium
TGGGAGCCTGGGAAAGTAAAACGGAGTAATTGACTCTGTCTTCATACTTGGGCAAGTGGTGTGCCAACTCTGTAAGTAAGGAATTGACATCCAGAACTTCTATTCAACCAGCTGATATAACTTAATATTTGAGTTGGCGAGATAAGGATAGGATGGGAAGAAACCAATTCCGTTTTGCTGAGAAAACGTCAACTGAGTTGACAGTTTTTTCTTATGATGGTCAAAACATTGTTTATTTCAGGGGAGTTAGGTAGCGCCAACTGGGTTGACGATCTGATGTCAACTTGGTTGACAGAAGTGAGCTTCAATGAAAAAATTGGTAGATCACGGTCATCTGGACCACTGCAAATTGCAGCTTACATCCCTTCTCGCTTCTTTCTCCATGCCCCATGCCAACTCTCATCACGGTAGGCCTGTTTTTTCTCTTGCCCCAGTCTTTGTGCTGTGTTATCCAATACACACAATTCAGTTTGGCTCCATCTACTATTTTGGGATTACATACACGGTGACCATCTTGGTCGTAGGGTGAAACAGGAAAAATAACCTGCTCAACTGCAACCGGCGCAAGGAGATAACATGCCCGAAAAAAAAGATGAGAAAATAGAGGAAGCGCTGGAGGGTATGAAAGACCATGCTTCTTCGATCACCCAGTATGTGGATTCATTTAAGAAGCGGATAGACGACCTGGAGAAGCAAAAAGCGGAAGCGGAGGAACAGGCTACCAAGGCAGAACAAAGAGTAAAAAATGCGGAAGAGCAACACGCGGAGGCTCTGAAAAAGCTTGGTCAGGTGGAGGCACGGGAGAGTTCGAATTACGCTCCGTTGATCAAAGAGTTATTCAAGGAACCCCAACAGGATCTCGTGCGTCAAATGAAGAGTCAGGGTCTCTGGCTTTTTGGGGTATCCCTCGCGGTTGTAGTGCTTTCCCTTGTCATAAGTGTATCAGTGATCTCCTTCTACTCAGTCAAGAGCGTAAAAAGTGCTGCCAATATGATTCCTGCGGCGCCTACCAAGGTCGAGGCAAAGCTTGTCCAAGCCCTTGCCCATCTTGATGAAAAAACACAAAAATCAATCGACAAGATTTCATTGGAAACTGCGAGAATCGCCGAAGACATTTCCTACATCACCAGAGATCGACGCGTGGTTGAAGAAATTACCGAGGAGATCGGAAAATTCCAGAAAGAATTTGCCCCGGTCAGGACCAGAAACGACGTTCGTCTCCTCTATAAAATGAGGTTGTCACCTCACCATCAAGCGACATACGCTCGCTTTTACGAGGCCTTGAAGGCAAGCAATCTGCCAGCCGACCTTGTTCCGACGAATCTAAACGACTTCTACATCTGGGATAGGCAGATGCTGCACATTTTCACTCGATTGCTTCGAAAAGTCGAGTCAGCGCAAAATGAGTATGGTCAACTCCCAAGTGAGATCCTGAGATTCAGCAATTACAAGGATGTCATAGATGCCACCAAGTATGGAGTTTGGAGCATTGAAATAGAGGATTATTCACAATTGGTCGCATACTTGGAAAAACAAATCGAGCTCTACAAAAAGCAGATATTACTCAACAACAAAGAGCTATAAAGAAGACAAGCCAGGTGTAGAGAAAGTTGCTTTGGTCGACCCACAGAGGGGTTTGGTTGAGCCTGCTATTTTTGCTCGCACCCTTCGACATACTCTTCCAAGAACCATAACCATTTCAAACCTCGGACAGTTCCTCACCACCGATTGAAGTTTAACCCGGTTATTTTATGAAGTATCCGGGTTACATCTTTACCGTGGAAACAATGAGCAGATCCCGAAGGACATATAGAAAAGCCTATGGGGTACGACTCCTTCTGTCACACCATCCGGAGGTCCGGAAACTCAAGAGGCTTAACTCCCCATCAGTTCATGGCAACAAACTCTGGAAGTCAAGCTGGCTATTGATGGATTACCTGAACCGGCGAGGATTTCCAGAGGGTGCCAACGTCATGGAGGTGGGATGCGGTTGGGGATTGCTGGGAATCTATTGCGCCAAGGAATACGGTGCCAGAGTAACAGGCGTCGACATCGATTCTGAAGTTTTCCCTTTTCTGCAGTTACACGCCGAGATTAACCAAGTAGAAATTTCCACTTTAAAGAAAGGGTACGACGGGCTGAGAGGTAACCATCTCCAGGAGGTGGACGCTTTGCTCGGCGCCGATATTTGCTTCTGGGATGAACTGGCGCAGCCCATAAAGAGGCTTGTTCTTCGAGCCGTGCGTGCAGGCGTTCGGCTGGTGCTGATCGCCGACCCAGGGAGACCACCCTTTGAGGAAATAGGTGAGTATTTCGTCCATAAGAGGGGAGGAGAATTATTGGACTGGACCGGACAGCGTCCGCGACGCAGTGAGGGGAGAATCCTTAAAATTGGAGACATTTAGGATTTGAGATTGTAGATTTTAGAATGCAGAGTGAGGGAAGGTCGTAAGAATTCAGATTCTTAAATTCGCAATCCGAAATTCGAAATTACAAGTGCCTATGGATCTTTTCACCATAACCGATGCTTTGCTAGATGAGCTCCGGCCTTTACGCTTCGGCCCTCCTGTTACCCACGTTTACAACCCCCTGGAATACGCCAGAAAACCATATGATCGATATCTTGAACTCTATGCAACTCGCCCGAAAGAGATTGTGCTCCTCGGGATGAATCCGGGACCATGGGGGATGGCGCAAACGGGCGTTCCTTTTGGTGAGGTGCCGACGGTTAAGAAGTGGTTGCGCATTCAGGCACCCGTGGGCACGCCCGCTGAAATACATCCTAAACGGCCGGTCCAGGGTTTTGCATGTCCAAAAAGTGAAGTCAGCGGTAGACGGCTGTGGGGTTGGGCTCAAGAAACATTTGTTACACCAGAGCAGTTCTTCGCCCGGTTTTTCGTAATCAACTACTGCCCACTGCTTTTCATTGAATCGAGTGGCCGCAACAGGACTCCAAATAACCTACAGGCTGTTGAAAAGAAACCCTTACTCGAGGTCTGTGATCGAGCGCTCCGTCGGACTATCCAGTGGCTCAGGCCACGTTATGTGGTCGGAGTGGGACGATTTGCTGGTGAACGGGCCCAGGCTGCGCTAACAGGGCTCGAGGGAAGAATCGGTACTATCACCCACCCAAGCCCGGCCAATCCCAAAGCAAATCGAGGTTGGGACAGTCTGATAATGAAAGAACTAGAAGATTTGGGGATAAGAGTTTAAGTTAGATTGCAGATTGCGGTATTTTGAAATCTGCAATCTGAGATCATGAATCTTAAATCTGTAATCTTGTTCAGTACTTGACATTAAACAGACTACACCTCTATCCTATCTAAGTGTATTATTAAAGACACGAGCGCTTTTTTCCTTTTGGTTGCTGGTCGCAGGCCGTACGTACTGCTGCATTGCATCTGATTTTCGCTGCGCCTGGAGAGAACGATGAGGAACCATGCGAACCTTTTCCTATTGTGCCTTATTTTCATGGTGCTGCTGAGCTGCCGGCCCCCTGCTGAGAAGGGAGTCATTCAGGAGCCTGCAATGAAAACCGTATTCTATCTTCCCGCAGAGGTGATCAATGTGCAGGGAAATATAGTCACCATAAAAGTCGAGAAACCGGTACTATTTGAAGGAGAGGTCAAGCTCGCACTCCAACTCGCTCAAGAGGTAATAGAAAAAACTTATCTTTTGGAAGGACAGAAAACCAAGGTAGACCAATCGAGAGTCGAAGTCATGAGAATCATAGGGAATGATATATTACTCAAGGTTCTCGAAAAATCTCATAATTTTCAACCCGGGGACGAAGTGCAAATCTTTCTCGACAGGAAAATAATCGCCATCAAGGATTTTGAAGTAATAATGGGAAGAAACCGAGAGGTTGGCAAATATGTGCAGGAAGACATCACCACAGCTCTGGTGAATTCAGGTCAATTTAACGTAGTCGAGCGGCTGAAATTGAAATCTGTCCTGGATGAATTAAAATTGAGCCAACTTGGCCTAACTGATCCCGCGGGTGCCAAGAAGGTTGGCAAACTTCTTGGCGCTGACATTCTCTTGACCGGCACTCTGGCAGCAACAGGAGATGAGTGGAACGTTAACTTAAGGCTAATAAATACAGAATCCGGCCTGATAACATCGGCTTTCAACCGAAAAGGACGGTTGCAAGAATTAAAAACTGAATCCTTTCGGGAAATCAAGAATATTGATGGCAGCTTTGAAGATCAAGCCTCTGTTCTGGCTGGATGGATTCTCGGCACTGAACGTAACCGTAGAACCGGTAAAGGAGGCTACCAAAAAGTTTATGTTGACGAGAAACAGGGCGCCAACGGCACCAGCAGATCTCTGGCCATGGATTTCAAGTTGGGTATCAAAAAAGTTGCGAAGTTCAAGAACCGGGCAATACATGCCAAGATAAGCAATCGACTCAAACGAGATCTTACCGGCTACTCGGGGATAAAATTTTACTTAAAAGCCGATAGAAACCTCGCAGTTTGGTTTCAGGTAAGTGACAGTCAAGAAGACTCCACGTATGAGGAAAATTGGTTTCATATTATACGCGTGACAGAGTACTGGAAAGAAGCTCGTATCCCCTTCAATGCACTCTCGATCCACAAAGGCCGCGCTCAAAAGTTGGGTACGAATCAGATACTTCAACTAAATAATGTCGAAAAACTCGATTGGGTAATACCTGAAGGAATTTTTGAACGTGGCCAGGGGGCTACCATATGGCTTGACGAGGTTACTTTCTATTAAGTCCTAGCTCTTCCCAAGTGGTTCAAAAAGCCAAAGGATCAATCACATGCAAGAAGACGTCAGAGACAAACTTTACCTGAATCAAGAAGATGTTTTGAAGCTGAACTTTATCAGGGAACCTGGCGCTTATATCTACCGGAGGCATTACCGCCAAGGACTACGCTCTCATATCCTTGAAGTGTTGAGCCAAGAGGATGTGGAAAATGAGAAGAATGGGGTGATCATCGACGGGGCTAAGTGGTACCCCAGGGCAGAGCCTTTGAAAATGCTGAGGATATTCAGAACGAGATTCAAGAACCTGCAAGAAGCCAGGGAGGAAATAGAAAGAGTTAAAACCATCGAGTCATACTTGGGCCCGGAAAATTTTGCCAAATCCAATGAATTCCTTGTGGATTACGAATTAAATGGAAAACGCGAACTCATCCTGTGCGGCCTTCAGGAGTTCATTCAAGGTGCAATCCTAGATCCTTGGGACCAATTGGACGACAGCCACTTGATTTCTATTTTGCGTCGAATCAGCTTTGAAACATTTGAAGATGCAGAAAGTCTCGGCGACAGTTGGGTTCGTGAAGTCCGGCAAAAGTCTGAAACCTTCATAGGAAAAATCAAGAAAATGATTCTGGAGGCCAAACATGTGCCGGATCTTGCCGGCATTGGTAACCTGCTCCTTACCCCGTCAGGAGAAATCAAACTGGTGGATATCAACAACATATCCAGGGTATCTTTCGAATCGTCAATCAGTATTGATGATAGGGGCTATCCTGTCTGTGACAAATCCATCGAATCTTTGTCACTCCTTGAGCAAGGATTGCTCCAGAAACCTCTACAGCAAGATGACATCATCTACAAAACATATCTTGAGCCCAGCAGAATGGAGGAAGTGAAAGTTTTAGAGAAAGAATTCCTTCGTGCCATGGAAGAAGAGACGGCTGACGATGACATTTCTCCGTCCTAGCCCCTTTGAGTACCAAGCCGGGCTCCAGGGACTTTGAGCAACTTCTAGACAGGCATTCAGTAATCTTTCCTTCAATTGAGAAGCCGCCGGAGTAATTGAGCCCGGCCATTGTAGATTTTAGAATGCTGATTTCATATCTAAAAGCTCAAAACCTCTCGGCAAAGGATGCATACACCTCAATCTGCAATCTACAATCTGCAATCATAAATTATCTGGGTCTCACCTTTCTCGCCTTTCTAGCCATCATCTTGTGCGTCTCTTGTGGAGGAAAAGCTAGGATCCCTTACGATTCAGGGCCAGCTTACCCACAGAAGACGATAGCCAGGCTTGGCTACTCCATTCAAGTTGGAGCTTTTGCAAACGTGGACAATGCGGTTCGTCTGAGTGAAGCTCTCGAGCGGCACGGACTCGATGCCTACTATTTTGTTCACTCAACAGGACTCTACAAAGTCCGTTTTGGTAATTTCCCAACCAAAAATGCCGCCCGCAAGAAAGCAGAGGCTGTTCTGGCTGCAGGAATAATAGACGAATATTACCTGGTCAGCCCCAACGAGTATGCCGTTGCAAAACAGAGAGCGCGCGGCGGCACGAGCTATCTCAGAAATGAAATTGTGGGAACCGCAAGGAAATTTATTGGTATTCCTTACAAGTGGGGCGGTTCTTCCCGACGAGAGGGGTTTGACTGCAGCGGTCTGACCATGGCCGTCTATCAACTGAATGGATTGAATTTGCCGCGGTCATCCAGAGAACAATACCGGGTTGGAACGCCTATCAGGAAAGAACAGCTGTCCCGGGGAGATTTGGTCTTTTTTGCCACTTCCGGTGGCAGGAGGGTCTCCCATGTCGGCATTTATGTGGGCAACGGTAAATTTATTCACGCTCCGCGTAGGGGCAAGAAAATACGGACCGAACGCCTTACAAAAAAATATTTCAGGACTCGATATGTCGGGGCCAGGACGTATCTAAATTAGCCCGGATATTTCACGAAAATGCTCCAGCGAGCGCAGACCCGTAGTCCCGCTTTTCGAGCGAGACGCGGGTTAGCGAGCGAACTACAATAAAATGGTATAAATACCTTACATTTCGAAGACTCCCTGCAGCGCGCTGAAGGGATCTTCAATTGCTGTCGCGAGACCGCGAAGATGGACGTGCCACCTGGCAACTCGTCCCGCGGTACCGCGGGATTGGTCCCGAGGCGTACCTGAACGGTACATCGCAGGGGCCGACATCCGAGGACGCCAGGAAGGACGGCCATATAATTCGCGCTCGCTGCGCTCCGCTCAGTCCCGCAAGCGGGTTCCCAGTTTCGTGGTCGCAGCAGGTCATTCATGAAATATCCGGGCTACTGAAAACAGGGACAGCCGTTGACGAAGGGCAGACAAAACACAGCTCCAAACCAACCCCTGACTTTGGTAATTGACCAAGGTACCCTATCCACCCGGGCGTTGGCCTTGAATGAAAATGGAAGGGTTCTGACCTCGGCTTCATGCGTTGTCTCGTTGCAAAGGAACGGTTTAGAGCTGGTTGAACAAGATGCAAATGAAATACTGGCCTCTGTACATGAGGTGGTGCAAACCGT
Source organism: Deltaproteobacteria bacterium (assembly GCA_022340745.1). Lineage (GTDB taxonomy): Bacteria > Desulfobacterota > Syntrophobacteria > BM002 > BM002 > BM002. The sequence continues at coordinate 7,275 of JAJDNL010000289.1, forward strand.
TCTAACTAACTCTCAGGTGCGACGTTTGGGTGTGTCTTGTGCCGGGCTGGCCACACAACGATCCAGCGTGGTTGCATGGGACAAGCGCACCGGCGAGCCACTTGGCCCCTTGTTGAGCTGGCAGGACCGCCGTGCCGCAGGGTGGTTGAGTAGATTTAACGATCATGCCGACAAAATAAAAGAGCAAACCGGGCTGCAACTCTCGCCGCACTATGGTGCCAGCAAATTGCGTTGGTATCTTGATCATCTGCCTGCGGTAAAACAAGCCATGCATGAAAGCTCTCTGGCCTTTGGCCCCCTGGCCAGCTTTTTGTTGTTTCACTTGCTGCAAGATCAACCTTTTTTGGTGGATCACGCCAATGCCTCCCGCACCCAGTTGTGGAACTTACAATCTCGCGACTGGGATCCCTGGCTATTGGATCTGTTCGGTGTGCCGCTGGAAACCCTCCCCCTTTGCCGACCTATCTGCCATCATTATGGTTTTTTGCGCACGGCTGATATACCCATGACGGCGGTTAATGGCGACCAGACTTCAGCCATCTATAGTCTAGGGAGACCACGTTCCAACACTGCCATCGTCAATATCGGTACCGGCGCCTTTATTCTTATTCCGACCGGCACAGAAATCATACGCCAACCTGCTCTGTTGAGCGGGCTGGCTAGAAGCGCAAAGGATTGGGGCGAATATATAATAGAAGGGACTGTCAACGGTGCAGGAGCTGCGCTGGATTGGGCGGCGAGGAAGTGGGATTTGTCTACTATCACCGCTGATCTTTCCACCTGGCTATCTCGCGAAAATGAACCACCCCTGTTTATCAACACCATCGGTGGTTTGGGATCACCCTGGTGGCAATCAGGTCCATCACCCACCTTGCTGGGCGATGGTGAGCCATGGCAGCGGGCTGTGGCTGTCGCCGAGAGTATAGTATTCATGCTGCAAGCCAATCTCGAAGCTATGGGAGAGGCCGGCCTGGCTGTCAGCAGACTTCAGGTCAGCGGTGGATTGGCGCGTTTTGACGGCTTGTGTCAAAGGTTGGCTTCCTTGACCCATCTACCTGTTTACCGTCCCGCTGAGACTGAGGCCACCTGTCGGGGTATTGCCTGGCTCGCTGCAGGATCTCCCCCGCGCTGGCTCAAGCCAGGTCGGGGCCGGGTGTTCAAGCCTCAGGCGAATCAGGCACTGGACAAACGCTACAGACGGTTTCGCCAGGTATTGGGATAAAGAAGGAAGTCAGGTGTCAGGTCTCAGGTCTCAGGTGTCAGACAAAAGAAAAATAGCTGCTGAGCACTGAAACCTGAAACCTTCATCATTGTGAGAGGCTCAGGTTTCCAGGACTAAATATAATGGCATTCAGCCAATCAGCCACCGACACCCCCTTTGCAGTGAAGATCCAACGTCGTCCGCTGGTAATGGCTCACCGCGGCGGGGCTGGCTTATGGCCTGAGAACACCATGCATAGTTTTGAGCGGGCAGTGGATTTAGGGGTAGACGTGCTAGAGACAGAAATACAGGGCACCGCCGATAATATTCTGGTCTTGATGCATGACAGCACCGTTGACCGCACCACCAACGGTTCGGGGCCGATTAGTTCATTTACCTTGGAGGAACTTAAGACGTTGGACGCAGGCTACAACTGGTCAGCAGATGGTGGCCAAACCTTCCCGTTTCGAGGAAGTGGCATCACGGTGCCGACACTGGAGGAGCTTTGCACTGCCCTCCCCACTGTACGCATAAATATAGATATCAAACAGGAGAAACCTTCGCTGGTTGCCTCACTTTGCAAGACAATTCGAACCTTCGATATGGTTGACAAAGTGATGGTGGCTTCGTTCAGCTCGAAAGTGCTCAAAGCATTTAGACGAGGGTGTCCTGAAGTCACCACCTCCGCTGGCACTGGGGAAGTGGCCCTATTTGTCCTAATGAATTTGGTCTTCTTTGGAGGGTTATACAGGTCTGGCTTTCAAGCTTTCCAAATCCCTGAACATAGTAATGGACTGCGGGTGCTAACGAAGAGATTTGTGAAGACCGCCCACGATCTTAATCTCGCGGTTCATGTCTGGACCATCAATGAGACCATGGATATGCAGCGGCTGCTCGAACTGGGAGTGGACGGCATCATCACGGATTATCCAGATCGACTTATTTCGCTGCTGCGAGAGCCGGGGGACGATTCATAAAGATGCTTCAATTATAGCCCAGCTTTCTACTGGCCTGCTTACTCTTCAGGTTCTGCTTCCTTTACCTGTTCCTCTTCTGCCTGTTCCTCTTTTTCTTTTTTCGCTTTCTCTCTTTTCTCTTTCGCTTCTTTCGCCTCCTCTTTCTTGGTCTGTTCCTTTACTACCTCTGCCCAGTACTTCCCCCTTTCTTTCCCCTTCTCTTTGCGCTTCTGTTTCCCACTTCTGGGATTCTTCGCCATTTGACACCTCGCTTTCGCAGATTGAAGCTCCCTGCAGTAAGACCTGTCGACGAGCTCAGGTCGTGTCGCTCAAGTCGTGTCGCTCAAGTCGTGTCGCTCAGGTCGTGTCGCTCAAGTCGTGTCGCTACGGGGAGTGCGCTCGCTGGAGCATTTTCAGTCCCTTAACAACGGCTTTGTCAATTCGAACAATATAAAAGTAATAACGCAGCCAGTCACAAAAAACCATACAGAGGCATGGATTGACAAGGCAGCAAGAACCGTTTCTTTTAACCCCAGCAGTCCCCCTTCTCTTGCAGCTGCCCATTGAACCAGGGATTGTGGCACGAACTGGGCTAGAGGCATACCTGGCCATTCGCCGGTTTGGAACCACGTCCAGTACTGAATGAGAAAGATAGAAAGTGCCATGAACGTTCCAGCTCCCACCGGAAAGAAGGTCACAATTTTAAGTTGACGGGCAAGTCTTGTATCATTCGTTTCCATTGCGACTACCTAGGAGCGTTCCTGTGGTGTTTGGGTTAGATTTTTAATTATAAGCTTCATCATGTCACGAATACCAGTAGGATATTAAAAAAAATCTTAAAGTACCGAGAGAAACCACGGAGAACAGTTGAACCTTCCCTCTTCTTGATTCCCTTCCGATTGGGGCTTTTCTCTTTTTTTGCCTCTCCATACTGAACAACCCGAGCAATCATAATTGTCCTGTTCTTAGCACAAATCTTGCTTAGGCTATGCAGTAATGCCAAGACTGGAAGGATATACAGCTTGCAGCGTACTGGTTGGTATGTCGCTTTATCGTTCCACCTACAAACCACATAAAATCATTTGTGACATTTGTGGATACAGATGAGGTAGAAAACGGGAGATGGGGTCTTTGTTGGAAAACGCGCATATAGTTGTGGAAAGACGGCAATGTGCTAGAGCGCTTCTGGGGTGTCCGGTAATGTTGAAAAGCACCCAGGGAACGATGGTGGGAAAGATAATAGATATAAGTATTGGCGGCGCTTTCATTTGCTGCAAGAAGCCATTAGGGCTCGAAGAGAGCCTCGAAATGCAGTTCAGGGCCTCCCCGTCAAGTCCAACGTTAGTGGCCTTGGGAAAGGTAGTCAGATCAAACGTCCACTGCCTCGATGGCCAGGCAAGCTGTCACGGAATGGGGATTCAGTTCACTGAGTTATCAGCACATGGCCGAGCAATCATAACTGATATTGTAGAAAACGGAACCAGAGTGTGACAGTTGCTGAAATCTTCTACATCAACGAAAGACTTCCTCTTTCTCCTCCCCTGATTCTTTACCACTAGCCCGTATATTTCATGAAAATGCTCTCGCGAGCGCAGCCCCCGTAGCGACACGACTTGAGCGACACGACTTGAGCTCGTCGACAAGTCTTGGCTACGGAGTTAGCGAGCGAACTACAATAAAATGGTCTAAGTACCTTCCATTTCGAAGACTCCCTGCAGCAAGCTGCGGGGAGCTTCAATTGCTGTCGCGAGACCACAAAGATGGTCGTGCCACCGGGCAACCGCAGGGTGTTGGTTCCGAGGCGTACCCGAACGGTACGTCGCAGGGGCCAACACCCAAGGACGCCAGGAAGGACGGCCATATCCGTGGTCGCAGCAAGTAATTCATGAAATATACGGGCTCGATTCCCTCAGCAGTCATGATCTATTGTCCTTCAGGCCGACCGGGTTTGGAGTTGAGGGTTTTGTCATCTTTCTTACAACCTGGGACTATAGTTTTGACCTCATATTCCCCATAGTATTAGTAAGGATTTATTTGAAACACATTCCTTTGTTGACAACAGAAACTCTGCAAACCGCTACGAATATAACTGGCATTGAAAGCTGATGGCTGTAAGCTACTGCCACAACGTAAGATATGTGCGACTCCTTGTCTGATGTTATTGGTGGGACTGTTATCATCTAGCAACATTCTTTTGAGCATTAGCTCTGTACTTACTTTTTTTATATATCGTCATTATTCAGCCACTGTTTGGCATGATTCTTTCATTATCATCTATACTTTGAGTCTGCTGTGGTCCGTATGCAATCATCGACGTGGAGGCCGCGACTTTTCTTCGGGGAGATTTCAAAGTAGACATGGGGGCAAGGGGACAATGAAATATTACGTGATCGTGGAAAACGGATTAAATGAGGGCAGAGTCTTCCCTTTGGAGAAGCGACTGACCATCGGCAGGGCCCCTGATAATGACGTCGAAATCCCTGATTCCAGTGTATCCAGACGCCATGCTGTAATCCAGATATTAAATGGATCGCCTGTGTTTGAAGATCTCGGCAGCAGCAACAGGAGTTTGGTCAACGGAGAAAAAGTGCACAAAATGACTCTCCGCAATGGAGACAAGCTGCGGATGGGAAGGGTTTCTCTTCGCCTTTACCAAGGGGACCACTTCCCCAACCCAAGATCAATGATGGAGACTCAGAAGATTGAAGGGGACTGCCAAGCCTCAGCCTTCTTCAAGGCCGGACCAAAAAGCCAGCACCCCTCCAGTTCAGGCGATGGCTTTGACACTGAGCGTATAGTGGCGACTGAGCTTGAACTAGACAAATTTCGTGAAATGCAGCGAACTCTCTTCCCCAGCCAGTTGCCCACTCTTCCCGATTGGGAGATTATTACTTCGCTTCATCCCGCATCTGAAGCAACTGGTGATTTCTATGACGCTTTCTGGCTTCCGGGCGGCTATCTGGGACTGGTGATTGCCGATGTCTGCGATAAGGGCATGGGATCTGCCATTTTCATGTCCTTAATCCGAACACTGATTCGCGTTTTTTCTGGAGAAACACAGTTCCCCGGTTTCTCCATCCCCGCAAGGGTCCATGATCTAGGCCAGGAAAGTGAAGATCAAGGGCTGAAGGATAAGGAGCAACTCTGCGCTCTCAGCGCCATCTCTCTTACCAATGAATATATCGCGAAAGAACACGGCCACACGTGTATGTTTGCCACCGTCTTTCTTGGTGTGCTCAATCCTAAAACTGGATCTCTGGTTTATATCAATGGGGGACACGAACCCCTTCTTATTGTCGATCCAACTGGCAAAGTGCAGAGTTTAACTCCCACAGGACCTGCGGTGGGCGTAATGCCATGTATACAATTTAAGACCGGACAGGCTCAGCTCCAGCCGGGAGACATCCTCATTGGCTATACCGACGGGGTTACTGAGGCCCATGCACCGAGTGGCGAACTTTTTACGAGGAAACGATTGCTTTCATTGCTACAGCAGCCCGCGCCTTCTGCATCCGTCCTCTTGGAGCGTCTCGAATCCGATTTGTTTGCCCACATAGGAACGGCCAAGCCATCTGACGACATTACTTTCATGGCAGTGCAAAGAGCGCCCATAGCCCAAGGATAACATTACCATAAGCCTGGGAACAAATTGGTGCGGAACAGTAAGGGGCGACCTTATGCGGCAAGAAAATGCTACCAGTCCAGAGAACATGAAGATTCTCATTGTAGATGATATCCCCGAAAATATTAGTGCGCTTGCCTTGGCTTTGGAGTCGGAAGGGTTTACCCTGGCCATGGCATCATGCGGGGAAGAAGCGCTCAAGATTGTTGAGAGTTTTCTTCCCGACTTGATTCTAATGGACGTCCGTATGGATGGTATTGACGGATTCGAAACCTGCCGTCAACTTAAGAAAAATGATGCCACCAGTGATACGCCGGTAATTTTTCTTACGGTGAGCCAAGACTCTGAAGATATAAAGCAAGGTTTTCAGTGTGGTGGAGTCGATTATATCTGCAAACCTTTCAGCCAAGAGGAAGTTTGCGCCCGAGTTCGCACGCATCTTCATCTCCGAGAATTGATCAAGGAGAAAGAAAAACTGGTTAACGAACTTCAAAGCGCTCTCGCTACGGTAAAAACGCTGAGTGGCTTGCTACCCATATGCTCCTCCTGCAAGAAGATAAGAGACGATACAGGGTATTGGAATCAAATTGAGTCTTACATTCGGGCACGCTCTGAAGCTGAGTTCACCCATAGCATTTGTCCAAACTGCTCGAAAACACTTTACCCTGGACTCCGCAAGAACAAATAGCCTATCATCCAGAAACTATTGATCCAATTTACTGCCGATTAGCATTCACCAGACAACCAACTCTTCAGCCGACAACAAGCAGCTACTATGGATTCGCGACCAGAGTCGTTTTGGAAAACCAAATCTCTCACGGAGATGACCCCTGAGGAATGGGAATCGCTCTGTGATGGCTGCGCCAGATGCTGTTTACACAAAGTGGAGTACAAGGACACGAAAGCGGTTCACTACACCAATGTAGCTTGTCGCCTTCTGGATATGTGGTCCTGCCGTTGTACATCTTATGAAGAACGCATCAAACTGGTCTCAACCTGCCTGGTAATAACACCCGCCAAGGCTGCGGATTTGGAGTGGCTCCCTGGAACCTGTGCCTACCGCCGACTGGCTTTGGGGCAGGAACTTGAGTGGTGGCATCCCCTGGTGTCAGGTAGCCCCGACACGGTCCACGAAGCAGGTATCTCAGTACGCGGCAAAGTTCTGCCCGAGCAATACGTGCACCTTGATGAGCTGGAAGAGCATATTATTTATTTCTAAACCCATACTGGCTGTAACCCAAATTTTACCCCTCAACCAGGATATTTCATGAATTGCATCATCCTGTGGGAGCGGCTTTGCCCGTCCTGAACTTGCAGAAGGGCAGCCGCGATTCGTTATTCCTGCAGCAGGATTTTTCCCTTCCTCTTAACAATATCTTGTAAGAACGAGCAACTGAGACGGTTAATGATTAATATTGTTAATACACTTGCGGAATCTTGAAGGAGAAGGGGTAAGTTATGAACATCAGAACAACAAAAAGCTTTTTTTTCCTTGTTGCGCTTTTATTTACCTCCCTGAGTGCAGTGGATGGTTTTGCGGAGAGAACTCTCCACATAAAAATGGGTGACACGAATTGCCAAAATTTATCTATGTCCGGAAAACCCACCCGTGGTGGCTATAATGTTGAAGAAGTCTGGGTCCAAGGTGAAAACGTAGTCAAATACTCTATTGATAAGGAGAAGGGTCTAATTTGCTTCGAACCCATAAACGTTGGTAATACCAAGGTCAAAGTCCACGGCCAGAGATACGAACTCGACCGCTACGGGAAACAGAAGAGCAGTGAACCGTTTTATAGGGCTTTCAAGGTGAGAATTAGACCTCGGAAGGAAAACGGTACCAGTGGTGGGATGTATTAATCCAGGTAGAATTCAAGGTAATGCTTGGCTTGTTCCATTAAACTTATATTACCAGCCGCTGAACGTCTCCAACTCCTCTGCTGACAGACGAACTCCTGCAGAAAGTTGAGGTAGTACTGCTGTCTTCGGAGGAGCCGCTCCTGCGCGCATCTCCTGGAGAACCTCCGGTAAATCCTGAAGAGATCTCCCCTCCCTGACCAAAGTGAACGCTGGCACCTGAGAGGTTGCAATGAATTCCAGGGCCTTGCGAACCGTCTCAGGGGTGTGATGGAAAGAGGCATAGATGCGAATCTCGTCGTAATGGAGGCGGGTGGTATCGACACGCAGTTCAGTCCCTCGTGGACAGCCGCCGAAAAGGTTCACCCGGCCACCCGGCCGCACCAATTCCACCGCTTGATTCCAGGTTTCTGGCTTACCCACTGCCTCAATCACACAGTCAAAACCCAGCTTGTGAGGTGTGTACTCATCCCGCAGTCGCTCGAGCAACTCCTCCGAGAGCCTTTGGGCAACAGTATTGGCCACGCCCAGTTCAGCAGCGACGGCAAGTCGATCTGATTGGTCATCAACCGCGGTGACCTCTGCACCTGCCAACACTGAGAGTCGTGCGAGCATCAAGCCGAGAGGCCCGGCACCGATCACCAGTACCTTTTCTCCCTCCTGTATGGCCACATCTTCCACACCTTTGACTGCACAGGCCAGTGGCTCCACCAGCGCCGCCTTGGCCGCCGGAAGATCTGCTGGGATGGTGAGACAATTTTCTTCCACAATTCTGGCAGGAACACGAGTATATTCCGCATAGGCCCCGTTGGCAAAGAGCAGGTCAGTACAGAGATTGGGTTTATCCAGGCCACAGAAATAACAGTCCCTACAGGGGGCCGAGTTGGCCGCTACTATCCTGGTGCCGGCAGAGAAGCGCCCGCTGTCACTGGCTACTACCACACCGGCAAATTCATGGCCGAAGACGGATGGCGGCTGAATCATGCGTTCATGATAGCCCCGGAGAAAGACCTTCAAGTCGGTGCCACATGTCAAAGCCGCCTCCACCCTAACGAGGATGTCGCCCGGCTGCAACTCTGGCACCGGTATGCTCTCCAACCGAACGTCTTCCTTCCCGTGAAGCACACAGGCCATCATTTTTTCAGGCACATTTGAATCCATAATTAACTACTTCCTTTTTTTCAAGCCCACTCGATGTGTGATGTGGGATGTGCGATAGAATCCTTTCTTTTACATCTCACATCTCATTTCTCACATCTCACATCATCTAAATTCCAGTATTCCCTTTTCTTCTCACAGACCCACTGCCTCTGGATCTGGGGTTACGGCTACTTTCAGTGAATCTCCTTCAGGGTGTCTCGCCAAAGCGAGGGCCTGGTTGATCTCATTGAGCGGAAACACATGGCTCACAAACTCCTGCCAAGGGAAATGCTGGTCAACCAAGGTTTCTTTGGTCAGCCCATTGAGCTTCACTGAGGAAGAATAGCTGCCAATGATTTGCTTCTCGGCAACACCGATTTGACCTGCATCGATCTGCAGTTGCTGTCCTTCGCGAGTGTGGGCAAAAAGGATCAGCGTCCCGCCGGGGCGCAAAGCATGAAGAGAACCATTTATCGCTTCTTCGGAGTCCGTGGCAGCTATGACAGCGTCTGGGCCTAATGGTGGAGCAAGCTCCTTGAGTTTTTTGTGCAGATCTTCGCCGGGATGCAATACTGCTTTAGCCCCATACCTGACAGACCTTTGTTGTCTCTCCGGCAGGGGCTCAACCGCAACAACCTCCCAACCATCTCTGTGCATCAGGGCAGTAAGCATGAGTCCAACAGGTCCCTGACCCAATATCACCACAGTGCCTTTCGAATGAGGAAGAGCCTTTGTACATTTGAGACAGGTATTGAGAGGTTCCATAAGAATTGCCGCTTTGGCCGGCAACCGTTCTGGAATTTCAACCACCCCGCCACCGCTTACAACCCAGGGAAGAACCTTAACGTATTCAGCCCATCCTCCTCCGGCAGGTGCAAATCCCGCTGTTGTACCGGTTTTTTTATAACCCGGGCACTGGCTGTAACGACCTAATTCACACAATCTACATTGCAGACAGGGTATATGATGATAAACGGCCACTCGCTTTCCCAGAAAAGCAGCCACACCTTGACCTGCCGCCACCACCACGCCTGCCATTTCATGGCCAAGGATTACCGGTGGTTCCACCAGGCCCAGATCGATTTTCTTGATGTCAGTGGGGCAGAGTCCACAGGCTTCCACCTCAACCAGCAGTTCGCCGTCGCCGATTTCAGGCACGGGCACGGTTTCGACCTCTACCGTTGACCCACCCCGCCATACACAGGCGGTCATTTCTGCTGGTATTGATCCTGCTTTCATTAAGCTCTCTCTCGGGCCGTTGCCTGTTTTTATTCTAGGTTTTAGCTCACAAATTCTAGAGCGCCCAGATGCCCAATCTGCAATCTAAAATCTACATTCTAAAATCTCTTTGCCTTAGCCAAAGGCCACATCCAGTATCATCATCACCGTAAACCCCACCATGACGCCCATGGTAGCCAGATCCGCATAGCCGCCGCTCTGAGATTCCGGTACCACCTCCTCCACTACCACGAAAATCATGGCGCCTGCTGCAAAGGCCAGGGCATACGGCAAAATCGGCCGCGCAATCAGCACCGCAGCGGCTCCAATTACACCCGCAATAGGCTCGACAACAGCGGAGAGCTGACCATACCAGAAACTCTTTAACCGAGATACTCCCTCTCGGCGCAGTGGCATTGACACTGCCATCCCTTCAGGAAAGTTCTGGATACCAATGCCCACGGCCAGCGCGATTGCAGCAGGAAGCGTAGCCGAGGGGAGATCTGCAGCGACGGCCCCGAAGGCAACACCCACAGCCAGACCTTCGGGAATATTGTGCAAGGTAATGGCGAGAATGAGCAAGGTAGTCCGCTTCCAGGTAGTTGAGATTCCCTCTGCTTCCTCAATGGGAGCGAAGAGGTGGAGGTGCGGCAGGACCTTATCGATCAATCGCAAGAACACAGCCCCCAAGAGAAAACCCGTGGCAGCCGGGAACCATACCGGCAGATTTTGCCCTTCCGACATCTCAAGAGCTGGGGCCAGCAGCGACCAGTAGCTGGCAGCAATCATTACGCCAGCGGCAAAGCCGAGCATGGGGTCGAGTACCTTCTTGCTCACGGTCTTGGTGAAAAAAACCCCTGCTGCCCCCAGAGCTGTCAGAAACCAGGTAAAACAGGTGGCAATGAGAGCCTGAAGAACTGGATGAAAATCCTGAAAATACTCTAACATCTCTGAGGTCCATCCTTTCCTTGTGTGGCATTGCATGGCAGATCACGGAAGCAACCACAATCAAGAGACCACCCTTTATCCTTGCCACACATCCTCTTTCTCAAAACCAGCCAATTGAGTATCTTCCTTTTGGGCAAACATCTCAATCCACTTCTCCACCCGCTCTACCCCATATGCTCTTTTCCAGGCGGCGACGATGTCGTCAACGGGGATATCACCATAGGTGCCGTGGTATTCCACATACTCCATGTACTGCTTGTTTTCCCGGTTGAAAGCGTGAAAAAGTGAGTCCTCCCGCCCATTGAATTCTAACGGCTCCACCTTGTGCCTTTCACAGAGCTCCCGGTTGAAGGCAGGAGTCGCCTTCACCCATTTTGTTTCCAAATAGAACTCGACGAAACCGTGGTAAACGAAAACATTGCTTCCCAGAAACTCGATGAGTTGCCTGGTGGCTAGATGGTTCTTCACCGTGGCGAAGCCAACTCGTGAGGGTATGTCGCAGGCTCTGCCCAATGCGCAGAGCAGAGAAACCTTGGGAACACAGAAGCTTCGGCCTCGCTCGAGAACCGCACTGGCTCGATAATGCTCCGGCAGGTGGAAAGGGGTATAGGGATCGTAACGAACCCCATCACGCACTGCCAAATAGAGCAACATCGCCTGCTCCACCGGATCACTACAGCCATCTGTTATTTGAGTGGCGTACTCCTGGATCGTAGGATGATTGCTGTCAATGATTTCGGTTGGCGCCAGGTAGATGGGATTGCGGTTGTCCATTCTGTCCAAGACCCGTGTTTCAGATTCAATATTGCTTTTCCTAATGGATAACTACGTTGAGTGCCAGTTTCTCTCAGAATCCAGGAGAAAGGCAAGCAAAACTGACTTCATCTAAGCTACCGCCTCTCTGAACCGCAGAATTTCGAACAAGGAATTTCGAATATCGAAGGAATCACTTCATCATTCTGTGGTTTCCTGTTCTGGTGTTCGATATTCAGTACTTTGAACCGACTTTCGTTTGTCGTCTGGCCTCTCATCGCCGTATCGCCCCGCTGTGTTTAGCTCCTACTTGTCCTGAGCCTGTCGAAGGAGTGCCTAGTTGCAACGGCTGCCCGCTGTCTGCTGCAACCTGCCTGCTGGCTTTCCCCTATGCTCTCTGCCTACTGGCTCCTTTCTTACCATACCCACCACCACCGGGTGTTTCGATTCTTACGATGTCGTTCTTTTGCAGGGAAGCCGAGAATTTCCCCGGTTTTTCCATTCGTTCCCCACCCCGGATAATGACGTTCCTGCCCACGGCGCCGGGTCCACCGCCACCAAGACCGTAGGGCGGGAGTTTTCTGCGCTCCGATAAAATGGTAATTTCCGCCTCAGAGTGAAGCTGAATTTCTCTGACTATACCATCTCCTCCCTGGTGCAGACCCTCCCCCCCGGTGGAGCGACGAATGGAATACTCGGTGACCAGAAATGGATAACTGTATTCCAGGGCTTCAATGGGAGTGTTTAAGGTATTGGTCATGTGGGAATGAACACCGCTCTCCCCATCACCCCTCGCCGTAGCCCCCATGCCCCCTCCGATGGTTTCATAGTAAGCAAAGGGTCTACCGTTTCTGGGATCGATTCCCCCAATAGTTACGTTGTTCATGGTACCCTGACTAGCCGCCGGGATTTTCTTTGGCAGGGCCTGGGAAAGAGCACCCAGCACCACGTCCACGATCCGTTGAGAAGTCTCAACATTCCCACCAGCCACAGCCGCCGGAAACTGAGCATCAACTATAGAGCCCTCCTGGGTCAGCACGGTTATGGGCCTCAGTACGCCGGCATTGGTAGGAATATCTCTTTCAACCAGAGCCCGAAAAACATAGAGCACTGCAGAAAGGGTGATGGCGTATACCGCATTGATACTTCCCCTCACCTGGGGACTGGATTGGCCAAAATTCAGAAGAGCTTGATCACCGTCGATAGTGACCGAAACATGGATTCCTACCCTATCTTCGCTGAAGCCGTCATTATCCATAGAATCTTCAAAATCATAGACGCCGTCGGGAATTTCTTTGATGGCGTGCCGGGTGACGCGCTCAGCATAGGCCATAAGGCTTCTGGCATAAAATTCCACGGTTTCCAGCGTATACTTCTGGATCAATTCCTGGGTTCTGCGCACCCCTGTGGTATTGCCCATGAACTGAGCGGCAAAGTCGCCTTCCCTCTCCACAGGAGTTCTGACATTGTTCAAGAAAAAACTCATGAGTGCCAGGTTAATGGAACCCTTTTCAACGATTTTGAGAGGGGGAATGATGATCCCTTCCTGAAAAATAGTCGTTGATAGGGGCATTGATCCGGAACTCATGCCGCCGACATCGGCGTGATGAGCCCTGTTGGCAACGTAAAATGAAGGGGTTTTTTTGCCGGCAAATACCGGCGCCACCACGGTAATATCAGGGAGGTGGGTGCCACCCTTGAAGGGATCATTCAAAATAACCATGTCACCCTCTTCCCACGACACGCTTTCGATGGCAGACCTGACCGACATGGGCATTGAACCCAGATGAACCGGGATATGAGCTGCTTGGGCGATGGTATCTCCCCGCTGATCAAAAACGGCGCAGGAGAAGTCTCTTCTTTCTTTGATGTTGGGGGAGAAACCTGTCCTGTTGAGGGTGACACCCATTTCTTCAGCGATTGAAGAAAATCGGTTTTTGAAGACTTCCAGCAAAATCGGATTTACTTTCACATTGAACCCCGGTGTGTTAGATAGAGCCGCTAGCTTTGGTGTTAAGCAGTATCCAACTCCATCTCTCGAGCTGTGTGCGATGGAGTGATGGAGTAGTGGAGTGTTGGAGTCTTGGAAAGACAAGAAATTCCAAGCCAGTTTTGTTAATTGAATATTGGAATTTGAGATTTGTTTGTAATTTGGTGCTTGGAATTTGAGATTTTGCGGTGCACCATCTGTCCACTACTCCATTGCTCCAATCCTCCAGTGCTCCAGTTACTCTAAGATCTCCATGATTACATTTCCATATGCGTCCACTGCCGCCTCTGCGAAAGGCGGGATGACAATAGTTGAGGAATACTCAACCAATATTGCTGGGCCACCTATTTTGTTTCCGCTCAAAAGTTTGTCCCTCGAGATCACCTGAGTCGTGGTGGATTTTTGGTCGAACACCACTTCGCATTCCCCGAGGAAGGCCTCCTCCGGGGGCTTTGCTTCCATTTTTTCTGCCTTTTCGAATTCGGGTTTTTCGGGCATGCCCAAAGCTCGCAGCCTGAGGTTTACAATTTCAACTTTTTTGTCTCGGTTGCGGTGGCCGTAGGTCTTTTCATGGAGCACATGGAAATCTTCCACGTACTGGACTCCAAATGGAACGATGATTTCATGAGACTGCCCCTCATAGCGCATATCCAGGTATCTTTCCAAGCGAACGTTCTCTGCAGAAATCCCCTCGTTCAAGAGATCTTCGACTCCCTTTTTCTCGAGATCCGAAAAAAGTTCAGACAGCTCTTCTGCTGTGGCGTTGTGCTGGTTTCTCATCACCGTAACGGAATAGTCCTTTATTACATCAGCCATGAGCATGCCGATGGCAGACAGAATACCAGGATGCTGGGGAATAAGAACGTTTGGGATATTCAAAAGCCTGGCAAGAAATGGCGCATGCATGGCCCCCGCTCCACCGAAAGAAAAAAGCACGAATTCCCGCGGGTCATAGCCCCTTTCCACCGAGATCACGCGTATGGCCTTTTCCATTGCTGCATTCGCCACGGAGAGGATGCCCTCGGCGAGCTCCATAGTGGAAAGACCCGTCTTTTTTGCCATTTTTTGGAAAAAGTTTTCGAGTTTTTCGCCCTGCAGCTTCATGCTGCCGCCCAGAAAATGTTTAGGAAGCACCCTACCTAGGTAGAGGTTGGCGTCCGTTACCGTAATTTTATCCCCTTTTCCATAGCAAATGGGACCTGGATCTGCTCCCGCGCTCTCAGGTCCTACTTTGAGAGACCCCCCAACATCCAAGGAGGCAATCGAGCCGCCACCAGCCCCTACCGTGTGAATATCGATCATGGGAACCTTAATAGGATAACCGGAAATCTTTGATTCAACGGTGAGGGAAAGCGCTCCATCTGTTAGACTAACATCTGTGGAAGTCCCCCCCATGTCAAAGGTGATGAGTTGGGTGTATCCGGCCATTTTACCGATCTCTAAGGCTCCAACGGCCCCGCCCGCAGGACCTGACAGGATGGTCCGCACCGATTCCTTCCTGGCGGTTTCAGCCGAGATGCTGCCACCATTCGATTGCATAATAGACAAGGTGTCCCCGTCCTCCATCTCGCTCGACAGGTGCCCAATGTAATTCTGCATCTTGGGGGAGACGTAGGCATTGAGCACGGTTGTGGAAGTCCTTTCAAACTCGCGGAATTCAGCCAGAATTTCATGAGAGAGCGAGACTACCATTTCCCTGGCCGCCAACAGTTCTTTTATCTTTCTTTCATGGGTTGGATTCACAAAAGAGAAGATAAAACAAACTGCCACGGACTCTGCCTGAGACTTTTGGAGCAGTTCAGCCACCCGCTGAGCTTCTTCCACATTCAGCGGTTCATGTTCATCACCGTTGTGGAGAATTCTTCCCTTGATACCAAATCTAAGATCCGACGGGACAATATGGGGCTCTCTGCGGTAGGCCAAGTCGTACAGACGACTTCGGTTCTGCCTGCCAATTTCAATGACGTCTTCAAAACCCTCGTTTGTAATAAGAGCCGTTTTCGCTCCCTTTCTTTCCAGAATTGCATTGGTGGCCACGGTAGAGCCATGGATGATTTGCTTTCGTTTCCCCTGAGCAATGTGATTCAGTCCTGCCAATACCGCAGAGGCCGGGTTGGCAGGGGTCGAAAGCAGTTTGTAGATCCCCCAGTGCTCCCCTTCCTTGAAGACAAAATCGGTAAAGGTTCCACCAGTATCAACACCGACAATTACCATGGTGAATCCCCAAAAGTCTTGATACGACAAAAGCTCATTTCACGCCGGGCCAGTCTACTCATCCCGCCCGGGCACCGTTGGGAACCTGCTTTTCCGGAACTGCCAAGGCGGGACTAATTCCATCTGCGTAACCGATATCAAACAACATGCCATCCGAGACTTCACCCATCATTTTCCTCGGTTCGAGGTTAACAACAAACAATGCCTGTTTGCCTTCTATCTCTTTTGGATCTTGCCGTTCCTGCTTGATCCCAGCCAAAATTGTTCTTTCGTGATCGCCGAAATCAACAATGAGTCGAACTACCTTGTCTACACCCTCGATGTCTTCCACTCGTTGGATGGTGCCCACTCGAATATCAATTTTTTCAAACACATTGAAAGAGACTGTGGGCTTGACTGGTGCAACCTTTATTTTCTTCATGATGGGTATCTCCTGAGCATAGCCTGGGGCATGGAGCATAGGGTAAAAGAGAGCAAACGGTAAATGGTAAACAGGTGCAGATCCATTTCACCGGGCAAGCAAGCCTCCGTCCACTGCCAAGGCGTGTCCGGTGACAAACGAAGCTGCATCAGAGCAAAGCCACAGCACCGCTCCAGCCACCTCTTCTGGTGTCCCCATACGACCCAGAGGTTGCTGCGCCAGGATGTAGTCCTCTACCTTACGGTCCCCGCCGGTGAAACATTCTGCCATCTCCGTTCTGATGATGCTGGGGCACACTGCATTTATGCGGATATTGGCTTTGGCGTATTCCAGTGCCGCTGCTTTCGTTAAGCCAATCACGCCATGCTTGCTGGCCACGTAAGCAGGCCAACCAGGAAGACCGATCAGCCCCGCCGCTGAAGATGTATTGACTATGGCTCCGGATTTTTGTTTGAGCATCTGAGGAATCTCACACTTCATGCACAACCATACGGACTTGAGATTGATTAACAGGGTGCGATCCCAGTTCTCTTCGGTGCACTCCACGGTCCGCGCCTGCACTCCCGCGATCCCGGCATTGTTGCAAGCACAATCCAGTCCTCCGTAGGTAGTAACAGCCTTGTGGAGCATACCTTCTACGTGCGCCCTATTGCCAACATCAACCTGCAGAAATATCGCCTCACCACCATCCTCTGAGACCGCGTGTGCAGTTTCTTCACCGCTGGTGTTATCTACATCTGCAACCACCACCCGTGCTCCATCGCGGGCGAAGGCCAAAGCGATGGCCCTGCCAATACCAGAACCGCCCCCAGTGACCAAAGCAACTTTTCCCTCGAAACGTGTCACATTAACCTCCCACGCAGAATATCTAGCCTTATCCCCTGTGACGAAACCTGTCGACGAGACCTGTCGACGAGCTCAAGTCGTGTCGCTCAAGCCGTGTCGCTCAAGGTTTCTAGAGAACACAGAGTTTAGTGCTGTACTTCATGTGTTGCCGATGATCCCTTCGGAGAGTTATGATTATACATCTGTCGCAACTGATTAGTCACTGCTAAGTTATATCCCCTTTTTATCTACCTTCTTTCATTTAGCTTTATGAGGGAGACGAGAGCGGGCCGATTCGATAACTCATACTCTGAAATTCCAGTCCCAGCTGAGGGATACTTGACAAACATGCAAAAGCCGGTTCTTATCATAAGATGACATCTAAACTTTGCGGTCCGATAAACGTCTAAAGACAAGGAGACGGCTATGAGCACAGGCACGGAGCGTTCGGCATCGGCAGGGACTCGTGTGTCCAAGGCCACGATCCGCGAGGACATTCGCCAGAGCTTCCCAGGGCTCTTCGGAACCAAGAAAATAAATGGCCGAGAAGTCAATGTGGAACAGGAGATCGCCGCACTCGCCCAAGAGCTGCATCCCGAGATCGCCACGGCCCTCACGGCGCGCCGGGCGCTACTGCGCTCTCCCGCGGCGGTCCGCGAGAAATATGGTTGGCCGAAGTGGGATGACACCTTTGAGGATCCGGTAACCGGGAAGTCCTGGACATATCGCCAGATCGTTCAGGGCTTGATTGATAACTTTCTCGGCCTGGATAGCGAGTACCGCTGGCGGCTCAACGACGAAGTGGACATCCCGAAGGACGCTCACCCGTTGGCGAATCCCGGTTTGGAGCTCACCGGGCCGTGGCACCCGCTGGACATGGCTTTCAAGGCCTTGAATAGCCCGGCACCAATGAATATGCCTGACTTTGAAGACGCCGCCCCGCCCCATTTCCGGCCAGACGGCTCTCCCGAAGATCAGCCGCTGGGGATTTTCGCGGCCGTGGAAAACGCCACAGAGATCTTTAAAGGCACCTGGAATGACCGCGCCTATGAGGTGGTTAAGAAAGGCAAAACGCGGGAGTACAGAATCCAGGCGCCACCGGCGCAGTGGCCGATCCGCTTCGCTCGTCCTCCCAGCATTCACGTGCGCTATGACCACATCACCGTCGATGGCCGACCGGTGCACGGAATGATTCCCATCACCCTCCTCTGGGCGCTCAACAACTACGACGCCCTCACACGGATCGGCACCGGCCTCTACTACTACATCCCGAAGATTCAGACCCCCCAGGAAGCTCTCATTGTGGAAAAGCTCCTGGCACGGGTGGAAGGCTTGATCGGCGTCCAGCCTGGTACCATCAAGATCAAAGTCCTCTATGAGGAGGGGAATGCGGGCCGCTTCTTGCCCGTGAACGCCTGGGTTTGGCGACGCCGACTCCTTGGGACCAACGTCGGCCGTTGGGACTACCTTGCCAGCATCATTGAGATGTGGAAGGACGACCCGCAGGGCGTGTTTCCTGATCCACAGTCCATCGGCATGGCCTCCCCGAACATGATTGCCTATCAGCGGTACAACGCGCTGATGATGCTGATGGCCGGTATGAAGAATGGCGAGCTCAGCCAGGGGGCTCCCATTGGCGGGATGGCGGCGGTAATGATCTACCAGCCGGCTGATCCCTACGGCCGCTCCCAGTATAATCCGGTGGCCCTGCGTGGAATGGTAATCGACAAGGTGCGAGAGCGATTGCTTGGTCTTGTCTTTGTACCCGAGGAGCCGCTGCCCGAAGGTGGACAGCCTACCCTGGAAGACATCCTGGACGGAAAGGTGAAGGGACGACTCTACGATACCTATCGGCAGAGCTGGGTTGCCAGCCCCGAACCGTCCTACGTCGCCGCGGGCAACGAACCGTTGCAGGCTCCCGTGACGAAGCTTCAGGCGATCCTCGACGCGCCACCAGAGGAGGTGGAAGTAAAAGGCAAACCGGTGCCGACGGTTGCCAGTGGTCTCGTGGACGAAGAGCGGCGGCTGCTGCAATCCCGCGACTTGTTGAACCCGCAGGGCAAGATCACACCTTGGGTCGTCACCAGGGAAATGTTCAGCGAACCGGAGAAACTCTTCAGCCAAGAACTATGGGACAGTATCTACGGCGTACCGCAGGGTGAGATCACCGTCGAGCACATCCAGCACGCCTTCTACATGGCGGCGAACTACGGCTTCCAGATTCTCAACGGGAACTTTGCTGCCGCCATCGACGACTACGAGCTTTGCCTGCGTTTCATGAATGATCTCGCCACCTACCGGATCGATGTGTCATGGCTGTGGACCTTGCTCCATCATCAAGCCGTCATCACCAAGGACGGCTACCTCAAACGGCCGGCCCTCACCGAGGATGGGCTCAATCCGGCTGAAGACGCCTTCGAGGTCAAAGCCGGGACACCCTTCACCAAGGAGTTGTTCCAGAGGTTGTGGGACTACCACAACGAATGGACGTATGAGCTCTTCGCCGAGCTGGACCGCCTCGGCAATCCTGGCCGCTTTGACCGTGCCAAGGCGCCGGTTATCATGGAGCTCTTGAAGCGCCAGTTGCTTGCGCCGCGCTACATCCAGCACAGCGCCCGGGTGCTCTTTGTCCTAGGGCCGGCGAACGAGCAGAAGCGTGAACAGCTTTTCGAGGCGATCTTCAGTCCATCACGTGAGGAAGTGGTCAAGTCCGTTCAAGCAGGCACGCTGGACAAATCCGCCTTGGATGCCCACGATTATGTCTATGACATCTTTCCGGGAATGGAAGGATAATAGAGGATCTTAATAAGAAAACCCAACCCCAAGTCTTGGGTTGGGTTTTCTTATGTGGAAGTGTAGATTAAGGGATGTAACGTAACCTTTGCCATGACCGAGGAGACTGCCGTGAAAAAACTCATTATTTTCTTCATATTCATCCTTATTTTCGTTGGCTGTGGGATGAAGGGAGGCAAATCATTCTCAGACTTAGAACAACCTGATGTTTTTTGCGAGGTAATTCAGAAGCCAGCTCCCCTATTGATGGGAACATGGGAGGGTCGTTATACCAGAACAACCCTCAAAGGTGCGGACAAGAACTATATTAAGTATCGATTGATAGAATACAATGGCAAATACGCCCTTTATTTTTATCGCACCTGGCAAAGCGGGCAAAAG